>CBIFVU010000037.1:0-23778 GCA_966185905.1 uncultured Lysobacter sp.
GCCATCGTTGCATCCGGGAACGATCCGTTCCGCCGCGCCCGTCCTGGCGCCGCCGCCTGGCGCGCGGATGCGGAAAGCCGCGTTTTTCCCGCTCGCAGCAGCGACGGACGCAGTCGCGGGCGCTGCCAGCAGCGGGGCTACTCCGGCACAGGGCAGGGCTCGACGCGGTCGATGGGCCGCAGTGTTCCATCGCCGGCATTGGGGCGGTGCCATCGCTCAGTCCAGCGTGTGTGTTCGGAGTGCGTGCCGGGCGACCGGACGTCGGCGCGCCCCCGGCTCAGGCCGGCGCCGACATCGGCAGGGGCGATGCCAGCAAGGGCGATGCTGGCATGGGGGCTCGCCCCGGGGCGCGGGCTTGCGGTGCGATCGGCGGGTCGCGTGGCGACGCTCCTGCGGCGCTTCGTTCAGGACGACGGTGTTGGGCGAATGGCCCAGGCGCTGGCTGGCTGCGCGCGGCCACGGCCTGGCTGCGGCGCCTTCGCCCGCGACCGCCGGCGGCCGCACTGGCCGGGGCTGCATCGCACGGACAGAGCGAACGCATCGCTGGGCCGGCGCCGCCTCGGCGGAGCCGGCCCCTGCGGCGAACCCTGCCTCAGATGTACTCGCCGCCGCCGTAGGTCGGCGTGCCGACCGGGGTAAGCGTGGCGCTGCCCTGGCCCAGCAACAGTTGCCCCATCACCATCGGCAGGCCGATCTGGGTCAGCGCTTCGTCGTTGTACTTGGACGCGCCAGGGCCGAGATCGGCCTTGGCGGTGGCATAGGCCAAGGCTTCGATATCGCCGTCGCTGGCGTCGAGCTTGTGGTGCAGGGCGTCGCGCAATTGCGAGACCTTGTCCACCCCCAGGCCTTCGACCCAGGCGACGAACTTGCGTTGGTGATCGGGCTGGCTCAGGTCGTAGCCCTGGGCGTTGGCATACGCAGTCAAGGCCGGTACCACGCTGTGGCCTTCGCCGCTCTGATCGACCAGGGCGCGGGAGATTTCCGCGCTGAAGCCGGCGTGTTCGAGGAAGCGCTGCGAGGTGTCGTTCATGTGCAGGTTGGAACGGTCCACGCGGTCCATCTGATACAGGCCGGCGGCCGAGACGATGACCAGGCCGATGCCGACCGGTCCGGCCCAGGCGCCGATGCCCAGCGAGGCTGCGAACGAGGTGCCGGCCGTGGCCGCCAGGCCGCCGCCGATCGCGCCGGCGGTGTACAGCGCGCCGCGGGTGGCGTCGCCGGCGAAGAACTTCTCGCCCGCCGTCCACAGGTCGAAGCCGGCGCTGAGCACGCCGAAGATGCGCCCTGAAGCGGCGCTGCCGAACTTGCCCAGCAGTCCGTCGTCGGAGACCTTGCCCAGGCCGATGGCCAGTTCGGTGCCCTTCTGGCCGAGGCTGGCGCCATCGACGATCACCTTCAGGTCGTTCTTCAGGCTGGGGTTGGTGGCGGCGAGGTTGAGCGAGTTGGCGAAGCCCACCCCGGCGAAGGCGAGGCCGAGGCTGCGCATGAGCTGGCCGGCCGGCAGGCCCTTGTCGAAGGCCGGCTTGAAGTCGTCGGTCTGCAGCACCTTGTCCAGCTCGCGCAGGCGGCCGGCGATGCGTTCGGCGCTTTCCTGGCCCTGCGGCAGCGACAGCTTCAGTGCATCGACCGCATTGTCGAGCTTGCTCTTGGAAATGCCGAGCAGGTCGGCGACAGTGCCGTTCTTGAGCTTGTCGATCGAGGCCACCGCCGCGGCGCGGCTGCCCGGGTCGGCCGGATTGAAGCCCTGGGCGGCGTCGAGCACGTTGTGGCGGATCCAGGCGTTGGCCACTTCGCGGCTGAGCTTGAGCGTCTGCTCGCCGATCTTGGCGCCCTTGGCGGCATCGGCCAGGCTGAGCATCGCCTGTTGCCCGGCGGGGGTGTTGAGGTAGGCCGGGTCTTGCTTCAGCGCCAGGCTGACCGCGAACTGCGCGCCGGAGTCCTTGAGCAGGGCCTCGGCAGTGGCGTTGTCGGCCGGCGCCTGGCTGAGCGCGGCGACGGTTTCCAGCAACTGCTTGCCGTCGGCGGCGAGCTTGCCCTCCAGTTCCTTGACCTGGGCTTCCCAGGCCGGGCCTTTTTCGGTGCGCAGGTCTTCGATGGCTTGGTTGAGCTGCTCCGGCGTCATCGCGCCGCCATGGTTGGAGGCCAGCCAGGACAATTCCTCGGTGAGCTTGGCGTAGTCGCCCACGTGTTGCTTCAAGGTGGCGGAGAGGTTGCGCGCATCCATGAAGGCCTGCATGCCGGGGCCGAGGCCAGTGGTGGGCACTTGGTTGGACATGAACTCGGCGCTCTGCGCCAGGCGCTTGATCGCCGCATCGCCTTGCGGCGTGCCGGCCACGCGGTCGAAGACCTTGCCCAGGTTCTGGATGCCTTCGGGGCCGAAGCCGGCGCCGGTGTCGCTGCGGGCGTAGCCTTCGTAGGCGGGAATGGCCGCGCTCAACAGCGCGCCGCCGAGCGCCGGGTCGAGGCCTTGGGTCAGTTGTTCGAGCCGGCGGGTGGATTCCAGCGCCGGAGCCTGTTGGCCGGCGCCGTTCTGGCCGGGCTCGCGGCCGAGCGGTTCGGTGGCCCAGTCGGCGGCCTGCTGGAGGATGCCGCGCGCGGCCGGATCGGCCAGCACGCGCTGCTGCACCGCCGGTTCGGCCTGGGCGTAGCCGGCGTCCAGCGCCTTCAGCGCGGCCTGCGGATCGCCCTGGCCCTGGGCCTGCGCGACCAGCGCAGCGGCCGAGGCGGTGGCCTTCAGGTCGGCCGGGCTCAAGGGCGCATCGGCTTGGTCCACCACGTCCTGCACGCGCTCGTAGGCTTGCAGGGTCTGCGCGCCCGGCGCGCCGGGCAGGGCCTGGTTCACTGCCGAAACCACGGCTGGATCGAACTTGAGCGGATGCCCGCCCTGGGTGAGCACCTGCGCGGCCACGCCGGGGACGGCGTCGCTGGCTACGCCGTTGGGCTGGCCGGCGCCGCCGCGCGCGTCGATCGCTTTCTGCACCGCCTGGTAGGCGGCGTGGCGCTGATCCACGCTGGCGTCGTCGGCGAGCAGGCGGTCGGCGGCCTTGATCGTGTCCGGTGCGATGCTCGGCACGCCCTTGGCCGCCAGCCGCTCGGCCGCGGCCAGCGGCAGCGCTTCCTGGACGATGCCTTGGTCGCTGACGCCTCCGACGCTGTCCACATACGCCTGCATTTCGGCGTAGGCGGCCAGGTGCTGGTCCAGGCTGGCTTCGGGCTTGATCGCGGCGTCCACCGCCTTGGCGACGCGCGGATCCACGCCGGTGGGCACGCCGGCCTGCTGCAAGGCCTGCACGGCCTGCGCCGGCAGCGCGGATTCGGCGATGCCGCCGGCGCCGGCGCGTTCGACTGCGTCCTGCACCTCGGCATAGGCCTGGGCGCGCTGTTCGGGCGAGGCCTCCTTGGCGACCACCGCATCCACGGCCTTGCCCACCGCCGGGTGCACTTTCACCGGCGGGATCGCCAGCGTGTCGCCGGCGAGCAGGCGGTCCGGGTCGCGGATCTGCGGGTTGATGTCGCGGATGGATTGTTCGGTGGTGTTGAACTGGGCGGCGATGCTTTCCACCGTTTCGCCGTCCTTGACCGTGTGCTGCACCGGGTCGGGCTGAGGTGCGACGTACTGCGAGGGCGGCAAGGTGGTGTCGATGCGCGGTTCGGTCACGACGGCGGTTCCTGGGGGCGGGGACGCCATTTCATCCGCGCCGCTGCATCGCGTCAGCTAGGGATGACCCGAATCGCCATGGGCGTAGCAAGTCATCGATATGCCATGTGGTTGTCATCGTTGCGTCGCTGTACGCGCGATTGCGCGACGCAGGTCGGACAATGGCGCGCTATCGCGGGCGGCGTGTCCTGCGATTGCGCCCGGGCGCGAAACGACCCTCTCTGGCGCGCGCGAAAATCCTGTGTCAGCCCGGTTGCAGCGGCGGCGCCGGAGGATCGATCCATGGGTGGATCGCTGTGTCGTGTCCTATGGCCGCGCCCGGTTGCGAATGGGCGGCGAGGATGCGTTCGAGGCGGCGTCAGGCGTGCGGGCGCGGAGTGGGCGGAGTGGTGCGGCGGGGCCGTCGTGCGGTTGAGCCAGGGCGCTTCGGTTCGTGCGCGCGGATGGGCGCGCGCGGGTTCACGCACGTAGTCCGCGCAAGTAGTTCGCGCAAGTAAGTTCGCGCGAATAGGTCCTTGCAGTAAGGGCGCGCAAGTAAGCTCGCGCAGGCAGGCTGCGCGCCCGCAGCAGCGAGCGCCGTATGAGCGCGACCGGACCGGTTGCGTGCGGCGCGCGCAACGGGCCGGGTGGCCCGCGCAGTGTTCCGGGCCGCCGGGGTCGGGGCCGCGCTGGGCGCTCAGGGCGCCGGCGGCTCGGGGTCTTCGGCCAGGCGCCAGCAACCGGCGTGCCGCTCGAACCGGTAGGAATTGCCTTCCGACATGCCGTACTGGTAAGCGACCAGGCGCTGGTCGGCGCCCTGCGCCGAGATGTCCAGGCGCAGCGGATCGGGATCGACCGCGCCTTCGCTGTCCACATGATGGAACGCACCGCCCTGGAAGCGCACATTGAAGCCATCGTAGGCGGAAGCGGTCATGTAGACCGGCTGCGGGAAATCGCCTTCGCCATCCGAGCGCAGCTCCACGGTCTTCACCAGCGGCGCGTTCAAGCGCTTGGCCGCGGCCGGATCGCTGGCGTAGTGCTGGAGGAAGGCCTGGAAGTCCTGCGACGGGCAGGACGGCGCGGCGACCGGATCGACCGCGCTGAACTCCCAGTAGCGCACCGTCAGCGCCTTGCCTTCGCCCAGGGTGTTGCCCGGATCGTTGGGGCCGTAGGTGCCGATGCGCGCGATCTGGCCGCTGCCGGCATGGCCGAAGCGCAGGGTGCAGTGGCCGTCGCCGCTGCAACCGGTGGTTTCCGGCAGGTAGTTGCATACATCGGCCTCGCCGCCGACGTTGCTCTGGCAGTCCGCGTCGCGCAGCGGCAGCCAGCCGGCATCGAGCAGGCGCTTGCGCAGTTCGGAGTAGGGCATGTCCTTGCGGAAACCGCGCGCGACCTCGGGTTCGGCGCTGGCGGCGCTCGGCGCTGCCGCCGGGGCCTGGGCTGCGGCCTCACTGGGCGCAGCGGTCGCGATGGTGGTGGAGGCGACCGGGACGGACGCGCTGACCTCGGCGGGCGGCGCATCGGCCTGGCAGGCCGTCAGCAGAAAGACAGGAACCAGCAGGGCACAGGCTTGGAGGCGCATGGTCGGGAGGCGGCTCGGGAAAGGCGTCAGTCTAACCAAGGCCGCGGCCGGCGAGCCGGTGGGGCCGATGGACGGAGCCGCGCTGGCGGTCGGCGAGGGCGGACCCGCCCGATGATCGCCCGTTGCGCCAGGGCCGAGGGGTTGCTGCAACGCGGCCGCGCTCGCCTGCGCGGCCTGCCGCGCCGTCCGGTCGAAGCATCCCAGGGCGGCGGCCGCGCGGCTCAGACCGGCAGTTCGTGGCTGCGCTTGACCACTTGGCTGGGCAGGTCGGTCTTGACGTTCTGGATGCCGTTGCCGCGGGTCAGGTGGCGGGTCTGGAAGCGGCGGTAATCGTCCAGGTCCTCGACCACCACGCGCAGCAGCGCATCGCTGTCGCCGAGCATGATGTAGCATTCCATCACCTGCGGCAGCCGCTCCATCGCAGCGATGAAGCGCTCGATGGTCTCGTTGTCCTGCGCGGTCAGCCAGACCCGCGCGAACAAGGTCATGCCCAGGCCGAGCCGGGCCGGGCTGAGCAGGGCCGCGTAGCGTTCGATCACCCCGGCTTCTTCCAGCAATCGCACCCGGCGCAGGCAGGGCGAGGGCGACAGGCCGACCTCGCGCGCCAGTTCGGTGTTCTGCAGGCGGCCGTCGCGCTGCAGGGCGCGCAGGATGCGGCGGTCGATCTGGTCGAGCTTGAGGGGCATGGCGTTCTCCGCGATCGCCCGGGCGTGGCAGGCGATGCCAATCTAGCCGCAAATCCGCGCGATATCGCAACCCGATTGCGCGGCTCCGGCGCCAGCATGGACGCCATGGAACCGAGCCTGCTGCTGCTGTTCGCCGCCACCGTCCTGCCGCTGATCTGCACGCCGGGTCCGGACATGCTGTTCATCGCCTCGCAGGCCCTCGGCGGCGGCGCCGGCGCCGGGTTGCGCGCTACCGCCGGGGTCTGCGCCGGCTATGCGCTGCATTCGCTGCTGGCCGCGCTCGGCCTGGCCGCCCTGGTCGCGGCCTCGCCGTTGCTGTTCCAGGGCCTGCGCTGGCTCGGCGTGGCCTACCTGGGCTGGCTGGCCTGGCGTTTGCTGCATTCGGCGCTGCGCCGCGGCGCGCCGGCGCCGCGGCCGGCCGGATCGGGCGCGGCGTTCGGCCGCGGCTTGCTGACCGCGGCGCTCAATCCCAAGGGCCTGCTGATCTACCTCGCGATCCTGCCGCAGTTCATGCGCGGCCCGGGCTCGCCGGCGGCGCAAGCCCTGCTGCTGTCGGCGGTGTTCGTGGCGCTGTGCGGCCTGGTCTATGCCGGCCTGAGCCTGCTGCTGGGCCGCGCCGCGAGCAGCGCAGGCGGCTGGAGCGAGCGGCGGCGACGTTGGCTGGAAGGCGTGTCCGGCGGATTGGTGGCGGTGGCGGCCGCGGCCCTGGCGACGCGGTGAACGCCAGCGTCGGTGCCGACCCATCGCCGGTGCAGCGCAACCGAGCCGATTGCGCGCTTGCGCCAGCGCCGCGCTTGCCGCAAGGTCGGCCGGCGGCGCGCGCCTGCGCAGCGACCGGCCCCAGGAGAAAGCGATGGCGGCGACGAAACAACAACTGGCCGCGTTCATGGCCTCCGAATTCCCGCAGAGCCGCTGCGTGCTCGAAACGGTCGATGAAGACGGCGCGGTGGTCACCCATCCGGTCGGCGAGGCCGAACTGCGGCCGGGCGGCACGGTGTCGGGCCCGGTATTGATGGCGGTGGCCGACGTCGCCCTGTACTTGGCGATCCTGGGCCGGATCGGCATCGTGCCGCTGGCGGTGACCACCAGCCTCACCGTGAACTTCCTGCGCAAGCCTGCGGCCGACCGGCCGCTGCGCGCGGAGTGCCGCTTGCTCAAGCTCGGTCGTGCGCTGGCGGTGGGCGAGGTGTGGCTGTACTCGCAGGGCCTGGATGAGCCGGTGGCGCACGCGGTGGGCACGTACTCGATCCCGCCGCGCGCACAGGAGTGAGCGCGGCGCGGGCGCGCCTGCGCGCGCTCAGGCGGTGCGCTTGCCCGGCTTGCCGGCGGAGGCGCCGCTCTTGCCCGCGCTGGCCGGCTTCGCAGCGGGCTGGGCCGCGGTCTTGGTTGCAGCGGACTCGGCGGCAGCGGAATGGGCCGCAACCGGCTTGGCCGTGGCCTTGGAGGCAGCAGGCTGGCCGGCGGCCGGCGGGGTAGCGGCGGTCTTGGCGGCGCTGGCACCGTTGCCCTTTTCTCCATCGGCGGCGGCGAGCTGGGCCTTGCTCTTGGCGGCCGGCTTGCCGGCGGCCTGGGCTTTGCCGGCGCCGGCGCCGCCCGGATCGGCAGCGGCGAGCTTGGCCAGTGCCTTGGCGCTGTCGACCGCACCCTTGGCGTTGCGCCCGACGATCGCGCCAGCCAGGACGAGGGTGGCGGTGAGGAGCTTCAGCGCGCGGCGCAGCTTGTCGACCTGGGCGATCTGCCGCTTGGCCTGCTCGATCGCTTCGAGCAAGCGCTCCTGCGGCAGTTGCGCGTCGGCGAGCACATGATCGATGGCGCGTCCGTACAGCACCGCCGCCCGAGTGCGCAGATCCACTTCCTCGGCGGTGTGGGCCAGGTAGGCGTCCAGGTCGAGTTCGCCGCGGTCGAAGCCTTGCTGGATGCGAGGACGGATCGCATCGGCGACTTCGGCCAAGCCTTGTGCGGCGGCCTGCACGGCCGCGGCGTCGGACAGCATGGTCTGGCTCATGTCGTTCCCCTGTGGCGGGCCGCTCAGGGCGGCCGCCGGTGGTGTCTGGAAGATGGCGGCTGGGTCGGCGGACGGGCGCCGTGCCGCGGTGGCCCGGCGGTGCGCTAGAGCGAGTCGAGCTGGCCGCGCACGGTTTTCATGTCGGCCACGGCTTGCTTGAGCAGTGCCTGCAACTGCTTGGACTGCAGCCGGTCGGCTTCGCCCAGCATGGCGCGGTGCCCATCGCGCACCTGCGCCAGCCCCTTGGCGGCCGCGGCGGCGGCCTGCACCGCCTGCGCCTGGCTGTCGGCGACGGGCGCATAGGTCTGGCGCAAGGTCGCCAGCACCGCGTCGCGGCGCATGCTCTCGGCCGCGCTCTCGCCGGGTTTGGGCTGTTGCCACACCGCGAGGCGGGCCTGCTGGATCGCCGCTGCGGTCTGTTGCTCCTGGGTCAACACGCCCTGGTAGGACACCGACGCACGCTGCATCGCGGCGAGCAGCCGGTCCATGTCCTGGCCGTGGGCCTTGAGCATGCGGCGCACATCGCGCGCTTGCTTGGCGGCCAGGATCCAACTGCTCACCGTCGATGTGATGCGGGCGTAGGCGGCTGCGTCCTCGGCATCGATGCCCAGTTGCGGTGCGGCTTCGATCGCGCCGGACACGGCGTCGATGTCCGCGCCGATGCGATAGCTGTCTTCACCGGCCAGTTTCGTCAGGGCGGCCATGTAGCCGGTGCCGACGTCGTGCAGCTTGAGCAGGCTGGCTTTCTGCCGCTGGCTGTCGGCCTGGAGCTGGACCAGGTTCTGGCGCGGGCTGTCGTAGGCCTTGGCCGCGGGCAGGTTGGCCAGTTGACGGTCGGCGCTGCCAACGTAGCGCTGGGTGACGTCGCGATAGCCGGTGAGCTGGGCCGAGGCGGCGCTGAACTCGCGTACCGCGCCGAGGTTGGCGCAGCCGGGCAGGGCCGCCAGCAGCAACAGCGCCCATCCCAGCGCCGTCCGCATCCTGGATCCGAGCATGATCGTTCCCCCTGTGCGGGCCGCCGACGCGATGCCGGCGGCCATGCACAGGTTTACGCGTTGCAGCCGCTGGCGCGGCCAGCCGGATCGCCAGTCCGGCGCGGCGGCGTTGCCGCGTCCGGGTTGCGCCCCCGCCATTGCGGCAGGCGCGCAGCCGCGTTCATTGTCCCAGTACGCAGTCCTGGCCACTGCACTGGATGGTGCCCTGGCCGTTCTTGAGCACCCCGCGCACCCCTTGGCCGCGCAGATCCACGCGCAAGTCGGCGCCGCGGACGTGGTTGACCACTTGCACGTGGGTGACCAGCGCATCGTTCCAGCTCAGGCCGGGAGGCGGCGCCGGAAGGTAGCGGGGATTCTGGAACAGCGCGGCGAAGTCGATCACGTAACGTTGGAACTGCGAAGACAATTGCACCACTTTGGGATCCAGCCGGTCGCCGTGCAGCAGGGTCTGGCAGACCATGGCCGTCTGGCATTGCGCGGGATTGGAAGCATCGACGTTGCTGTAGAAGATCTCGTCGTCGGTCCCATTGAGGTCGCCGCCGCCCGGGTTGGACAGCAGCACGCCGATGGAATAGGCCGCCCCGTTGGGGAAGGACACGATCACGTCCTGCGACACATAGGCCGTGGCCAGGCTTCCGCATTGCGATGCGGTGGCCCCGTCCAGGCGCGCCTGCACTTCCACATCCAGGCTGGCCAACATGCCCAGGGTCACGCCCTGGCTCTGGGCGGTGCGCTTGAACGAGGTATCCGGCCAGTTCCAGCTGAAAGCGACCTCGCGGATCTTGCACGGGTCGGCCGCGGTGCGGGCGTTGTTGATCAGCGCCATGGTCACCGGCGTGCCGCCGCCCCCGCCGAGATTCCAATAGGCCCACCCGGGATACTGTTCGCGCTCGGCGAGGTTCCAGCCGTAGGTCAGCAAGTTCCAGAGCGGACACTGCGGGCCGGCAAGACCGAAATCGGCGCAAGCCGGGACGACCGGACGTGCGGGCAGGGCCGGGCAGTCGATGTTGTTGCGGAAGCTGGTGGAAGTGTCGACTTGCCCGTCGTTCTGCTGAACGTGGGCGAAGCATTGGTGGCTGGGGCCGGCGTTCCATAGCAGGTCCACGCCGGTGGCGGCGGTGGCGGGGGCGCTCAGGACGAGGCTGGCGGCGAACAGGGCGAGCGTTCTCATGGTCGATCCTTGGGACAGAGACGGGGGCGGATACCGGCGCTGGAGCGGGCGTGCCGCAACGCGATTGTCCGCCACGGGCTTCGCACGGAGCGAGATGGATCGGCCGCTGCCGACCGTGGCTGGACTGATCGCTGGGTGCTGCGCTTGGCGGGCGGCGCCCGACTGGGCTGCCAAGCGTCGCTGATGCGGGCAGCGCGCAGCCAGGGTTTTGGGTGCAGCCACTGGACCGCCCGCCGGCGCTGCTCAGGCCGCCAGGCTTTCGTCGGCCGGGCCGAAGAATTCGTAGTGCACGCGCTCCTCGGGCACGCCTGCGCTCGCCAGTCCGGCGACGAAATGGCGCAGGAACGGGCGCGGCCCGCAGAGATAGACATCGGCGCGGTCCAGCGGCGTGTTGGCGCGCAGCCAGTCCAGGTCGATCAGGCCGTCGCGATCGTGGCTGCGGCCGGCGGCGTCGCCGGGGCCGGGCTCGCTGTAGAAGCTGGTCACGCGGATGCCGGTGTGGCCGGCGGCCAGGCCGCGCACGTGCGCATCCATGGCATGGCTGGCGCTGTTGGCGGTGCCGTGGACGAAATGCGTTTCCAGTTGCGGATGGCGTGCGGCGATGGTCTCCAGCATGCTCACCATCGGCGTCAGGCCGACGCCGCCGGACAGCAGCACCACCGGCCGCGGCGGCGCGTCGGGCAGGAAGAACTCGCCGGCCGGCGGGGTGAGTTGCAGCCGTTCGCCGATGCCCACGGCATCGTGCAGGTGGCGCGAACCGCCGTGGCCCTGGGCTTCGCGCTTGACGCTGATGCGGTAGTGATCGTGGTTGGGCGCGCAAGAGATGGAGTAGTTGCGCTTGACCAGGCCCAGGCCGGGGGCATGGAAGCGCAGGGTCAGGTACTGCCCGGGCCGATGCGCGATCACGCGCCCGCCGTCGGCCGGGCGCAGGAGGAAAGAGGTGATGATCGCGTTCTCGGCGCGCCTGTCGGCGACTGTGAATTCGCGCCAGCCGCTCCAGCCGCCGTCCTGGGCCTGCAATTGGCCGCGCAGTTGCGCTTCGCGTTGCTTGAGGAGGTCGGCCAGCAGCCAGTAGGCCTCGCCCCAGGCTTGCAGCACCTGCGGGGTGGCCGCCTCGCCGAGCACATCGCCGATGGCGCCCAGCAGCGCCTTGGCCACGAACGGATAGTGCTCGGGCAGGATGTGATAGCCCACGTGCTTCTGGGCGATGCGTTCGACCGTGGCGGCGAGCGCGGGCAGGTCGTCGATGTGGCGCGCATAGGCCAGGATCGCGCCGGCCAGGGCGTTGACTTGCGGCCCGCCTTCGCCCTGGTTGGCGTGGTTGAACAAGGCGCGGATGTGCGCGTCCTGGAACAGGCGGCGGTACATGGCGGCGGTGATCTGCGGACCATGCGCGGCCAGTGCGGGCACGGTGGCGCGGACGGTGGCGAGGGTGGTCTGGCTCAACGGCGTGGTCATGGCGATGGCTCGTTGGGGGGAAGGGGGGAGGACGCGCTCGCGATCAGGCGCTGCAGGTGCAGGGCGATGCGCTCGGCGCGCTGCTGCACGGCCTGCGCCTGCGCGGGGGCCAGCGACTCTTCGCTGCTCTGGCGCCACAGCGCCAGCCAGCGCGCGAACAGCGCCGGAGGGATGCGCGCGGCGTGGCGCAGGTGGGCGGCCGCGGGATTGCCGCGGTAGCGGCCGCTGCCGAGCATCAGCGAGGTCCAGAAGTCGGTCAGCCGCTGCAGGTGTTCGTCCCAGTCCTGCACCGCATCGGCGAACACCGGGCCCAGCAGGGCATCCTCGCGCACCCGGGCGTAGAAGCGCCGGACCAGGGCCGCCAGGGCGGCTTCGTCCAGGCCGTCGAGCGATCGCATCGCGCGTCCTTTAGAGGTTTTAAAGATGCTTTTCGGATGAATGATATTGCGCGTAGGGAAAACATGCAATCGAAACGAATGTTATTATCCTGCGACCGAACGCCGCAGCCCGCCGCCATGAAACTCAGCCGCTACACCGACTACTCCATGCGCGTACTGGTCCATCTGGGCACGCGCGGCGAGGAACTGGCGTCCATCGCCGGGATCGCCGAGCTCTACGGCATTTCCCACAGCCATTTGATGAAGGTGGTGCAGGACCTGGGCGCGGCCGGTTATGTGCACACCGTGCGCGGCCGCAACGGCGGCATTCGCCTGGGCCGGCCGCCGGCGCAGATCAACCTGGGCCAGGTGGTGCGCCACACCGAAGGCCAGCCGGCGCTGGTGGATTGCAGCCAGTGCCTGATCCAGCCCGCCTGCGGTCTGCCGGCGATCCTGGGCGAGGCCATGGCCGCGTTCTTCGGCGTGCTCGACCGCTACACCCTGGCCGACCTGCTCGGCAAGCGCCGCGCCTTGGCGCAGTTGTTCGCGTCGGTCGCCTGAAGCCGCGGTCAGGCGCCCACTTCGCCGCGGCGGGTGCTGATGCGCGCGCCCTCCTGCAAGGTGCGGGTCACTGGTGTCTTGCCGGCGACGTCCAGCAGGCGCTCCCATTGCGCCGGGTCCAGCGGCGCGCTGGCCTGCAGCACGCGCTCGATCGCGGTGTCGCCCTCGCGGTTCTTCAGCAAGGTCAGGCCGACCCGCAGCTCGCCCAGCTCCCAGCCTTTTTTCTCCGCGTACATGCGCAGAGTGATGGCGGTGCAGGCGCCCAGTCCGGCGAGCAGGTAGTCGTAGGGCGCCGGGCCGGCGTCTGCGCCGCCGGCGGAGGCGGGTTCGTCGGCCACCAGCGCGTGCGCACCGGTGCGGATGGCGTGGCGGTAATGCGCTCCGTCGGAGCGCACGTCGGCGTGGGCGATGGCTTTCATGCGCGGCTCGGCCTCAGGTTGGGCGGCGGGGGCGGCGCCGGAATCCGCGCCAGGGCGGTGCCGGGCACCTCGGGGAAATGGCGGCCGGCATTCCAGTCGTCGGTGGCGCGCTGGATTTCCTCGGGCGTGCGGGCGACGAAGTTCCACCACATCAGCAGATCCTCCTGCAACGGTTCGCCGCCGATCAGCAGGGCGCGCGCGGGGCCGTCGCTGCGCAGGCGCAGCCGGTCGCGGCGCTGGCCGAGGTAGAGCAGGGTGTCGGGTTGGATGCGCTCGCCTTCGACCTCCACGGCGCCATGCAGGCACAGCACGGCATGCTCGAAGCTCGGCTCCAGCGGCAGCTCGGTGTCCGCGGCGGCCTCGCAGGCCAGGTCCAGGCCGACCAGGGGAGTGAACACCTCGGCCGGCGAACGCTCGCCCAGCGCCTGTCCGGCCAGCACGGTGACGCGGAAGCCATCGCGCTGCAGCACCGGCAGCACTGGGTAATGGTGGAAGGAGGGCGCGCGCTCGCGTTCGGATTCGGGCAGGGCGATCCACAACTGCGCCAGATGCAGGGCGCCGGCATCGGCACGGGGCGGCTCTTCGGCGTGGGCGATGCCGCGGCCGGCGGTCATCAGGTTGACCTGTCCGGGGCGGATGAGTTGCTCCGAGCCCAGGCTGTCGCGGTGCAGCACTTCGCCTTCCAGCACCCAGGTGAACGTCTGCAGGCCGATGTGCGGATGCGGGCCGACCGCCGGGCCGGCGCCGGCGGCGTGGCGGATCGGGCCGGCGTGGTCGAGGAAGCACCAAGCGCCGACCTTGCGCCGGGTGCGCGAGGGCACCGCGCGATGCACGGTGAAGCCCTCGGCGATGGCGCGGTCGCGGCTGGGGATGCGTTCGAGCACCGGGCAACCGGGGCAGTCGGGGCCGTCGCTGCTGCGCGCCAGCTCGGGCACGGCCTCGCGCGCGCTCATGCCGGCGCGCCCGCATCGCCGGCCAGCGCGGTGGCGATGCGCACCGTGCCGGTCAGGACTTTGTGGATCGGGCAGGCATTGGCGATCTGCAACAACCGTTCGCGCTGCTCATCGCTGAGCTCGCCATGCAGGCGCACGACCCGGGCGATGTCGGTGCCTTCGGCGGGCTTGCCGTCGGGATTGAAGCGCAACTCCACCTCCACCCCGGCCAACGGCCATCGCTTGCGCTCGGCGTACATGCGCAGGGTGACCGCGGTGCAGGCGCCGAGGCTGGACAGCAGCAGGCGCTCGGGCGAGGGCGCGCTGTCGGCGCCGCCCAGCGCGGCCGGTTCGTCTGCGCTCCAGTGGTGGCCGCCGTCGTCGCGGAAGCGGACGAGGTAGGGCGCGGGGTCGCTGGCGGCGTGGACAGTGGCTACGGACATGCGGCGGCTCCTGGTGAGCGCGCCGGCGCGGCCGCAGGCGGCCGGCGCCGGCGCAGATGCGGTCGGCGGGTCCGTGCGGCGCGAGGGGCGGCGCACGGACGGCTGCACGCACTATAGGCCGCGGCCTGCGCCGCGGCGGGAACGCCGGCCGCTACGCACAGTCCCACCAGGGCAACGCTGGCGCGGCGCCGGAAGGGTGCCAGTGCCGCGTTCGCACCGTCGGCCCAGAGCCGACATTGGACCGGCGGGGCGCCCCCGTCAGGGCACGCGCTGCCCCTGCCGGTCCGGCGAGGGCTCAGCGCCCGGTCAGCCGCGCCAGCGCGTTGTCGAGCAAGCGCTTGAGCGCGTTCGGCGTACCCACCGGCTCGTCGGGCTGATTGGCGGCGTAGAACGAGATCCAGTGGCCGGAGGGCAGATTAACGTTGGCCGGCGAGCAACTGGCCACCCAGCGCAGCAAGTTGATGGTGCCGTCGTTGCGCGAGGTGATGTAGCCGCCGCCGCCGGCGACGCGGTTGGCGGCCGATCCGACCAGCGCCAGTTCCAAGCCTCCGACCGGGACTTGGTCGGCCACCAGTTTGTCGTAGGTCGAGTTGGCGTACAGCGCGCCCTGCGAATGGCCGACCAGCAGCAGCTTGCGGCCTTCGGCCAACACCGCGCCAACCTGGGCGGCCTGTTCGGTCACGGTGCCGTTTACGAAGGCCCGTCCCGCCGATTCGGCGCCCTTCTGGTCGAACAGCGTGCCCAGGTCGTTGTGGTTGTTGGCGAGATAGCCGTATTCCAGGGTGTAGCGCGCGCCGTTGGCGGCGGTGTAGCTCTCGCCGGCCTGCTGCTTGACGGTGTCGCGGCCGGCTACCCAGTCCTGGGCGGTGGTGCCCACGCCGCCGCCGAAGACCACGGCCAGCGAGTCGGAGGCGGCCTGCGCCTGGGCCGAAGGTGCGGCGAAGGGCAGGGCGAGAGCGAGGGCGATCAGCAAAGGGGTGGAACGAGGCATGTGCAATCTCCTTGGGGAACGATGCGGCGATGCGCCGCCGCGGCGGGGTCAGGCGCAGGGATCGCCTGCCGTTTCGAAGAACAGCGCGCCGGCCACGCGCGCCATGGCGCGGTCGTAGGCCTGGCGCCGCTGCGGGGTGTTCAGGTTCATCGCCAGCACATCCTTGCTGCGCATCAAGCCGTCGTTGCCGGACAGCCGGCCCAGGCATTCCAGCGAGCGCAGCATCCGTCCCATTTCGGTGCGGGCCTGGCTGCGCGAGGCGGTTTCCAGCAAGGCTTGCTGGCGCGCGGCGTAGTGCTGCATTGCCGCGTGCACGGTCGGCTCGGGCCAGTGCTGGTCGATGTAGCGCTGGATGTCGTCGCGCACGCCGTCGTGGTCGGCGTCGGTGCCGCGCACGCTGGCGCCGCGGTCGCGCGCCTGCGCGGCCAAGGCGTCGATGCGGGCCTTCAGGTCGGCTTCCGGGCTGGCCGGCTGCCAAGTGCGCTGCGCGGCCGGAGGCTGCGGGGGCGTGGCCGGCGCCGGCGCGGGCGATGCAGGCAGCCCCGCTGCGAGCGGAATGGCGGCCGGCGTGGCCCGGTCGCTGCCATACAACCAGGCGAGCGCGAGCAGTGCGCCCAGGCCGGCCAGCGCGGCCAAGCGCCGGCGGTAGGAGGTGGATGCGCGCGGCCCGCGGTGGGCGCCTGCGCTGGAGGCAAGGGAGGCGTGCGGCATCGTCGGCTCTCGCTCGGGAGCGGTTCCCGGAGCGGGCGACTGTCGGCGCGGCCTCGCACAGGCGCATTAAAAAAAGCTAACGCTGCCTGGGTTCGATCACAGCGGCGTCGCGAACTGTGATCCAGTCCATGCACTGCGGCACGTTTTCGCGGACACCGCATGGGGGTGAGCGCGCCGGTGCGCGTTTGATTCCTCAAGCCCCCCTGTATCGACGTCCCCACGGCGTCGCCGATCCATGTCCAGACTCGAGTCCGCAACGGTGCTGTCGGCCTTGCGCGAAGGCTCCCTGGCCGAGCGACGAAAAGTCGCCGCGCTGTGGGCCGAGCACGCGCGCCTGATGACGGTGCCCGAGGGCGCGGAGATCATCCGCGCAGGCGCGCGTCCGGCTCAGGTCTATCTGCTGCTGGACGGGCTGGTGCGCAGCTTCTACAGCCGTGCCGACGGGCGCTTCTTCAACAAGGGTTTCGCCTGCGCCGGCGAGTTCTTCGGCTCGCTGGAGTCGGCCCTGACCCAGGCGCCGTGCCGCTATGCGATCCAGGCGCTGGAGCCCAGCCGGCTGGCTGCACTGGACATCGCCGACCTGCTGCGGATGGTGCGCGAGCATCCCGAGGCCGCGCGCCTGCACCGCATCGAGGTGCGCCGCGCCTTCCTGTGCAGCGAGGAGCGCGAAGCGGTGTTGCTGACCCTGGACGCCGCCGGCCGCTACCGCTGGCTGCGCCAGCGCCATCCGGCGCTGCTGCAACGGGTGGCGCACTACCATCTGGCCGCCTACCTGGGCATCACACCGGTGTCCTTGTCCAAGGCGCGGCGCGCGGTGGAGGGCAGCGATGGTCCAGGCTAAGCACGCCGAGGCGGCCGAGGAAGCCAGCGTGGCGCGCGCGCTCCACGCGATGGGCGCGCGTTACGACGCCGGGCGCGGCTACATGAGCCTGTTCATGGCGCTGTGGCGGCGCTTCGGCCGGGTCCACCGCTTCGACGCCGGCCAGACCATCCTGCGCGCCGGCGATCATCCCACCCACTTCCACCTGCTCACCCGCGGCTTGGTGCGCTATTACTACCGTGGCCCCGGCGGACGCACGTTCAACAAGACCTTCCTGCACGAAGGCCAGACCATCGGCCCTTTGGGTGCCTGGCTCGGCGGCCGTCCGTCGCCGTTCACCATGCAGGCGCTGGAGCCGACCGAGGCGCTGGCGATCGGGCTGGACATCTTCGGAGCGCTCTACCGCACCTTGCCGGTGGTCGAGCGCGTGGTCGACGGGGTGGCCCGCGAGGCCTTCCTGCGCAACGAAGAACGCGAGGGCGTGTTGCTGACCTGCGATGCGGAGGGCCGCTATCGCTGGCTGTGCGAACGCCAGCCCTGGTTGGTGCAGCGGGTGCCGCAGTACCACCTGGCAGCTTACCTGGGTTTGAATGCAGTGACCTTGTCGCGGGTCAAGCGCGCGCTCGAAGAATCCGCGGCGCCGGGAGCGCAGGTCCGCGCTCAGTCTTCATCGAGCTCGCCGAAACGCTGCGCCAGATAGTCGATCAGCAACCGCACCGAGGGCACCAGCCCGCGCCGCGAGGGGAACACCGCGTGCACCACCCCGTGCGGCGGCGACCACTCCGGCAACAAGCGGACCAGGCGCCCGTCGGCCAGTTCGTCGCAGATCACCATCGCCGGCAGCATGACCACGCCCACGCCGGCCACCGCGGCCATGCGCAGCGCGGTCATGTCGTCGCTGACCAGGCGCGGCTGGTGGTGGACTTCGGCCGCGCCGCCGTCGGCGCCGGTCAGGCGCCAACTGTGGTCGCGGTGGGCGGGACCGAGGTCGAGCGTCGGGCAGACCGACAGGTCGGCCGGCACGCGCGGCATCGGCCGCTGTTCGAACAGGCGCGGGCTGGCCGCCAGCGCCCATTTGCGCGTGGCCAGCACCCGCACCACCAGGTCGCTGTCCTCCAGCGGCGGCGGGCGCACGCGGATGGCCACATCGATGCCTTCGCCGACCACGTCCACGCGCCGGTTGGTGGCTTCCAGCAGCAGGGTGACTTTGGGATGGGCGGCCATGAAGTCGGCCAGCATCGGGCCGATGCGCGCGTGCAGCAGCGCCACCGGCGCGCTCACCCGGACCACGCCGCGCGGCTCGGAGCGGCTGAGTTCGATGGCTTCCTGCGCCGCTTCGGCTTCCACCAGCATGGCCTTGCAGTGGCGGTAGTAGTCCTGGCCGATCTCGGTCACCGAGAAGCGCCGGGTCGAGCGCTGGATCAGGCGCACGCCCAGCCGCTCTTCGAGCAGGGCGATGCGCCGGCTGAGCTTGGACTTGGGCTCGCCCAGCGCGCGCCCGGCCGGGGCGAAGCCGCCGTGGTCGACCACCTGGGCGTAGTAATACAAGTCGTTGAGGTCGGTGGCGGGCATGGCGCAACCACGAATGATGGGCCGCGCTTGAGCATACGGGCGCCGCCGGAGGCGGTCCATCCCGCGAACGCAGCGTTCCAGCGTGCCCGCGCGCGGGGCCGCCGCGCCGCCGCGGCGACATCGTTCATCGAGCAGGACGCAGAGGGCGAACGCCGGCGCCTAGCCGCGCGCAGCCCCGGCGCGCAGCCTGTGCCCAAGGCCCGCATCCGCTGCGGCCCCGGCCCGATGCGCCGCATCGCGTCCCACACGCACAGGAGCCCTCCCATGGCCAGCGAACCGATCCGCGATCCGCTCAAGGACGATCTGCTCACCCCGCACAACGCCGCCTTCATCGTCATCGACTACCAACCGGTGCAGGTCAATTCCATCGCCTCGATGGACCGACAGCTGATGGTCAACAATATCGTTGGCGCCGCGCGCGCGGCGGTGGCCTACGGCCTGCCGATCGTGCATTCCACCGTCAACGTGCGCACCGGCCTGAACAAGCCGCCGATCGCACAGTTGCGCCAGGTCCTCGGCCACCTGCCGACCTACGACCGCACCACCATCAACTCCTGGGAGGACGTGGAGTTCCGCAAGGCGGTGGAGGCCACTGGGCGCAAGAAGCTGATCATGACCGCGCTGTGGACCGAAGCCTGCCTGACCTTCCCGGCGCTGGACGCGCTGCGCGAGGGCTACGAGGTCTATGTGGTCGCCGATGCGGTCGGCGGCACCTCGGCGACCGCGCACGAGATGGCGTTGCGCCGGATCGAGCAGGCCGGCGGCAAGATGATCAGCGTGCCGCAGCTGTTCTGCGAACTGCAGCGCGACTGGAACCGCAAGGACACCGTGCCGGCCTTCATGGACTTGTTCATCCAGACCGGCGGCACCGCCGGCCTGCAGTTCGGCTACGACCGCGCCGGGTGAACGCGCGCCCGCGCCGCATCCGCCG
Source organism: uncultured Lysobacter sp. (assembly GCA_966185905.1). Taxonomy (GTDB): domain Bacteria; phylum Pseudomonadota; class Gammaproteobacteria; order Xanthomonadales; family Xanthomonadaceae; genus Lysobacter. The sequence continues at coordinate 19,292 of CBIFVU010000037.1, forward strand.
CAGCGGCGGACGCGGCGCGGGGCCTGTACCGCCGCCGTCGCCGGCGCTGGGCGTAGACCAGGCGCAGGGAGCGCGGCGGTTGCGGGCAAAGTAGTCGCGGCGGCGGGCAGAGCGGACCTTCCAGTGCGCCGCCCCGCCTCGCTCCGCCCGCCGCCAGACCGGGCCGCGCCGGGCCGCGCCGGGCCGATCTCCGGCGCTCGCCGAGCCGGCTGCGCAGGCCACCGGCTCTTAAAGAACTCTTAACACTGCGCCGCTAGCGTGCTGCGCGGTCTGCCTGCGCTGTCCTCCCCGCCCATCCACAAGGAATGTCCGATGCGCACGATCGTCGCTGTCCTGTCTTGCCTGGCCGTGTTCGCGTCTTCCACCGCAGCGGCCCAGGTCGCCGGCGACGGCGAGCGCGCCGACGTGCTGCCTTCGCGCTGGAGCGTCGGCTTGGCCGCCGGCCTGCGCACCGGCCTGTACGCCGGCGAAGACCGCCACAGCCGCGTGCTCCCCTTCGCCGGCTACGAAGGCGAGCGCTTCTACTGGCGCGGCATCGACCTGGGCTACCACCTGGTCAAGACCGAGCGCTTCGTGCTCGACGGTTTCATCGCCGGCCGCCTGGACGCCATGGACGCCGACGACTTCGGCGCGCGCGAACTGGCGCGCCGCGGCATCGACCGGCGCCAACTGGAAGACCGCGACGACAGCGCCGACGCCGGCGTGGCTGCCAGCTGGCGCGGCGCGGCGGGCGAACTCAAGCTCGACCTGCGTGCGGACATCACCGACACCAGCGGCGGCTACGAGGCCGACCTGAGCTACCGCTATCCGACCCAGGCCGGGGGCTTCCTGCTGACCCCGCGCATCGGCATGGTGGCTCAGTCGGCGGACCTCGCGGACTACTATTACGGCACCCTGGACGAGGAAATCGCCCGCGGTGTCGTGCGTTACCGCCCCGGCAGCAGCGTGACTGCCTACATCGGCCTGACTCTCGCACGCCGCTTCGGCCCGCACTGGCGCGCCATGGCCGACCTGGGCTACCAGCGCCTGCCCGACGAGATCCGCGACAGCCCCCTGGTCGATGGAGGCAGCCAGGGCGTGGGCCGGTTGTTCCTCGGTGTGGTACGGAGTTTTTGACTTGGGCGGGAGCGGGGATTCGGGATTAGGGATTCGGGATTCGCTAGAGCAACGGCGATGGTCGGGCCTTGGGCATGCGGGCGGGGCGGCGCCGGCGGCGCTTACTCCTCCACCCGCACCGCCAGGTCGCGGCCGGCGACGGCCAGGTTGCCGCTGAAATCCTGCGCGGTGATGCGCAGGGTGTAGTCGCCCGCGGCCAGCTCGCCGGGCTGCCACAGTTGCGCTTCGGCCACGCCGTCGCGCACCCGGTTGGTCAGCACATAGCGAAAGCGCGTGACTGCGCTGCCGTGCACGGTGATGCCGCTGTCGGGGGCATAGGCCACCTGGGTGGCTTCGTTGCCCGGCGGCATGCGCTCGAAGACGATGTTCATGCGCGGGGCTTCGTAGCCGGGCACGGGCGTGCCGGCGGCGTCGAGCCATTGATACCCCAGCGCGAACAGCCCCAGCCGGCGTCGCGGCAGGTTGTCGTCCACCTGGTCCCAGGCCTCGACCACGATCTTGGCCTGCGGCAGCGCGCGCGACAGCCGCAGTCGGCCATCGGCCTTGTCCTTGAGCGGCTGGTCCAGGCCATCGAGCAGTTCGATGCGATCGATGCGCGGTGGCACATGGTCGGCGTAGTGGGCGAAGCCGAGCAGGGCGGCATTGTATTCGTAGCCGTTCGCACCCAGGGTGAGGTGTACGTGGGCCATGGCGTTGATCGTGCCCAGCGCGTCGCCGGCGGCGAAGCGGGTGCCGCGGCGCACGCGCACGCGCGGATCTTGGCCGCTCTCGTCGTTGACCTGCTGGAAGCGCGCCGGATCCAGCGGGACGTTGCGTGCGTCGCGGCCCACGCGCATGTGGATGTAGCCCAGCCGGTCCAGCCCCATGCCTTCGCCGAGCGAGCCATAACCCCAGGTGGCGTACGGGCTGGAAACCTTGGCGTCGGCGATGGACAGCACGCGTTGGCCGACATCGCCGCGGATGTCCAGGCCGCCATGCAGATGGTGGCGACTCTCGCCGCGGCCGTCGCCGCGCACCTCGCCCAGCGTGCCCACCACTTCGTGCCAGCCCCTCTGCGGTTGCAGCGGCCAGCGCCCGGCGGTGTAGGGCAGCGCATCGTGCAGGGCCGGGCCCACTGGCGCCGGCGGTTGCTCGGCCTCGTCCACTCGCGCCGGCGCCAGCCGGTGCACGCGGCGGCCGCCGGCATCGGCCACCACCACCGCGCCTTCGGCGTCGACCGCCAAGCCGGCCGGACGCGAAAAACGCGGCAGCGGCGTCGCGCCGGGCAGGCTCAGGCTGCTGCCGTCCGGGCGCAACTGCACCACCCGGCCGCCGAACATTTCGCCGGCGTAGAGCAGGCCGTCGTGGCTCAGGGCCAGGCTGAGCGGCATGTACAGCGGTTTGTCCGCGGTCAGCGAGGGCAGGGTGTACAAGGTGCTCACCGTGCCGTCCGGCTCGATCCGGCGGATCGCATTGTTGCCCGGATCGGCGACCCACAATTCGCCGCGCGCGCCGATCACCACCGCGGTGGGGCTGTCGAAACTGGCCGCGCTGCCGGCGCCGTCCAGCCCGCCGGTGGCGCCGCTGCCGGCCACGGTGGAGACCGTGCCGTCGGGCTCGATGCGGCGGATGCGGTCGTTGTAAGTGTCGGCGACGAACACCCGGCCGCGCGCGTCCACCGCCACCCCGATGGGGCCGTCGAACTGTGCCTGCGCGCCGGCGCCGTCGCGATGACCGGGCTGGCCGGTGCCGGCCAGAGTGGTCACCACGCCCCGCGGCGAGATCTTGCGGATGGCATGGTTGCCGGTGTCGGCGACATAGAGGTTGCCGGCGCTGTCCAGCGCCAGGCCGGAGGGCGTGTGGAAGCGCGCGGCAAGTCCCACGCCGTCGGCGAAGCCTTCGCTGGAGCCGGCCACGGTGGCCACGCGGCCGTCGGGACGGATCAGGCGGATGCGGTTGTTCTGGCCGGCATCGGCCACATAGAGCGTGCCGTCGCCGCTGCGGGCCAGGCCGAAAGGATCGTCGAAACGCGCCTGCGCGCCGGCGCCGTCGCGATCGCCGGTCACGCCGTCGCCGGCCAGGGTCTGGATGCGCGCGGTCCAACCGAAGGGCGTGGGCGGACGTTCGGCCGGAGCGGCCTCGCGCCCGGCGCTGCGCTGTTGCAGCGGAAACACGAAGGTGGCGGCCAGCGCCGCGACGGTGAGGCCGAGGGCCAGCCAGATCCAGGCGGTTCGGGTCATGCGTTTCCTTGGTGCTGGCGCCGGGCCGTCGTGGCCCCGCCTGTGGGCAGGATTCTAAACGCCCACTGCCCCACCCAGGCCGCAGGCCCGAGACGAGGCTGCCGTGCGCGCGGCATGGCCCGCGCGCGCTGGCGGATCGGTTTCAAGCCCAGTGGCGGTACACCGCGCGCGCCACGCTGGCCTGCAAGGCATTGCGACCGTCGCCGTCGAGATGGGCGGTCTCGACATAGCAAGCGATCAGCCACGGCGCGCGGCCCGGCGGCCAGACGATGGCGATGTCGTTGCAGGCCGGCCCGGCGGTGCCGGTCTTGTCGCCCACCTTCACACTCGCCGGCAGGCCGGCGCGCAGGCGCGCGTCGCCGGTCTTGTTGGCGATCAGCCAGTCGGTCAATTGCTGCCGCCCCGGTGCCTGCAAGGCCTCGCCGAGCAACAGTCGGCGCATGGTCGCCACCTGCCCCAGCGGCGAGCTGGTGTCGCGCGGATCGTCGGGAGCGCCGTAGTTGAGCTCGGGCTCCTTGCGGTCCAGGCGGGTGACGTTGTCGCCGGTGCTGCGCAGGAACGCGGTCAGGCCCGGCGGTCCGCCGACCAGCGGCAGCAGGATGTTGGCGGCCGGGTTGTCGCTCAGGGTCATGGTCGATTCGCACAACTCGGCGATGGTCGCGCTGCCGCCGACGCGGGTCTGGGTGAACGGAGCGTGCTCGACCGCGCTGACCTCCTCGGCGCGGATCGGCAGCGCCTGGTCCATCGACAGCGTGCCCCGCTCGGCTTGGCGCAGTACGGCGGCGGCCAACAGGAACTTGAAGGTGCTGCACATGCGGAAGCGCTCGTCGCCGCGCACCGAGACCGTGCGGCCGTCGGCGCTGTCCAGCGCGGCGATGCCCACGCGGCCGCCGCTGTCGGCATCCAGCCCGCGCAGCGCGTCCTGCAGGGCGGCGTCGCGCACGCTGAGCTTGGCCGGCGCGGCGGCGAAGGCGGGCAGGACGCCGCCGAAGGTCGCGGCGAACAGGGCGGCACTGCCGGCCTGGAGGAAGTTGCGTCGATGCATCGGGGCTCTCCGTCGGGGGTGCCGGGATTATTCGGGCCATGGCGCGGGCGCACAAACGAGGGATTCTTGGGGGAGTTACGAGGAAATCTTGGGGCTTGGGGCCGGGA
>CBIFVU010000038.1:0-23565 GCA_966185905.1 uncultured Lysobacter sp.
GTGCTCGACACGCTTCCGCACACGGCCAACGGCAAGATCGACCGCAAGGCGCTGCTCTCGCGTTCGCCGGTGCTGGTACAGGCCGGCTCGGTGGCGCCTCGCAGCGAAGCCGAACAGCGCATCGCACAGGTCTGGAGCGAGGTGCTTGGTGTCGCCGATCCCGGCGTTACCGCTTCCTTCTTCGACTTGGGCGGTCATTCGCTGCTCGCTACGCGCTTGGTGGCCGAACTGCGCAAGCGCCTGGGGCTGCACTTGCGCGTGCGCGACATCTTCCAGGCGCCCACCATCGAGGCCCAGGCGCTCAGGCTGGGGCTGGCATCGGCCGAGTCGGGATCGTGCTTGGTGCCGATCCAGCCGCAGGGCAGCGGCGCGCCGCTGTTCCTGATCCATCCGGTCGGCGGCGATGTGCTGTGCTATTTGCCACTGGTGCGCGCTGCGGCGCTGAGCTGCCCGGTGTACGCCCTGCAGCGCGAAGAACTCGCCAGCGGCGCGGAGATCGGCTACGACAGCCTGCACGCCATGGCCCAGCGCTACCTGGCCGAGATCCGCTCGCTGCAGCCGCATGGGCCGTACCGGCTGGCCGGCTGGTCGATGGGCGGAGTGATCGCGGCGTGCATCGCGCAGGCGCTGGAGCGTACCGGCGAACAAGTCGCCTATCTCGGTCTGATCGACAGCCTGCTGCGCTCCGAGGAGGACCTGGCGGCCGCCGAAGCCGGCGATGGTTGCAGCGCCGAACAGGCGTTCGAGCGCCTGGTCGACGTGCTGGACAGCGATGAAGACCAGCGCCGCCGGTTCGACCAAAGCCTGCGCCTGGACCGCCTGGCCGGTGTGCTCGACACCGACGAGTTGCAGCGCATCCGCCGGGTCAACGCGGCCGGCACGGTGGCGGCGCGGCGCTCCGGACCCGTGCCCAGCGTGTCCGGCCTGCATTACTACGGCGCCGCCTCGCCGGACGGCGAGCGCCTGGCCTACAAACTGCGACGCGCCGAACAGACCGCCAACGGCAACGCCCGTACCCAAGTGCTGGACGGCGACCACTACTCGTTGTTGCAGGCGCCGCGGGTGCAGGCCTTAGCCGCGGCCCTGGCGGCCGACCTCGCCGCCAGCACCGTCCATTCCCCTCAAGCCGGCGCCGATCGCGCCATCGCGGAGACTTTCTGATGAACGCCGAGATCACCTTCGCTGCCGGGCCGGCCGCGGTCGAGCTGCCCGTGCGGATCGACCTGACCGGCTGCGACAGCGTCCAGGCCGTCCGCGAGGCTGCCCAGCCGCATGTCGATGCCCATCTGCACCGAGCCGGAGGGCTGCTGTTCCACACCTGCGCGATCGATTCGGTGCCGGCGTTCGAGGCGCTGGTGGCGGCGTTTTCCAGCGAGCTGATGAACTACGACTATGGCTCCACTCCGCGCCGCAGCCTCGGCGGCAAGGTCTACACCTCCACCGAGTACCCGCCCGAGCAGACCATCGCGATGCACAACGAGATGGCCTATACCACCCGCTGGCCGAGCCGGATCTGGTTCTATTGCGACCTGGCCGCCGAACAGGGCGGCGAAACCCCGGTGGCCGACAGCCGCGCGATCTATCGCCGGATCGATCCGGCGATCCGCCGCCGCTTCGAGGAAAAAGGCCTGATGTACGTGCGCAACTACCGGCCCGGGCTGGACGTGCCGTGGCAGCAGACCTTCAACACCGACGATCGCGCTGAGGTCGAGCGCTATTGCCGCGATGCCGGCATCCAGTTGCAGTGGCGGCCGGGCAACGAGCTCAAGACCTGGCAGGCTTGCCAATCGGTCGCGCGCCATCCGCGCACCGGCGAGATGGTCTGGTTCAACCAGGCCCATGTCTTCCACGTGTCGAACCTGCAAGAGCCCTACCGCGAAGCCATGCGCGAGATGTTCGGCGAGGACGAGTTGCCGCGCAACGTGCTGTTCGGCGATGGCACGCCCATCGAGGACGCCGTGCTGGACGAGGTGCGCGCAGTGATCGAGTCGGAGAAGCGCCTGTTCCCCTGGCGCCGGGGCGATGTGCTGATGCTGGACAACGTGCTTACCGCGCACGGCCGCGAGCCGTTCAGTGGGCCGCGCCGGATCGCGGTGGCGATGGCATGAGCGCGCCCTCCACCCAGGCCCACGAGCCCGCGCCGGCGGCGACGGCCGACTCGACGGCGCAGGCAGCGCCACCGCCGACACCGGCCCAATCGCGCCGGATCCTCGACCACAAGAACTTCCTGGCGGTCTGGCTGGGCCAGTTCCTCTCGGCGGTCGGCGCGCAGATGACCGCTTTTTCGTTGAGCATCTGGGTGTTCCAGGGCACCGGTTCGGTGGCGCAGTACGGCCTGGTGGTGGCCGCGCAGATGCTTCCGGCGGTGTTGTTCGCCACTCCGGCCGGCGTGCTGGCCGACCGCTACGACCGCAGGAAGATCATGCTGGTGTGCAAGATCGCCGGCGCGCTGGTGGCCTTGGCCACCTTCCTGCTGCTGGGCGCCGGCGTGCTGACCCCGGCCACCATCGGCCTGGCGACCGTGGCGGCGTCCATCTTCGCCACCGTGCACCAGATCGCCTATGCCGCTTCCGTGCCGCTGCTGGTGCCGCGCTCGATGTACCAGAAGGCCAATGGCCTGGTGCAGACCAGCATCCATGTCAGCGCAGTGGTAGTGCCCCTGGTGGCGGTGCTGGTGCTGCAGTGGCTGGGCATCGGCCGGGTGATCCTGGTGGAGTTCGTGTGCGCTCTGTTGGCGGTGGCCTCGCTGCTGTTCGCGCGGTTCGGCGCCTTGCCGGCGCCCGCGCCGGGCACGGCGGCCAAGCCCAAGCCGGGCCTGGCCCAGATGTGGGCCGAGCAAAGCTTTGGCCTGCGCTATGTGTTCGCGCGTCCCAGCCTGGCCGTGCTCATGGGCTACCTGGCGGCGGCCAGCTTCGTCAACGGCTTCGTCTATGTGCTGTTCCGCCCGCTGATGCTCACGCTCGCCGACGCCGACACCCTGGGCCTGTTGGTGACCATCGCCGGCGTAGGCGGGCTGTCGGGCGCGATCTTCGTCGGTTTCCTGGCGCGCCTGCGCGATCGCATCTCGTTGCTGCTGTGGTTCTCCCTGGTTTCGGGCCTGTGCATGGTGCTGTGCGGCGCGACCTCGTCGGTGATCTGGATCGGGGTGGCCGCCTTCGGCTTCTCGTTCTCGATTCCGGTCGCGGTGGTGGCGGTGCAGACCCTGTTGCAGGAAACCATTCCGCCGCAGGTGCAGGGGCGGGTATTCTCGGCGCGGGCGTTGCTGGCGTCGGGCTCGTTGTTGGTGGCGGTGCTGGTTTCCCCGATCCTGGCCGAGCTGTGCTTCGAGCCCTGGCTGCTGGAAGGCGGGGCGCTGGCGCCCAGCGTCGGCGCGGTGTTCGGCGTCGGGCCCGGGCGCGGCATCGCGGTGCTGTTCGTGATCGCCGGGGTGGCGATGATGGCGGTGTCGCTGCTGGCCGGTCGCAGCGCGTCCTTGCGCAAGCTGCGCAGTGGCGAAGGCGAGGGCGAACACAGCGCGGAGGCGACGACCGCGGCGGCCAATCCATGAGGGCGGGCGGGAACCGAACCCCCGGCCGGTCCCGGGCGCGAGCTCACGTTCCGAAGACAGGCGTGGCCGCGGGCACGACTGCGCTCTCGGCCGGCGGCGCTCGTGCCTCCGCCGCACCCGGCCTTGCCGGCTTCTTCCGCGCCGGCCTGTGGGCCTTGCTGGGATGGCTGGCGTTGGCGCTGCTGGCGTCGCCGGCTTGGGCCGCCGCCGGCGACTATCGTTTCGACGAGTCGGCCTGCCGGTTCCGCGAGCGCGATTGGTTCGACCCCGCGCGCATGCGCTGCGGCGAGCTGATCGTGCGCGAACCGGGCGTGGCCGAGCCATTCGTACTGCCGGTGCTGCGCATCGTCGGGCGCGACGGCCGGCCGCGCGATCAGGCCGTGGTATTCCTCAACGGCGGGCCGGGCGGGCGCGGGCTGGTGGAGATCGGCAACTGGCTCGCTCATCCCCTGTTGCAACGGCGCGATCTGATCCTGTTCGACCCGCGCGGCGTCGGCCTGGCCCGGCCCAGTCTGTGCCCGCAACTGGGCCGCCACGTGCTGGCGGCGGTGGCCCGGGATTCGGACCGCGCCGACGAAGCGGCCTGGCGCAACGAGCGCTTGCAGGCCTGCCTGGCGCAGTTGCCGATCCCGGTCCGCGCCGGCCTGGTGTCGGAGCAGGCCAGCGTGCGCGACCTGGAGGCGATCCGGCTGGCCCTGGGCTACCGCCGCCTGGACCTGTACGGCGTGTCCTACGGCACCCGCGTGGCCCAGGCCTATGCGGCGCGCTATCCCGCTGCGACCGCGAGCCTGGTGCTGGATTCGCCCATTCCCGCCAGCGGCGCCTATTACCAGGACATCGAGCCCAGCTTCGACCGCGCGATGGCGGCCGTGTTCGCCCGCTGCGCCGCCCAGGCGGCATGCGCGCGGCGCTACCCGTCGCTGGCCGCGGACTATGCGCGGCTGCTGCGCGAACTGGCGGCCGAACCCTTGCGGGTGCCATTGCCCGCCAGCAGCACACGGCCAGCCCTGCGATTGCAGGTCAACCCGCGCGATCTGCGCCTGCTGCTGCACCAGATGCTCTATGGCAAGGAGTTCGTGCCGGTGGTGCCGGCCTTGATCGATGCCCTGGCCAACCGCCGCGACCCCTCGGCGTTGGCGCTGTTGTTCGAGGTCGGCGTGGGCATGCGCGCGGACAGCCTGGATTTCGCGGTGTACTACCTCACCCTGGCCGAGCACGAGCCGGCTTCCGGCGCCGAGGCCCGCGACAGCGGTTCAGGGCTGGCGGTGTTCGACACCGATCCCTTGCTGTTCCTGCGCGTGCGAGCAGCGGGCGTGCGGGCGCTGGCGCCGGTGGCGCAGGCCGCGGGCACGACACTGCAAGCGCCGGTGCTGGTGCTCGACGGCGGTTTCGACCCGATTGCCGCGCCCGCCTACGCCAGCGCGGTCGTCGCCTCCTCGGCGCAAGCCCGGCGTGTGTCGTTCTCCGCGACCGGGCACGGCGTGAGCTTCGCCGAACCCTGCACCCAGGCGCTGATCGCCGGCTATCTGGCCGACCCCTCCGCGCCGTTGGCCGCCGGCTGTCCCGGCACGGCGGTGGCGGAGAGCTTTGCCAGCGATTTCGTGCCGGCATCGGGGCTGCGCGAACTGGCGCAGGCCGTGTTGTTGCAGCGCAGCTTGCTGCCGCTGGCCGGCCTGGCGGCGGCGCTGGGCCTGTATGTCGCGGCGGCATCGAGCTTTCCGCTGCTGGGCGTGTTGCGGAGGCGCTCCGTGGCCGAGCGCTCGACAGCGCGGCCGTTGCGGCGTGGCGCCCTGGCCGGTCTGGCGATGGCGGCGGGCGCGCTGGCGGTATGGAGCCTGGTGCTGTACCGGCTGGCGACCGGCCCGATGCCGGCGCTGGCCCTGTTCGGCCTGCCCACTGCGGAGGCGGGGTGGTGGCGCTGGAGCGTGCTGGCACTGGCCGTGGCCGCGCTGGCGTTGTGCGCCTGCGGCCTGCGCCATTGGCGCAGCGCCGGCACGGCGCGGCGCGATCGCCTCCGCCTCGCCCTGGTGCTGGCCGGCCACCTCGTATTGCTGGGGTTCCTGGTCGTCCACGGACTGGCTTGGCCGGGCTGAATTGCGCTGCGCCGAGCGGTACAAGGCAGGCGGCGCCGCGCTGCCGGCCGCAGCGCCGCGGCACGTCGCCGGGATCCGGCGCGCTTGAGCGGCGCGACTGCAAAACGCACGAATCCGCGGCCGCGCGCCCCGCCGCCGCGACGCGCGCCCATGCAAAAAAAGACCCCGGCCGAAGCCGGGGTCGTCGGGCGATACCGGCCCGCGTGTGGATCAGAAAGTGATGCTCCACTTGTCGATGCGGCCGGTGTCCTGCGCGGCGTTGTCGCTCACCCGCAGCTTCCAGGTGCCGTTGAGCGGTTCGCTGGACAGGTTGAAGGTGTAGCTGCCGGTCACGTTGTCGGCGCTGCCGCCGCTGCGGTTGCTGATGTTGTACAGCGAGCCGTCCGGCGCCACCAGGTCGACCTTCAGGTCGCCGCGATAGGTGTGCACGATGTTGACCGAGACCTGGGCGTTGGTCGGCGCGTTGCCGGTGCGGCCGGACACGGTGATCGGGCTTTCGACCGTGGCGTTGTCGCGGATGGCCACGTCGGTGTCGTTGCTGTAGGTCTGGGTGCCCGGGCCCGGGCCGGGGCCGCCAGGGCAGTCCACGCCCACCTGGGCGAAGGCGTCGGAGACGTCGGCCAGGGTGAAGCCCAGGTCGGTGGCCGCCTGTTCCACGCCGCAGGCGCCCTGGTTGAAGTCCGTGCTCGGGGTCCAGTAGTCCTTGTTGGCCTTGGCGAAGACCTTGAAGGCCTTGATCGTGCCCCAGCCGGTCTTGTTGGCCAGCAGATAGAAGGCCTTGTTGTAGACGCCGGAGGAGTAGTGCACGTCCAGGCCGCTGTAGTAGTCGCTGGCGTGGCCGATGGAGCGGCCGTCCTGCGGCGGGTTGGCCATGTAGCGCAGCGCGCCGGTGCCCTTGAAGATCTGCGCGCCGACCAGGAAGTCGTTGGTGCCGTTCATGTAGAACTCGGCCGCTTCGCCGGCGATGTCCGAATAGGCCTCGTTGATGCCGCCGGACTGGCCGGAGTAGATCAGGCCCGACTGCTGTTCGGTGAAGCCGTGGGAGACCTCGTGCGCGGACACGTCCAGGCTCACCAGCGGGTAGAAGGTGGTGCGGCCGTCGCCGAAGGTCATGGCCGAGCCGTCCCAGAACGCATTCTCGTAGCTGTTGCTGTAGTGCACGCGCATGGTCAGCTGGAAGGTCAGCGGCGGGGTGCCGACGTAGCTGTTGTACATGTCGAACACGACATGGCCGAAGTAGTGCGCATCGTTGAGCGGCGAGTAGGCGCCGTTGATGCTCTTGACCGTGTTGCGCGGGCAGGTGTACGAGTACGCCGTCGAGCCGCTGGTGCCGTGGTTGAGGTTCACGGTCTTGACGTTGGTGTTGTTCATCGTGCAGTTGCTGCCGCTCTGGGTCACGTCGTTGAACCCGAAGTCGGTGCCGTACTCGTACTGGCCGGTTTTCTGGTTGCCGCCGGGGCCGGTGCCGACCAGGGCGTGGTTCAGGCCGTCCCACTGCTTGTGCACCTTGCCGGTGAGGGCATCGACGATCACGAACGGACGGCTGGGCTCGCCGCCGTTGGGCGCGTCGGCCACGTAGTCCACGACATAGGCCAGGTGGGCGCGGCCGGCGTCGTCGATGTAGATCATCTGGCGGGTGTTCTCGTTGCGCACCTGCAGCGCGGCGGCGCGCTTGCCCAGGGCCGCGCCCTTGGCGATGCCCAGGGCCTGGCCGGCGCTGAGCTTGGCCTTCAGGTTCGGCAGTTCGGCGGCCAGGCCGGCGACCGAGCGGCCGAACAGCGCGCGCACGTTGCCCTGCGCATCCTCGCGCACGACCACGTGCTCGCCGAACACCGGGATGCCGCGGAAGGTCTGCTGGTAGCGGTAGTTGCGCGAGCCGTCGGCGTCCTGGCTGCTCTTGAGCTGGCTCAGGCCGGACTCGGCGTCCAGCGCGATCAGCTCGGCATGGCGCAGGTTGGCCTTGGCGGCCGCGCCGGACGTGGCGGTGGCGGTACGGTATTGCTGGTTGAGCTTGGCGACGTCCACGTTGTGCAGGTCGACGCGCTGGGCCGCGGCGGCGGCGCCGCTGGCGAGGGCGAGCGACAGAGCGAAGGACAGGGCCGATACATTGCGGTTCACAGGTGATACCCCCAAACGAGTAGTGGATGGTGGCCGCGTTCGCGGCCGGCTCTCAGTAGCTCGTGCATCCGTCCCCCGTAGCCGTGCGGGCGCATTGCGGCGTGGCGGCGCCCGGGTCGCGCGCCCGGCTTCGTGCGGATACCGCGGCGGCAAGCCGCGCGGCGGTCGGACGCTAGGTGGCGGGCAAAAACAGCGTCAACGCGCCGCACCGCGGTCACGTCCGGAGTGCGACTTGTGCAGGCAGGGCGCAAAAACGATTTCAGATGAAAGCGTTGTGCGGCGGGCATTGCGCCCAAGCGTGTTTCAGGAACAGAAAAAAACGCGCTTGTAATAATATTTCGATAATGATGCTGCGTTGCAACAGGCGCCAGCGGCGATGGACGGCGCCGCCGCCCCGATTCGCGGCGCGATTATGTGACCCGATACGCGCACAGTCCGCCGCAGCGTGGCGGGAGCGGGGTAGGGCGGCGCTCTGCGGCGTTCGCAAGCCGTCGCGGTTTCACGCTTTTTCGCCGGAACAGAAAATGCCAGCCCCTGATGTGACGGCCACGGCAGGCCATTGCGCGATAGCGGCCGCAATGCGGTGGTTATTATCTTTTGGAATAAGTCGGGACGGCGCAATAGTCGATGGATGAATAAAACGACCTGGCGCTTTTCGCGAAGGGTCGAACCCGATCTGAGGCGCATGGGCGCGTCTTGGCCGGTCCTCGGCCGGAATGGCGTTGGCCCGGGGCACGGTCGGGGCGCAGGGGACCGGGACGGCAAGGCACGCGATCGGGCGGCTTGAAGGGGCCGGCGCGTTTTCTGCTTGCCGCATCACATTGGCGCCCTATACTCGTCGCAGCTTTTGGAGAGATAGGCATGATGCGCAGGCAAGGCTCGGACGGAACCCCGGTTCACTCTTCCAAGGCGCGCGGCCGCCTTGTTCGCGGCCTGGCCGCCGTGCTGATCGCCGCGACCGCCCTGGTCGCAGGCTGCAAGCGCGACGCCAGCGGCCAGTTGCCCGAAGTCAGCGGCGAGGCCATCCAGGCCAAGCGCGAGGCGATCGAGGGCTTCGGCCTGGTCGCCGCCTATCCGGACCAGAAGCGCGAAGAACTCGCCATCGCCCTGGAGTTCAGCCAGCCGCTGGTGGGCACGCAGAGCTTCGACGAACTGCTCGCGGTCGCCGACGAAAACGGCGCGGCGGTGCAGGGCAGTTGGGTCCTGGACGACGGCGGCAAGATCCTGCGCTTCCCGCATGTGCAGGCCAGCAAGCATTACAAGGTGACCATCAAGGCCGGGCTGACCGCCGCCGCCGGCGATCGCTTCGGCGAGGACCGGGTCGAGCAGGTCTATACCGGCCCGCTGGACCCGGTGGTCGGCTTCGCCTCGCAGGGCAGCGTGCTGCCGGCGCGCGACAGCCGCGGCCTGCCGGTGGTCTCGATCAACGTGCCCGAGGTGGACGTCGAGTTCCTGCGGGTCAAGGACAAGGAACTGCCCAAGTTCTTCGCCGAGTACCAGCGCGGCGGGCGCAAGGGCAGTTGGGAGCTGGAGCGCGACTGGGACGACAAGAAGCCGCTGTCCAAGCTGGCCGAACCGGTCTACGTCAACCGCTTCGTGCTCGGCGGCAAGCCCAACGAGCGCGTGCTGACCTACCTGCCGCTGCAGGACATCAAGGAACTCCAGCAGCCGGGCCTGTACTTCGCGGTGATGAAGCGCGCCGGCCAGTTCAAGGACGAGTTCGAGACCGCCTTCTTCACCGTCAGCGACCTGGGCCTGCACGCGCGCGCCTACAAGGACAAGCTGTTCGTGCACGTGGCCTCGCTGGAGAAGGGCGCGGCGGTCGGCGGGGTCGAGCTGAAAGTGCTCGACGCGCAGGGCGAACCGGTGCTCAAGGGCAAGACCGACAGCAACGGCAACGCGTTGCTGCCTTACAAGCTCGATGCCTCCCAGGTGCTGATCGCCGGCAAGGGCAGCGACGTGTCGATGCTGCCGTTCAACCAGCCGGCCCTGGACCTGTCCGAGTTCGCCGTGGCCGGCCGCGAACAGGCCTGGTTCGACGTGTTCGCCTGGTCCGGCCGCGACCTGTACCGCCCTGGCGAGACCGTGCGCCTGTCGGCGCTGCTGCGCGACCAGGACGGCCGCCCCATCGACACCAAGGGCAAGGCCTTGCAGCCGGTGTTCCTGCGCTATGTGCAGCCCGACGGCAAGACCTTCCTGGAAACCCGCTTGCAGCCCGACGCGCAGGGCTATGTGCGCCACGCCCAGGTCATCCCGGTGGATGCCGCCACCGGCCGCTGGCGGGTGGAGTTCCGCACCGATCCGGCCAGCAAGGAGGCGGTGCAGGGCATGACCCTGCGGATCGAGGAGTTCCTGCCCGAGCGGCTCAAGCTGGACCTGGAAGCGCCGGCCGTGCTCAAACCCGGCGAGCCGTTCAAGCTCGGCGTGCAGGCGGCCTATCTGTATGGCGCGCCGGCCGCGGGCAACCGCTTCACCGCCAAGCTGGCGGTGGCGGTGGAGCAGCATCCGCTGGAGCAACTGCCCGGCTATTTCTTCGGCGACCCGACCGTGAGCCTGCCCAAGGAGGCCAAGGACGTGGTCGACACCAGCCTGGACGATGCCGGCCGGCTCAAGCAGGACATCCCGCTGCCGGAGGAAGCCAAGCCGGTCAGCACCATCGCCGCCATCGTCACCGGCAGCGTCTACGAGACCGGTGGGCGCAGCGTCAACCGCAGCCTCAAGCGCGTGCTGTGGCCGGCCGACGCCCTGGTCGGCGTGCGTCCGCTGTTCGACGACAAGGAAGGCACCGATGCCGACGCCAACGCCGGCTTCGAGATCCTGCGCGTGGGCAGCGACGGCAAGCCGCGCCCGGCCAGCGGCGTGCGCGTGACCCTGGTGCGCGAACACCGCGACTACCACTGGAACTACGGTGAAGACGGCGGTTGGGACTACGACTTCACCCGCCGCTTCGAGGACGTGGAGGTGCGCAACGTCGACCTCGGCGCCAGCCCGTCCAAGTTGAGCTTTGCGGTCAAGTGGGGCGAGTACCGCCTGGACGTCTACGATCCGGCGACCAAGCTCACCACCCGCTACCCCTTCCGCGCCGGCTGGAGCTGGGACGACCAGAACCGCGGCCTGGACGCGCGCCCCGACAAGGTCAAGCTGGCCCTGGACAAGACGGCCTACAAGGCCGGCGACACCCTGGAAGTGACCGTGACGCCGCCGCACGAAGGCCAGGGCCTGCTGATGGTGGAGACCGACCGGATGATCTACGTCCAGGCGATCACCGCCAAGGCCGGCAGCAAGTTCAAGATCCCGGTGACCGAGGACTGGGAGCGCCACGATGTCTACCTGACCGCGCTGGTGTTCCGCGGCGGCAGCGCCAGCAGCAAGATCACCCCGGCGCGGGCGGTGGGCGTGGCCCACGTGCCGATG
Source organism: uncultured Lysobacter sp. (assembly GCA_966185905.1). GTDB lineage: Bacteria > Pseudomonadota > Gammaproteobacteria > Xanthomonadales > Xanthomonadaceae > Lysobacter. The sequence continues at coordinate 11,173 of CBIFVU010000038.1, forward strand.
GACCGGCGCGCGCGCAAGGTCGCCGTCGGCATCAACGTGCCCAAGCTGATGCAGCCTGAGCGCGAGCTGCCGGTGACGGTCAGCGCGCCGCAATTGGCCGGCAAGGACGCCTATGTCACCGTTTCGGCGGTCGACGTGGGCATCCTCAACATCACCCGCTTCCCGGTGCCCGACGCGGCCGCGCACTTCTTCGCCCAGCGCCGCCTCGGGGTGGACGCCTACGACGTCTATGGCCGGGTGATCGAGAGCTATGAGGGCGAGACCGCCAAGATCCGCTTCGGCGGCGACATGGCCCTGGAAGCGCTGCCGCAGGCGCGGCGCCCGACCGCGCGGGTGCAGACGGTGGACTTGTTCGCCGGCCCGGTGAAGCTCGATGCGCAGGGCAATGCACGGATCAAGCTGCCGGTGCCGGACTTCAACGGCACCCTGCGGGTCTCGGCCCTGGTCTATTCCGGCGGCAGCTACGGCCAGCGCGATGCGGAGACCATCGTGCGCGCGCCGGTGCTGGCCGAGGCCAGCACCCCGCGCGTGCTGGCGCCGGGCGACCGCAGCAACGTCACCCTGGACGTGCAGAACTTCACCGGTCGCCCAGGCCAGTTCTCGGTCCAGGTCGAGGGCATCGGCCCGCTGTCGCTCAGCGACGGCGAGCACAGCTTCAGTCTGGGCGTGGAATCCAAGCGCACCCTGACCTTCCCGGTGGTGGCGCGCGAGGGTTACACCACCGCGCAGGTGCGGGTGCGGGTGGAGGCCAACGGCCACAAGGTCGATCGCCGTTACGACGTGCCGGTGCGTCCGGCCTGGCCGGCGGTGCTGCGCTCGCGCACCCGCGTGCTCGACGAGATCGGCTCGGTCCAGCTCGGCAGCGATTTCGCCGAAGGCCTGATGCCCGATTCGGTCAACGCGCGCATGGTGGTCAGCGCGCTGCCGCCGATTCCCTTCGCCAGCGCCCTGCAAGGCGCGCTGGACTACCCCTATGGCTGCGCCGAGCAGACCACCAGCAAGGGCTACGCTGCGCTGGAGCTGGACGAGGCCACCGCCAGGATGCTCGGGGTCAAGGGCATGGATGCCAAGGTCCGGCGCACCCGCATGGAAGGTGCGTTCGGGCGCCTGGCGGCGATGCAGATCGGCTCGGGCCACTTCTCGATGTGGGGCGACGGCGACTACGTCAATCCGGGCCTGACGCCCTACGTGGTCGAGTTCCTGCTCGATGCCCGCGACGCCGGCTTCGCCGTGCCCGAAGGCATGCTGCAGAAGGCGCTGAAGGTGCTGGGCGAGGATCTGCTCTCCGGCAGCGCCTCCTTCTACGGCTACGATCGCCGCGAACACCTCAAGTTCGCCTATATGGCCCATGCCGGCTATGCCCTGGCGCGGGTCAACCGCGCTCCGCTGGGCACCTTGCGCGCGCTCTACGACAACGACCGCAAGAACAGCCTGACCGGCCTGCCGTTGGTGCACCTGGGCCTGGCCTTGAGCCTGCAGGGCGACAAGGGCCGCGGCGCCAAGGCGATCAAGGAGGGCTTCGCCCGCGACCCGGCCGACCGGCCGCCCTACCTGGGCGACTACGGCAGCCGCCTGCGCGACGATGCGCTGATGATCGCCCTGGTCCACGAGCACAAGTTGAACAAGCCCGAGTACGACGCGCGTGCGGTGGCCATGGGCCGCGACCTGGATGCGCGCCGCAACAACGGCTGGCTCTACCTGAGCACGCAGGAACAGGTGGCGCTGGCGCGCCTGGGCAAGGCGTTGATGGCGCAGCAGGGCAAGCAAGTGTCCGGCCGCTGGACCGTGGCCGGGGCGTCCACCGACGCCGCACCGGCCAAGCTGATCGGCCGCGCCTTCGACTACGCCGCGCTCGCCGCCGGGGTCAGCTTCGCCCCCGACGGCCAGCCGCCGCTGTTCGCCAGCCTGGAAGTGGCCGGCGTGCCGCGCACCGCGCCGGCGCCGGACGACTCCAAGATCGAGGTCTCGCGCAAGTTCTACACCACCGAAGGCAAGGAATGGGAAGGCGGCAGCCTGGTGGAGGGCGAGGCGCTGATCGTGCGCGTGTCGATCAAGGCCCACAGCACCATGCCCGACGCGCTGCTGACCGACCTGCTGCCGGCTGGCCTTGAGATCGAGAACTTCAATCTCGGCGATGCCAAGCAATGGGCCGGCGTGGTCGTGGACGGCATCGAGATCAGCGAGCGCGGCAGCGCCTCCGATCTCAAGCACGAGGAGTTCCGCGACGATCGTTACGTGGCCGCGCTCAAGCTCCAGGACGGCCAGACCGCGCGGGTGTTCTACCTGGTGCGCGCGGTCACCCCGGGCACCTACACCGTGCCGCCGTCGCTGGTGGAAGACATGTACCGGCCGGAATGGCGCGGCGTGGGCCGGGCCGTGCCGGCCACCTTGAGCGTGCGCCAGCCCTGAACCCGGGCCGGACGCTGCGACGGCGGGCCGCGCGCCCGCCGTCGGGCGCCGCGGCCGGCCGCGATACTATGAGCCGACCCGGGTCCGGGCCGCGCACTGGCGCGGCCGGGCGGTCGGGACGATCCAAGCAAGGAGCTGACATGCGCACTGCCCCCATCTCGCGTTCCATCCCGTTGCTGCTGTTGCTGGCCTTGGCGGCCTGCAAGCAGGACGCGCCCGCCGCAGCGCCCGCCGCCGGCGAGGGCGCCTTGGCCAGCGCCGCCGGCGCGCCGTCTGCGCCGGCGCTGAGCCGGGAGGAAACCCAGCGCCGCGCCCTGGAAGCGCTGCGCAAGCAAGTGCCGGACTACGAGCGCCTGGGTGCGTTCGACCTGGTCGGCGACCTGGACAAGGACGGCCGCGACGACGTGGTGGTGGTCTATGGCGACGGCACCGCCGACGCGACCCTGCCGGCGGCGCAGAAGTTCGCCACCATCCTCTCGCGCCCGGAAGGGCCGAAGGTGGTGGTGCAGGATCAGATCATCGATTCCTGCGTGCAGCCCGACCGGATCGAGAACCAGCGCTTCTACGCTACCGCCATCGACATCTGCGCCGCGCCGCGTCCCGGCGTGCTGGCCTTCGTCAGCTTCGCCTGGGACGGCAAGGCGCTGGTGCAGGCCGACAGCAAGACCTTGGAGCAGTACGTGCAGGGCGAGCTCGGCGCGCTCGGCCAGGCCTTCGCCAAGGGCGACCGCAAGGCGGTCCTGGCGCACATGAAGTTCCCGCGCGATGTGAACTCGCTGTGGCTGCAGGGCGAGGCGCTGGCCAAGGCGGCGCAGGCCAAGGGCGGCCAGGTCGATGCAGCCCTGGCCGAACGCTACTTCCAGGACTTGTTCCCCGACCACACGGCCAAGCGCCTGGGCGAGATGCTGGAGATGCTGGCCCAGGGCAAGAGCGTGACCTCCGAGAACGGCGATGTCTCGCTGGTGGGCAAGCGCCGCCAGGGCGAGCTGGACAGCTGGGCGACCGCGCTGGTCATCGCCAACCCCGAGGAGGGCGACGAGGAAGCGACCTCGGCGCAAGCCGAGCTCCGCATCGACGGCGGCCTGGGCAAGAACATCGACCTGGACAAGGACGGCCTGGGCGATGCCATGGACCGCGAAGGCGCCAGCCAAGACACGCAGAGCCTGCAGCTGTACCTGATCGACGGCAAGCTGCGCATCCCGTTGAACAACGCAGCCGGTTGAGCGCGCCAGGCTCGCCAGGAATCTCGCACATGCGCCATCCCTCGCTCCTCGTTCCCGCCGTGCTGGCGCTGGCCCTGGCCGCGTGCAAGGGCGCCGCGCCCGCTCTGACCCCGGCAGACTCCGCCGGGCCGGCCGTGGGCGCGCCGGCCGCCGCGCCGCGCCTGGACCGGGCCCAGCTCGAACAACGCGCCTTCACCGCGCTGCGCAAGCAGCACCCCGATTTCGAGCGCCTGGGTTATTCGCACCAGGTCGGCGACATCGACCAGGACGGCCAGGACGACGTCGCCGTGGTCTACGGCCAGGGCACGGCCGACGCGAGCATGGCCGCGACCTACCGCCTGGCCGTGCTGATGTCGCGCGGCGTCGCCGCGGTGCCGCTGGCGGACGCGGACATGCCCGAGTTCTGCCCGGCGCTGGACAAGATCGAAGCCGGCAAGCTGCACCTGCGCGCGCTGGACATCTGCTCGGCGGCGCGGCCGAAGACCACCGACTTCTACCTCTACGGCTGGGACGGCAAGACCATCGCCCAGCTTGAGCACCAGACCCAGGAGCAGCGGGTCATGGCCGCTCTGGGGTCGCTGGCCAAGGCGCTGCGCGCGCGCGATCGCGCCACGGTGCTGGACACGCTGCGCTTCCCTCTGCAGGCCAGCGCCTGGCCGCTGTTCGAGACCCCGCTGGAAGCCGCGGCCCAGGCCGCCGGCGGCAAGATCGACCGGGCCCTGGCCGAGCGCCATTACGCCGACCTGTTCCCCGACGAGCGCGCCGACCTGTACGCCACCGCGATCGAACGCCTGCAAGGCCAACCGCTCAAGCCCGACGCCAACGGAGCGCTCAGCGCCGGTGCCCAGGGGCAGGGCGGGGAGTCCTACACGGTGAGCATCCAGTTCGATCCCGACGAAGACCGCGAGGACGGCAACGACCGCATCATCGATGCGCGCGTGGACGTGGCCGCGGCCCAGGGCGACGGCGGCCAGAACCTGGTGCTGCTGTCCAGCCAGGGGCGCCTGCAGATCGCCGCGGTCAACACCGGCGGCTGAGGCGCGCGAGCCGCGCGCCCGCCCGAGCGAGCGCGCGGCCGAGGATCGCATGAGTCCGATGTCCGTTGCCGCTGTCTTTCCCGCGTTCGCCCGCACCCTGGCGATGGCCGGCGCCGCCGGCCCTGCATCGGGCGCCGGCCCGTCCGGCGCCGCGGCGGCGGGCTCGCCCGCCGGCGATCGGCCGCCGTCTGCGCGCGCGCAGCGCTGGCGCCGGCGCGGCCTGTGGGCCTTGCTGGCGGCGTTGTCGCTGGCGGTGGCGGCGATGCTGTTGGACCTGGCGTTCCCGCTGCCGCTGCCGCGCGCGCGCGACGCCGGCGCGGTGGTGGTGGCGCGCGACGGCACCCCGCTGCGCGCCTTCGCCGACCGCGACAGCGTGTGGCGCTATCCGGTGCGCAGCGACGAGGTCTCGCCGCTGTACCTGCAGGCACTGCTCAACTACGAGGACCGCTGGTTCTGGCGCCATCCGGGCATCAATCCGGCCGCCATGCTGCGCGCGGCCGGGCAATGGCTGCGCAGCGGCCGGGTGGTCTCGGGCGGATCGACCCTGACCATGCAGGTCGCGCGCATCCTCGACACTCAGCCCGGCGGCCACCGTCGCGACCTGTGGACCAAGACGCGCCAAGTGCTGCGCGCGCTGCAACTGGAAGTGCACCTGTCCAAGACCGAGATCCTGGAGCTGTACCTCAACCGCGCCCCCTTCGGCGGCACCGTGGAGGGGGTGGAAGCGGCCAGTTGGGCCTATCTGGGCAAGCCGTCCTCGCGCCTGTCGCATGCCGAGGCCGCGCTGCTGACCGTGCTGCCGCAATCGCCCAGCCGGCTGCGCCCCGACCGCGAGCCCGAGCGCGCCCGCATCGCCCGCGACAAGGTGCTCGCGCGCATGGTCGCGCTGGGCGTGTGGCCGCGCGAGGAGGTCGAGGACGCACGGGTGGAGTCGGTGGTGGCGCGTTCGCTGCAGCCGCCGCGCTATGCGCCGCTGCTGGCCCAGCGCCTGCGTTCGCAGCAGCCCGAGGCGGCGCGGATCGTCTCCAGCATCGACCTGGAACTCCAGCGCACCCTGGAGGACCGGGTCGCGGCCTATTTCTCCAGCCTGCCCGAGCGCACCTCCGCGGCGCTGCTGGTGGTCGACAACGCCAGCTTGCAGGCGCGCGCCTACATCGGCTCGGTGAGCTTCGGCGATGCCGCGCGCCTGGGCCACGTGGACATGGTCCAGGCCTGGCGTTCGCCCGGTTCCACGCTCAAGCCCTTCCTCTACGGGCTGGCCCTGGACGACGGCCTGATCCACTCGGAAAGCCTGTTCGTGGATGCGCCGCAGTCCTTCGGCGGCTATCGGCCGGGCAACTTCGACGCGGCTTTCAACGGCCCGGTCGGCGCCGCCACGGCGCTGCGGCTGTCGTTGAACGTGCCGGCGGTGGACCTGCTCGACCGGGTCGGGCCGGCGCGCTTTTCCGCGCGCCTGGCCCACGCCGGCATCGACCTGCAATGGCCGCGCGGCGCCCAGCCCAACCTGTCGATGATCCTCGGCGGCACCGGCGCGCGCCTGGAAGACTTGGTCGGCGCCTTCGCCGCCTTCAACCGCGACGGCGTGGCCGGGCGGGTGCGTTATCGCCTGGACGCGCCGGTGCAGGACCGGCGCCTGCTGTCGCCGGGCGCGGCCTGGATCGTGCGCGAGATCCTCGAGTCGCATCCGCGCCCCGGCACGGTGGAGACTTTCGATCCGCGCGGCCGCCCGCGCGTGGCCTGGAAGACCGGCACCAGCTACGGCTTCCGCGACGCCTGGGCGCTCGGCGGCACGCGCCGCTACACGGTCGGGGTCTGGGTCGGCCGCCCCGACGGCACGCCGCTGCCCGGGCAGTACGGCGCAGTGACTGCGCTGCCGCTGTTGTTCGAGGTGATCGACAGCCTGCCGCGCCAGCGCGGCGACGCTGCGCTGCGACCGCCGCCGGCCAACGTGGCCCAGGTGGAGGTGTGCTGGCCGCTGGGCCTGCCGCCAGACCCGCGTTCGCCGCAGTTGTGCCAGAAGAAGCTGCAGGCCTGGACCCTGGACGGTTCGATCCCGCCGACCTTGCCCGAGCGCGATGCGCGGCTGTGGAACGCGGGCTTGGAGCGCTACCAGGCCGACGCGGCCAGCGGCCTGCGCCTGTCGGCCGACTGCGCGCGCCCGCATGCGCAGGTGGAGCGCGAGATCGCGCGTTGGCCGGCGCTGGCCTCGCCGTGGCTGCCGGCGCAGTGGCGCCAGGCCTCGCGCCTGCCGGCGCTGTCGCCCGATTGCGCCGACGACGGCCGCGACGCCGCCGAGGAACTGCGCATCGAAGGCATCGACGATCTGGCCACGCTGGCGCGGGCGCCCGGCAATGCCACGCCGCTGCGCCTGGGGGTGCGGGCGCTGGGCAGCGAGGCGCGGGTGCGCTGGCTGCTGGATGGGCGCCTGATCGGCGAGACCACCGGCCGCGGCCGGCTCGAGCACGACTTCGGCGAGCCCGGCGACCACGTGCTGACCGCGCTGGCCGATACCGGCGCCTGGTCGCGGACGCGGTTCCGGGTGCTGCGCTGAGGCGCGGACCCGGCACGAAACCCGAACGCACCGGCACGAACCCGGCACGGCCGGGCCCGGGCCGGTGCGCAGGCCTCAGACCTGGCCGAGCATGTACTCAGCCGAAGACACCCGGTACTCGCCCGGCTCTTCGACATGCAGTTGCTTGACCACCCCGTCCTCGGCGTACAAGGCGAAGCGCTTGGCGCGCACGCCCATGCCGTAGGCGCTGGCGTCCAGTTCCAGCCCCAGCGCGCGGGTCAGGTCGCCGTTGCCGTCGGACAGCATCAGCATCCCGTCGGGCACGTGCTGGCTCTTGGCCCAGGCCTGCATGACGAAGGGGTCGTTGACCGCCAGGCAGGCGACCTCGATGCCCTTGTCGCGGAACTGCTGGAAATGCTCGACGAAGCCGGGCAGATGCTTTTCCGAGCAGGTCGGGGTGAAGGCGCCGGGGACGGCGAACAGCACCGCCTTGCGGCCGTCGAACAGGCTGCGGGTATCGACGGTCTCGATGCCGTCGTTGATGCGCTTGAGGGCGACTTCGGGCAGGCGGTCGCCGACCTGGATGCTCATGGGTTTCTCCGGTTGGGGTTCGAGTCTTGGGCAGGCGGCGCTAAGGCGACGTCAAGGCGGCTTGAAATCGCTTGCATCGCCGCCATGGTGTGGGGTTCGATGATGCGTCAGGCCGGGCGTGAGTGTATGCGCCGAACCTGGCGTTTGCCCGTGGCGGAGCGAGCCGATGCAGTTCAAGGATTATTACGAGACCCTCGGCCTGGAGCCCAGCGCCGGCGAGGCGGAGATCAAGACGGCGTATCGCCGCCTGGCCCGCAAGTACCACCCCGACGTCAGCAAAGAGGCCGGCGCGGAGGAGAAGTTCAAGGCCGTCAACGAGGCCTACGAGGCCCTGCGCGACCCGGCCAAGCGCAGCGCCTACGACCAGTTGCGCGCGCGCGGCTACCGCCCCGGCGACGAGGTCCAGCCGCCGCCGGGCGGCTATGGCGGCGGCGGTGTGGATTTCGAGGAGATCTTCGCCGGCGGCGGCGCGGGCGGCGGTTTCAGCGACTTCTTCGAGAACCTGTTCGGCCGCGGCCGCAGCGCCGGCGGCTTCGGCGGCCAGGCCGGCCGCGCCGCGCCGCCGCGCGGCGACACCCGGGCGCGCCTGGCGGTGTCGCTGGAGACGGTCTACGAAGGCGGCAGCGTGCGCATTTCGGTCAACCACAAGACCCTGGAAGTGCGCGTGCCCAAGGGCATCCGGCCCGGCCAGTTGATCCGCCTGGCCGGGCAGGGCAGCGGCCAGGGCGACTTGCTGCTGGAGATCGAATACGCCGCCCATCCGCAGTTCGAGGTCGATGGCCGCAACGTCATCCATGTGCTGCCGCTGGCGCCGTGGGAGGCCGCGCTGGGCGCGAGCATCAGCGTGCCGACCCTGGGCGGCCCGGTGGAGCTGAAGATCCCGGCCAACTCCGAGGCCGGGCGCAAGCTGCGCCTGCGCGGGCGCGGCCTGCCGGGCGCGCCGGCCGGCGACCAGATCGTCGAGCTGGAGGTGCTGGCGCCGCGGCCGGAGACCGAAGCCCAGCACGAGGCCTACGAGGCCATGCGCAGCGCCTTCGGCGAGGAATGGCGGCGGGCTTGAACGCCCGCTGACGCCGTGCCGGCGACCGTTCGTCGGAAGCTGTGTGCGCGTCGCCGATTCCATGCCGATTCCATGCCGATTGGCGATTATTCCGGCGCAAATCGATCTGGATTCTGATGGGTTTGCGTCCGCTTGCGCCAGGCCTTGCGCGGAAAGGGCACTCCGGCCGCGCCGCTCAGGCGCTCATCCGCCAAGCTCCGATCCTGTCCGCCGCGCGCACTGCGAGGCGGCCCGGCTTTGCGCTGGCCGTGGAGTAGCTCAATGCGACCGCTGTCGCCGCTGGAGCCCCACGGCTGCAGGCGCCGCCCCGGCAACGAAAAATCCCGGCCTGGGGCCGGGATCGTGCCGAGAATTCCGGCCGGGGCCGGGATTGCGGACCGCGCCTGCTGGCCGGGCTCAGCCGGCCGCGGGCAGCAACTGGCCGATGATCTCGGACAGGTCGGTCTCGCTGAAAGGCTTGGTGATATAGGCCTTCGCGCCCTGGCGCATGCCCCAGACCCGGTCGGTGTCCTGGTCCTTGGTGGTCACCAGCACGATCGGGATGTGCTTGGTGGTGGCCTCGCGGCAGATCGAGCGCGTGGCCTGGAACCCGTTGAGGTTGGGCATGACCACGTCCATCAGGATCAGGTCGGGCAACTCGCGCTTGGCCGCTTCGACGCCGGCGGCGCCGTCCTCGGCGGTGAGGGCCTCGTGCCCCAGTTTCTCCACGATGCGGCGGATGCCCATCAGCTGGGACGGCGAATCGTCGACGATCAAAATGCGCGCCATGTGTTTCCCCCAAGAACGTGCGGCCGATTGTAGCGACGCGCCGCGCGGCTGCAATGCCAACTACATCACGACCAGGGTCCGCCCCAGGGAGCCGCCGGCCAGCATGCCGGGGAACACCTCCGGCAGCTCGGCCAAGGCCACTTCGCGGGTGCAGATGCGGTCCAGGTGGGCCGGCTTCCAATCGCTGCCCAGGCGCTGCCAGATCGCGTCGCGGATGGCGCGCTCGGTGCCGGCCGAGGCCACCCCGAGCAGGGACACGCCGCGGATGATGAAGGGCATCACCGTAGTCGGCAGGTCGTGGCTGGCGGCCAGGCCGGCGGTGGCGACGTTGCCGTAGGGCGCGGTCTGGGCCAGCAGGCTGGCCAGCATCGGCCCGCCGACATTGTCCAGGCCGCCGCCGAAACGCGCCGATTCCATCGGCCGCGCGGTCTGCAGGGCCTCGCGCCCGAGCACCTGGTGGGCGCCGATGGCGTGCAGGTAGTCGGCCTGTTCAGGCTTGCCGCTGATGGCGTGCACCTCGAAGCCGGCGCGGCTGAAGATGTCCACCGCCAGCGAGCCCACCCCGCCGGTGGCGCCGGTGACCGCCAGCGGGCCCAGTTCCGGCGCCTGGCGGTTGTCGAGCATGCGGTACAGGGCCAGTGCGGCGGTGAAGCCTGCGGTGCCCAGGATCATGCTTTCGCGCAGGCTCAGGCCCGGCGGCAGCGGAATGGTCCACTCCGCCTGCAGACGCGCGTAACGGCTGTAGCCGCCGTCGCGGGTCTCGCTGAGGCCGCAGCCGGTGGTCAGCACGGCATCGCCTTCCTTGAACGCCGGGTCGCTGGAGGCGACCACGTGCCCGGCCACGTCGATGCCGCCGACCAGCGGGAAACGGCGCAGGATCTTGCCCTGGCCGGTGCCGGCCAGCGCGTCCTTGAAGTTGATCGAGGAATAGGCGACCTGGATGGTCACCTCGCCCGGCGAGAGCGCGTCCAGCGCGACCGGCTCGATGCCGCTGCGGTAGCCGGCCTCGTCGTTGTGGATGCGGAAGGCGTCGAACGAAGCGGGGACGGGCATGGCGGGGCGGCCTCCTGTGACAAGAGCCGATGATAAAGGCTGGGGCGGGGACAGGGGAGCGCGATGCGCGGCGGAGCCTTGCGCGCATTGGCGCGACCGGCGCTTGCAAGGGCGCGGTGTCGCGGCGCGCAGCGGCGAAGCGCGGGGCTCGGCCGGCCGGCGCCTGGGCGGCTGCACTCCTGTTGGCTGCGCGCAGGGTCCGTGCGCGGCTGTGTGCCCGCCTGGGCACTGCGAGTCGCCTGTCGAACCGGTGTGCAAAGGCGCTCGTGTTCGGGTGGGCGGCGGGCGAGACGTTCGTGCGTGTTCGATGGATCCGTGTGCGGCTGTGCGCCCATGCGGAGGCATGAGGCAGCGCGCCGGCGAGCCGCGTTGCGTCGAAGTTCGTCTCGCGCGGGTCTGGGCCTGGACGGCTGCGTTCTGGCCGCTCACTCGCTGCGCGTTCGCCGCCTCAGTCGCCGGCTCGGCCGCCGCGTTCGTGGGCGCGCCTGCCAGCGCCCTCGCCAGCTTCGGCCTCGACCGCAGGCCGATCGCGGGCCCAGGCCTGGGCGGCCCCGGCCTCAGGCGCGCGCTTGGGCAGTCGCCCGACGCGTCCATCCTCGATCTTCCACAGCAGGCCGTTCTGGGTGGTGTGGACGATCAGCGGCTTGTCGTACTGCAGGCTCATGAAGACGTGGAAGAACGTCGGCGCAGCCGAAGTCGAGTGGCTCACCGTCAAGGCCTGGGCCTGCTTGAGCGACTGCGCAGGAAGGTCGAGGCAACTGCGGGTCTGCTCGTAGCGGTCGATGATGCGGTCGCCCTCGGCCGAGATCCGGAACAGGGCATGGCCGCCGAGCGGGAGATCGCGCTGCCAGGGCGTCATCAGGAACACCAGGATCTGCGCCGGTTCGCCGTCGTGGTCGAAGCCGAAGGCGACGGTATTGGGCGCGGCGTCGGAGCACTGCAACCGGGGTTGCCGGTGGGCCAGCGCCAATGCCGCCAGCAGCCGTCGCTCGCGCGCATCGGCCGGTTGCGGTGGGTCCAACCGGCGCGCCTGGGTGGCGCGCAGGGGCGCGCGCAGCGGCAGCAGGGCTTGGGCGAACGCCACCGGCGCCGGCGTGGCGGCGCTGTCCGGCTCGGGACCGCGGGCGAAATAGCGCACCTGCACGGCCTGGCCGGTGTCGTGGGTCAGCCAGCCCAGCCCTTCGCCCGGCGGGCGTTGCAGAGCGCCGATCTCCAGCAGCGCGTCGCTGGTCAGCCAGGCGGCCACATCGTGGCGGCGCAGCAAGCGCCCGAGCAGTTCGGCGCGGGAAACATCGGCCCGGTACTGCGGCGGGATCGTGCAAACGATCCGGCGCGCGTCGGCACCGGCTTCGGCGGGCAGGCGCCGGGCTTGCTCGCAGTCAGGAGGCGGGGGCGAGGCGGCGTCCGTCGCGGCCTGGACCGGTGCGGCTGCGCACACAGCTGCGGCCAGCCAGCAAGCGGCGCGCAGGGGAGCGGAAACGTCCATTTCGTCCTCCAGCGGGGCGTCGGCGCGCGGCGACCGCGCCGCAGCGTCTCAGCGCAGCGCGCCGCGGCGCTTTTCGTCCATCCACTTGGACGATTGCGCCGGCTGGTAGCCGCGCATCCAGGCCAGCATCGCATCGATATCGTCGCCGTGCCACAGGTCCTGGCGCTGGTCCGGGTGCAGGAAGCGCTCGGCCACCATCCGGTCGAGCATGCCCATCAGCGGCGAATAGAAGCCGTCGATGTCGAGGAAGGCGC
>CBIFVU010000039.1:0-23515 GCA_966185905.1 uncultured Lysobacter sp.
TAGCGGTCGAACACCACCGCCTGGATGCCGGCGCGGGCCAGGCGGTCGGCGCAGGCCAGTCCCGCAGGGCCGGCGCCGACGATGGCGACGCGGTGGCCGCTGCGCGCCACCGCCGACAAGTCCGGGCGCCAGCCATCGGCCAGGGCGCTATCGACGATGTATTTTTCCACCGCGCCGATGGTGACCGCGCCGAAGCCATCGTTGAGGGTGCAACTGCCTTCGCACAGGCGGTCCTGCGGGCAGACCCGGCCGCAGATTTCCGGCAAGGGGTTGGTTTCGTGGCACAGCGAGGCCGCTTCGTGCAGGCGGCCCTCGCGCGCCAGCTCCAGCCAGTTGGGAATGTAGTTGTGCAGCGGGCAGGCCCAGCCACAATAGGGGTTGCCGCAGTCCAGGCAGCGGCCGGCCTGCTTCTTGGCTTCGGCTTCGCCGAAGCGGCCATAGAGTTCGCCCCAGTCGCCGTCCAGGCGCAGTTGCAGCGGAATGCGCGCGGGCATCTCGCGCGGCGCGTCGCGGAACTGGAACACGGGCTTCTTGCTCATGCCGGCTGCACCCGCTGGCCTTGACCACGCCCGACGAGGGACCCAGACAGGGCAGCGGCCGTCCCGGCCGTGGAAAGGCCGAGGCCGGGCTCGCGCGCAATCGGGATCATCGTCGTCGCCTTCGTGGTTGCCATGGTCCGCGCAGGCCGCGTGGACGGGGAGGGAGGCCGGGCCGGCGTCTTCATGCTGCGCTCCTCAAGGTCTCGGCCAGCGACTCCAGGCTCGCGGCCTTCGGCTTGACCAGCCAGAACTTGCCCAGGTAATCGCGCATTTCGTCCAGGATCCGCCGCGCCCAGGCGCTGCCGGTCAGGGCGGCGTGGGTCTCCAGCAGGTCGTGCAGGTGCGAGCGGTGGTGCTCGAAGCCGTCGGCGGAGATGCGCAGGATGTCGATCAGCTCGTGGTTGTAGCGATCGACGAAATCGCGCTCCACGTCCAGCACATAGGCCATGCCGCCGGTGAAGCCGGCGCCGAAGTTCAGGCCGGTGCGGCCGAGCACAGCGACCACGCCGCCGGTCATGTACTCGCAGCAATGGTCGCCGGCGCCTTCCACCACCGCGGTGGCGCCGGAGTTGCGCACGCCGAAACGCTCGCCGGCGCGGCCGGCGGCGTAGAGCTCGCCGCCGGTGGCGCCGTACAGGCAGGTGTTGCCCAGGATCGGGGTTTCGTGCGCGGCGTAGCGCGCGCCCGCCGGCGGGCGCAGCACGATGCGGCCGCCGGCCATGCCCTTGCCGACATAGTCGTTGGCCTCGCCGGTCAGCTCGAAGTGCAGGCCGCCGGCCTGGAAGGCGCCGAAGCTCTGCCCGGCGGTGCCGGCGAAGCGCAGGGTCAGCGGCGCCTGGCTCATACCGCGGTCGCCGTGGAGGCGGGCGATGCGCCCGGACAAGCGCGCGCCGATGCTGCGGTCGGTGTTGCGGATCTTGTAGCTGTGCTCGCCGCCGGACTTGGCCGCGATCGCCTCGGCCAGGTCCTGCTCCAACTGCGCGGCCAGGCCCTCGGGCGCGGCCGGCGGCGCCGGCAGGCCGCAATGGCCGCCGTGGGACAGGCCGGAGCCGGCCAGCAGCGGCGACAGGTCCAGCCGGTGTTGGCGCGCGCTGTCGCCTTCGCGCTGGCGCAGCAGGTCGGTGCGGCCGACGATTTCGCCGAGCGTGCGCACGCCCAGCGCCGCCAGCCAATGCCGCACTTCCTCGGCCAACAGGCGGAAGAAGTTCTCCACGCGCTCGGGCAGGCCAGTGAAGTGGTCGCGGCGCAGCGCCGCGTCCTGGGTGGCCACGCCGGTGGCGCAGTTGTTGAGGTGGCAGATGCGCAGGTACTTGCAGCCCAGCGCGATCATCGGCGCAGTGCCGAAGCCGAAGCTCTCCGCCCCCAGCAGCGCCGCCTTGACCACGTCCAGGCCGCTCTTGAGCCCGCCGTCGGTCTGCAGGATCACCCGCTCGCGCAGGTCGTTGGCCAGCAGTGCCTGGCGCGCTTCGGCCAGGCCCAGCTCCCAGGGCGTGCCGGCGTAGCGGATCGAGGACAGCGGGCTGGCGCCGGTGCCGCCGTCGTGGCCGGACACGGTGATCAGGTCGGCGCCGGCCTTGGCCACGCCGGTAGCGATGGTGCCCACGCCGGCGTGGGAGACCAGCTTGACCGAGATCAAGGCTTCCGGATTGACCTGGCGCAGGTCGTGGATCAACTGCGCCAGGTCTTCGATGGAATAGATGTCGTGATGCGGCGGCGGCGAAATCAGGCCGATGCCCGGCATCGCGTAACGCAGCCGCGCGATCAGCTCGTTGACCTTGTGGCCCGGCAACTGGCCGCCCTCGCCGGGCTTGGCGCCCTGGGCGACCTTGATCTGCAGGACCTCGGCGTTGACCAGGTACTCCGGCGTCACGCCGAAGCGGCCGGAAGCGATCTGCTTGATCTTGGAGACCTTGTCGCTGCGGTAGCGCGCCGGGTCCTCGCCGCCCTCGCCGGAGTTGGAGCGCCCGCCGAGCCGGTTCATGGCGATGGCCAGCGCTTCGTGCGCTTCCGGCGACAGCGCGCCCAGGCTCATCGCGGCCGAGTCGAAGCGGCGCACGATGGCCTCGACCGGCTCGACCTCGTCCAGCGCGATCGCGCGCGCAGGCTCGGTCGCCAGTTCCAGCAAGTCGCGCAGGGCCGCGGTGGGGCGTTCGTTGACCGCTTCGGCGTAATGCTGCCAGTCGCTCCACTGGCCGCTGCCGACCGCGCGCTGCAAGCGCGTGACCACGTCCGGGTTGAACAGGTGGTACTCGCCGCCGGGGGTGTACTTGAGCAGGCCGCCGATTTCCGGCAGGCGGTTGGCGTTCCAGGCCAGCTCGGCCAGGGCCTGGTCGTCGCCCTGCAGCAGCGCGAAGCCGGCGCCGCCGATGCGCGAGGGCGTGCCGGCGAAGCACAGGTCCACCACTTCGCGGTCCAGGCCGATGATCTCGAACAGGCGCGCGCCGCGGTAACTGCCGATGGTGGCGATGCCCATCTTGGAGATGATCTTGAGCAGGCCCTTCTTGATCGCGCGCCGGTAGCTGCGGCCGATCTGCGCGACCTCGCCGTGCTTGGTGCGCAGGATGCCGCGCGCGCCCAGGTCGTGCAGGGTCTGGTAGGCCAGGTAGGGGTAGACCGCGGTTGCGCCGAATCCGATCAGGCAGGCGAAGTGGTGCGGATCGCGGGCGGTGCCGGTCTCGATGATGAGGTTGGCCTCGCAGCGCAGGCCCACCCGCACCAAGTGCTGGTGGATCGCGCCGGTGGCCAGCAGCGCGTGCATCATCAGCGCGTCGCGGCGCGGGCGGCGGTCGGTGACGATCAGCAGCACGATGCCGTCGCGGGTGGCCTGTTCGGCCTCGCGGCAGACCCGCACGATCGCCGCCTGCAGGCCTTCCCCGGCGGTGTAGTTCAGATCGATGTAGCGGTGCGACTGATCGTAGGGCGCCATCGCCAGCAACTGCCGCAGCTTGCGCTGGGCCAACACCGGCGAGTTGAGGTGGATGTGGCCGACGTTGCCCGGGCCATCGACGAAGACATTGCCCTCGCGCCCGATCTGGGTCGCCAGCGACATCACGCAGTCCTCGCGCAGCGGGTCGATGGGCGGGTTGGTGACTTGCGCGAAGGCTTGGCGGAAATGGTCGTACAGCGGCCGCACCTGCTGCGACAGCACCGCCATCGGCACGTCGTCGCCCATCGAGCCGGTGGCTTCCTGCTCGATCTCGGCCAGCGGCCGCAGCACCTGCTCGCGTTCCTCGCGGGTGAGCTGGAACAGCTTCTGGAAGCCGGACAAGGTCTCGTGGTCGAAGGGTTCGGCGGCCAGGTTGGGGTCGATCAGCTCGCTGTGCAGGTAGGTCATGCCCTGCTTGAGCCAGCGCTTGTACGGAGCGCGCGCGCGGTTGATCCGGTCGATGGCCTCCGAATCCAGCAACTCGCCCTGGTACAGGTCGGCGGCGATCATCTCGCCCGGGCCGAGCTTGCCCTTGGCCTCGATCTCCTCGGCCGGCAGTTCCCACACGCCGGCTTCCGAGGCGATCAGGAAGTGGCGGTCGCGCGAGCGCAGCCAGCGCGCCGGGCGCAGGCCGTTGCGGTCCAGGGTGCAGGCGGCGTAACGGCCGTCGCAGGTGACGATGCCGGCCGGGCCGTCCCAGGGCTCGGTGTTGAGCGCGTAGTACTCGTAGAACGCGGCCAGATCGGCGTCCTTGTACTCCAGCGACTGCGTGGCCGGCGGGATCAGGATGCGCATGGCCTTGAGCAGGTCCATGCCGCCGGCCTGCAGCACCTCCAGCATGTTGTCCAGGCTCTGCGAATCCGAGCCGTCGGTGCTGACGATGGCATCGAACTCGCGCAAGTCCAGGTTCGGCGTGCGCCAGGCGTGGGCGCGGGCCTGGGCCCAGGCGCGATTGCCGGCGATGGTATTGATCTCGCCGTTGTGGGCCAGCAGGCGGAACGGCTGGGCCAGCGGCCAGCGCGGCGTGGTGTTGGTGGAAAAGCGCTGGTGGAAGACCACTGCGCTGGCGGCCAGCTCGGGCCGTTGCAGGTCCGGATACAGCTGCATCAGCCGGTCCGGCAGCACCATGCCCTTGTAGCCGATGCTGGCCGAGGACAGGCTGACCACGTAGAAATCGCGCAGATCGCGCAGGCGCTGCTCGGCGCGGCGGCGGCCGAGGAACAGCGAGCGCTGGAAGCCGGCCGGGTCGAACGGGCTGGCGGCATCGACGAAAACCTGCTCGATGCGCGGCATGGTCGAGCGCGCCAGCTCGCCGCAAGCCTCCAGGTTCACCGGCACCGCGCGCCAGCCGGTCACGCGCATGCCTTCGCTGCGCAGGGCCTCGTTGAGCGCGTCGCGCGCGCGCGCGGCTTCGGGTTCGGCATGCGGCAGGAACACCAGGCCGGCGGCGAAATGCGGGCCGGGGCGGATGTTGGCCTCGCGCGCGATCAGGCGCAGGAACGCCTCGGGATGGCGGATCAGCAGGCCGCAGCCGTCGCCGCTGAGTCCGTCGGCGGCGACGCCGCCGCGGTGGGTCATGCGCGACAGCGCTTCCAGGGCACGGTCCACCAGCGCGCGGCTGGGGCGATCGTCGAGCTGCGCGATCAGCCCGAACCCGCAGCTGTCGCGCTCGTCGCGAGGGTCGTAGAGACCGCCGAAATGGGGACTGTCTTGCCTGGCTTGCATCGCATCTCCGAAACCGTGGGTGTTCCGTGGATCGCTTGCTCGCTACCGCTGCGCGTTGTGGTCGATCGCCCCGCCCGGGGCCGGTTCCGTGGATCGCCGCGCGCGCGGCGCCGGTTGGGCGGGTGTTATTCGGTATAGATCCGTCCTGTGGGCCGATCCCCTGCGCGCGCCGCGCCTGCGACATCGCTGTCTGGTTGCCTTCGCGCGGGGAGCCGACGCCGTTGGCGCGGGATTTCTCCCGCACCGGTGGCGTTGGACCGAGCTTGACCCGACTAAAGCACAAATTGTGCGATGCGGCAATTCGCTCGCGCACGCTCGCAGCCGGGCTTTCCGACGGCGCTGCGGCTGTGAGCGCGCGCGCTCACAGGCCCCGCGCTAAGCCGATGATCCGGATGGAAAAATCATCGATGCCGGCGGGCATTGGTAACGTCAGAAACCATCGCCGGATGACAATCGTCTCTGGCCGCGACACGCCAGGGCGCTAGACTGCGCGGCGTCCGCTCTCCCACCCCCGCTCGCCAGGATGGCCGCCGCCCGCATGACCACCGCTTCCGCACCCGCAGGGCGCGCGCGCAACGCTGCGCTCGTCTTCATCTTCATCACCGTGTTGATCGACGTGCTGTCCTTCGGCCTGATCATCCCGGTGCTGCCGCACCTGATCGAAGGCTTCGTCGGCGGCGACACCGCCAAGGCGGCCTACTGGGTCGGACTGTTCGGCACCGTGTTCGCGCTGATCCAGTTCGTGTTCTCGCCGATCCAGGGCTCGCTGTCGGACCGCTACGGCCGGCGCCCGGTGATCCTGCTGTCCTGCCTGGGCCTGGGCCTGGACTTCGTGCTGATGGCGGTGGCCAACAGCCTGCCGCTGCTGCTGATCGGCCGCATCGTCTCCGGCATCACCGCCGCCAGCTTCACCACCGCCAACGCCTACATTGCCGACATCACCCCGCCGGAACAGCGCGCCAAGAGCTTCGGCTTGATCGGCGCGGCCTTCGGCGTGGGCTTCGTGATCGGGCCGCTGATCGGCGCCTACCTGGGCGAGGTCGATCTGCGCCTGCCGTTCTGGTTCTCCGCCGGACTGGCGCTGCTGAACTTCCTCTACGGCTGGTTCGTGCTGCCCGAGTCGCTGCCGGCCGAAAAGCGCACGCCGCGCTTCGACTGGGCCCATGCCAATCCGTTCGGCGCACTGGTGTTGCTCAAGCGCTACCCGCAGGTGTTCGGCCTGGCCGCGGTGGTGTTCATCGCCAATCTGGCGCACTACGTGTATCCGAGCATCTTCGTGCTGTTCGCCGACTACCAATACCAGTGGGGCCTGCGCGAAGTCGGTTGGGTGCTGCTGGTGGTGGGCGTGCTCAATGTCGTGGTCAATGTCGGGTTGGTCGGGCGCATGGTCGCCTGGCTGGGCGAGCGCCGCGCCCTGCTGCTGGGCCTGGGCTGCGGTGCGCTCGGCTTCATGGTCTACGGCGCGGCCGAGGTCGGCTGGGTGTTCCTGGTCGGCTTGCCGATCAGCGCGCTGTGGGCGATCGCCGGGCCGGCGACCCAGGCCCTGGTCACGCGCCAGGTCGGTGCCGATGTGCAAGGCCGCATCCAGGGCTCGCTGATGAGCCTGGTGGCGCTGGCCGGCGTGGTCGGCCCGGGCATCTACGCCGGCAGCTTCGGTTATTTCATCGGCAAGAGCGCGCCGGTGCACTTGCCCGGGGCGCCGTGGTTCATCGCCGGAGCGTTGCTGGCGCTGGGGCTGGCGATCGCCTGGCGCTATGCCCGCGCGCCGGAGGCGCCATTGCTGGACGAGCCGGCCGATGGCGCCGGCGCGGCGGCGTGAGCCCGCGCGGGGCACTGGCCCTGCGCCGCGGCTTGCGGCAGCGTAGTGGTCCTTCCCCTGCAAGGAGATCGTGCATGCGCAATTGGATCGTTTCTCTCGCCGCGGCTGCGGCCCTGTCCGGCTGCGGTGGCGTGGAGTACCGCGACACCAATTCGGCCGTGGATGCCCGCCCCGAATGCGCCAGTGGCCCGCTGCGTCCCGGCGAGAAGCCTCCGGCCTGGTGCGAGCGCTCGCACAGCGCCACCTGGAGCACTGGCGAGAAAGGCGAGAAGGTGGAGTTCGGCAAGGACGAGGACTGAGCCACGGCGGCCGCGCGCGCCATGGCCGCCGCGCGCGGCGCAGGTCGGTCCGACCGGGCGACGCCGGCGTTTTCTTGGCGCCGTCTTGTCGCGGTCTTTACGGGCCGCGCCGTATCTGGGAAGGCATGATCTGGGAAGGCACGATCCCCCGGTCCCGGCCGGCATGAGCGACGCACCTTCCGCACCGGCCGGCGCGCGCCGTCGGCGCAGCGCCCGCGCCGCCGGCCTGCGCTATGTCGCCGACGGCGAGCCGGGCCTGAGCCGGCACCGCAGCGGCCGCGGCTTTGCCTATCGCGATGCGCGCGGCCGGCCGGTGCGCGCCGAACGCACGTTGGCGCGGATCCGCGCGCTGGCGATCCCGCCGGCCTACACCGAGGTGTGGATCTGCGCCGATCCGCGCGGCCATCTGCAGGCCACCGGCCGCGACGCGCGCGGCCGCAAGCAATACCGCTATCACCCGCACTGGCGCCAGGTCCGCGACGAGCGCAAGTTCGAGCGCCTGGCCGCGTTCGGCGCGGCCTTGCCGGCGCTGCGCCGGCGCGTGCGCCAGGACCTGCACGCACGCGGCTTCCCGCGCGCCAAGGTGCTGGCCATCGTGGTGGCGGTGATGGCCGAGACGCTGTTGCGCGTGGGCAACCACGCCTATGCGCGCACGAACCGCTCCTTCGGCCTGACCACCTTGCGCAACCGCCACATCGCCTTCCTGCGCGGCGGCCGCGCACGCCTGCGCTTCCGCGGCAAGGGCGGCCAGGCGCAGGAGGTCGAACTGGACGACGCGCGGCTGGTCAAGCTGGTGCGGGCCTGCCAGCAACTGCCGGGCCAGGCGCTGTTCCAGTATCGCGACGACGAGGGTCGGGTGCAGCGGGTGGATTCCGGCGCGGTCAACGACTATCTGCGCGAGGCCATGGGCGAGGCCTTCACCGCCAAGGATTTCCGCACCTGGGGCGGCACTCTGGCGGCGTTCCGGCGTCTGGCCGCCGAACCCGCGCCCGGCCCGGACAGCAGCGAGCGCGCCCGGGCCCAGGTCTGCAATGCGGTGGTGGACGAGGTGGCGCGGGCATTGCGCAACACCCGCGCGGTGTGCCGCAAGGCCTATATCGATCCGGCGGTGTTCGAGGGCTGGCGCGACGGACGCCTGGCGCGTCGCGCCGCCGGCGCGCGCAGCGAGGCGCAATGGGAGCGCGCGCTGCTGGGGTTTCTGCGTGCCGCCCATCGCGGTGGGCGGGGATGAGGAGATATAGGGTGTGCGGGTGGCGATGGCGGCTGGCGCCGCTGCTGCAGGCGGGGCCGGGGTCGCATTGGCCAGGGCAGGGCCGTCGGCGGTCGCGATCGTGATCGCGGAGTTGCCGGTGGCGCCGCGGGCCTGGCCATCGCGAATGGGCCGACGCCGCGAGCGGCCGATTGCGCAGCGATGCGTTCGCGAGGCGAGCGCTGTCGTGCGCCGCGGCTCTCGACTCAAGGCGCCATCCGCGCCAACTCATTCTCCGGCAGCGGCAGCAGGGCCCAGAACGGCACCCGGGTCTTGGCCCAGTCGCGCGCGGCCTCGCCGAGGATCTCCACCAGGGTGGTCGCGTCCTCGGGATGAGCGGCTTGCCAGGGGCCGGCGTGTTCGATCAGCAGCACATAACCCGGCGCCGGCCACCACGACAGATCGTTGACCGCATCGTCCAGCGCGTCCCAGTTGCCGCCGAACCAGGCCGGAAAGCGCAGGCCGGCGGCGATGCGCATCAGCGCCTCGTCCTTGCCGGCGCAACCGGCGAAATCCACCCGCGCCACCGCGTAGTCCAGGCTGGCGCCGGCGTCGGCCAGGGCCTGGGTGTCGCGCGCGTCGATGAAATAGGCGCCGGCTGCGGCCGCGTCGGCGAGCAGTTCGCGCGGATCGGAAGGAGTCATCGCGCGCCTGCCTGGGTCTGCGGATCGAAGCGGGTGAAGCTGCGGTAGTGATCGTCGGTATAGAAATACTCCGACGGCGGATCGCCGCCGGTGACGATGCGGCGCGCGCCGCGGTCGTCCGAGCCGGGGGTGTCCACGGTGTATTCGCGGTAGTAGCCGCGCGGTTGCCGCGGCAGGCGATTCTCGCGGTTCTGGAACACGCCGCCGTCCTGGCGGTAGCGGAACGGACCGCCGGCGGCGATGCGTTCGAGTACCGGCCGGGCTTCGGCCGGCAGCAGGCCGCCGGCGGAGACGGACGGGGCGCGGTCGTCGCGGGCAGGCCGCTGGCGCTCGCTGCCGCGGTGGTCGCCTGGGCGGCCGCTCGCTGGTTCGTTGCCCGGCCCGTCCTGCGCCGGCGTCCAGACGCCGATGTGTTCGCGCGTGCGCTGATCCTGGGACTGCGGCTGGCCGGTCCCGGACAGATCGCCGCGCCAGTACAGCGCGGCCAGGACCAGCACGGCCAGGGCTGCGAACAAGTAGCGGGGGATGGCGACGCGCATCGGTTCGGCTCGGTTCCAGGGGCGCCGGCAGTGTAGGCCAGGGCCTGTGGAGGCAGCCATCGGACGCGCCGGCGCGGGCTCGTGGGCAGGCGCTGCGACGGCAAGCGCCGGAAGCAAACAGCCGGACAGAGCGGGAACCGGGCGCTCGCGGCGCCGCGCGCGGGCGACTGCGCGGGTGCGGACTCAGCCGCAGGTCACGTCGATGATGGCGTTGGCTTCGTCCACGTACACATTGACCCGGCCGTCGCGGTATTCCTTGGTGATCGCCTGGCCCGGCTTGAGCACCCGCACCACGTCGCCGCCGGCATCGCGGCGGGCACGCTCGACTGCGGCCGGGTCGGCGGGTTGGCCGAGCAGGGCGGCCCGGGCCGCTTCGGCCTGGCAGCGCAGCGGCGCTGGCGGTCGGGAGGGCGAGGGCTCGGCGGCGGCGGCTGGCTCGCTGGCCGGAGGCGCCGGCGAGCTGGCGCAGGCGCTCAACGCCCAGGGCAGCAGGGCCAGGGCCAACCAAGCGGTCTGTGCGCGGCGGCCAGGCGTGGCGAGGCGGAGTAGAGCGACGACGGTCCGGGGCATGGCGGTCTCCTGCTGGGGCGCGTAGGACGCTGCCTGCCGAGCCTGCGCCGGCCAGGCTGTGCGCCCGGTTAACCCCGACCGTCTGCGCCCGCAGGCGAGGTTGGAACCGCGACCGTGCGCACAACCCCGCGCTCAGCCACCTGGGAAGCGGCCGTCCAGGTAATACCAGCGGCCCTCGCGCCGGCGGAACCGGCTGATCTCGTGCAGGCGCACCGCCGAGCCGCCGCCGATGCGGTAGCGGGCCACGAACTCGACCGTGGCGGCCTCCTCGCCCTCGCGCAGGTGGCGCTTGACGCTCAGGCCCAACCAGCGCACCGCCGGGTCCAGATCGAGCTCGGCCGGGCAGGTGGACGGCTCCCAGGTGGCGCGCAGATAGCCGGCATCGCCCAGCGCATAGGCGCTGTAGCGCGAGCGCATCAGCGCCTCGGCGGTGGCGGCCGGAGCGCCGGCGTGGAGGGGCCCGCAGCAGGCCGCGTAGCGGCGGCCGGGGTCGCAGGGGCAGGCGTCGGGCGGGGCAGGCATGCCGGCATTGTCGGCGCAAGCACGCCACTGCGACTACCATGCGCGTCCCCAAGCTCCTTGAGTCGCTGCCATGAAAGCGCCCGCCTATCTCGACGACGACCAGATCGAACGCCTGGCCGACCTGCTCGACCAGCGCGCCGTGCCCTACAAGGGTTTCAACCTGGAGGCCCTGGACGGCTACGTCTCGGCCCTGGTGGTCGGGCCCGAGCAGCCCGCGGCCGAGCAATGGCAACCGCCGGTGTGGGGCGGCAAGGAGCCGCGCTGGGCCGACGAGGCCGAGGCCGCCCAGGTCCAGGCCCTGTT
Source organism: uncultured Lysobacter sp. (assembly GCA_966185905.1). Classification (GTDB taxonomy): domain Bacteria; phylum Pseudomonadota; class Gammaproteobacteria; order Xanthomonadales; family Xanthomonadaceae; genus Lysobacter. The sequence goes on from CBIFVU010000039.1 coordinate 11,136, forward strand.
GCAGGGCCACTGGAACATGGTCAGCGCGCGCGTGCGCCACGGCGAGGACGACCTGCCCGACCACCTGGCGCCGCTGCTGTGGCTGCCCGAGGAGCCGGACACCGAGCACCCCGACGAACTGGATGTCGGCCGCGACTGGGCCTTCGGCTTCTTCCGCGGGGTGGAACTGCGCGAGGCCGCCTGGGAGCAGTGGCTGGACGAGCACGAATGGATCGACGAGATCTTCGGCCTGTTCGACCGCCTGGCCAGCGGCGAGGTGCTGGGCGAAGACCCGGCCGCGCCGCCGACCCCGCTGTCCTACCGCGAGCGGCTGGAGATCGTCGCCAGCCTGCCGGGCATGCTGGCCGACCTGCACCACCACCGCATCGACGCGCTGACCCCGCGCGAACCGCTGCGCCGCGCCGCCACCCCGGACCGCAACGATCCCTGCCCCTGCGGCAGCGGCAAGAAATTCAAGAAGTGCTGCGGGGCCTGAGCGCAGCCCCGCCGCCGCGGCGCCGGGCCGGCACCCTCGCGGGCCGGGCGCTTCGTCTATCCTTGCGCCGGGACTCTTGCTTCCAGGAAGGCAGGCCATGCGCGAATCGCCGTTCGGCTTCGAGTATTCGTTCGCGGAAATCTGGCAGGTGCCGATCCTGACCGGCGCGCTGTTCGCCGGCCAGGCCGTCGGTGCGGCCGTCGGCTGTTTCGCCCTGTCCTTGCCCGATGCGTTGCAGCGGCTGTGGGTCGGTGCGATGTTGGGAATGGCCCCGGGCTATGTCTTGGGCGGATTATTGCAGTGGAGGCTGCGGCCCGGGCCGCTGGCCGAGAACGCGCTCATGGTGCGGCGGATGGGGTTGGTCGTCGCCTTCGCTGGCGCGTTAGGGTTGCACCAATGGTTCGGCGGCGGCGATCCCGCCTTGGACCTGCGGCGCTGACCGCCTGGCGGAATACGGCCGCCCGCACGCTGCGGCGGCGCGCGCCGAGTGCGACAATCGCGCCCCTTCGGCGCCTCCCGGCACCGTCCCAGCCCGTCCATCGCCGGCCATGTCCGACGCCATCCACCCTTGCCTGCAGTGCGGCGCCTGCTGCGCCGCTTTCCGCGTCGCCTTCCACTGGAGCGAGACCGACGCTCACCCAAGCGGGAGCACGCCCAGCGCACTGACCGAGCCCTTGGACCGGCACCGGGTGGTCATGCGCGGCACCTATGGCGGCGCCGTGCGCTGCGCTCAACTGTTGGGCCGGATCGGCATCGACGCTCGCTGCGGCATCTACGCCCAGCGCCCCTCGCCCTGCCGCGACCTGCAACCGGCGGGGGCGCGCGGCCAGCCCAGTCCGCAATGCGACCGCGCGCGTGCGGCGCATGGGTTGCCGGCGTTGGAGGGCGGGGTGGGGGAAGGCGAGTGTGGAGGAGCCAGTGCGCAGGAGTGAGTGCACGGAGTAAGCGAGCAGGAGTGGGCTTCGGGCCGCAACGGCCTGTTCCGTCGCCGTTGCGGCAGCGGCTTTGCCTCGCCCGGCCCGAACCGGCGACAATGGCCGGCCGGGTCGTCGCGCCACAGCGGCCCGCCGGAACCCTGTACCGTCCATGCGCCTGCGCACGGGCGGCCCCACTGGAGATCGTAATGACTGAGTTCGTAGCGACGCCGCCCGCAGGCGGCGCCAAGATCACCAAGACCCCGACCGGCCTGAATGTGCCGGATCGCCCGATCATCCCGTTCATCGAAGGCGACGGCACCGGCCCGGACATTTGGCGCGCCTCGGTGCGCGTGCTCGACGCCGCGGTCGCCAAGGCCTACGGCGGGCAGAAGAAGATCGAGTGGATGGAGGTCTACGCCGGCGAGAAGGCCAACAACACCTACGGCACCTGGCTGCCCGACGGCACTGTGCAGGCCTGCCGCGATTACCTGGTGAGCATCAAGGGCCCGCTGACCACGCCGGTCGGCGGCGGCATCCGCTCGCTCAACGTGGCCCTGCGCCAGATGCTCGACCTTTACGTCTGCCTGCGCCCGGTGCGCTGGTTCGAGGGCGTGCCCTCGCCGGTGAAGAAGCCCGGCGACGTGGACATGGTGATCTTCCGCGAGAACACCGAGGACATCTACGCCGGTATCGAGTGGGCCGGCGGCAGCGCCGAGTCGCAGAAGGTCATGGATTTCCTGGCCAAGGAGTTTCCGCAGGCCTTCGACAAGATCCGCTTCGGCACCCAGGACAAGGTCGATGCCTGGCAGGACGCACTGGCCTCGGTCGGCGCGCCCAAGCGCGATCTCGGCGTGCAGGTCGGCATCGGCATCAAGCCGGTGTCGTTCCTGGGCACCACCCGCCTGGTCCACGCGGCCATCGAGTACGCGATCGAGAACAATCGCAAGTCGGTGACCCTGGTCCACAAGGGCAACATCATGAAGTTCACCGAAGGCGGCTTCCGCGACTGGGGCTACCAGATCGCGCGCGAAGCCTTCGGCGCGGTCGAGCTCGACGGCGGCCCCTGGCACGTGATCCCGGAAGGCAAGCCGGGCGCGGGCCTGGTGATCAAGGACGCCATCGCCGACGCCTTCCTGCAGCAGATCCTGCTGCGTCCGAAGGAATACGACGTTTCGGCGACGCTGAACCTCAACGGCGACTACCTCTCCGACGCGCTGGCCGCGCAGGTCGGCGGCATCGGCATCGCGCCGGGCGCCAACATCAACTACGTGACCGGCCACGCCGTGTTCGAGGCCACCCACGGCACCGCGCCGAAGTACGCCGGCCTGGACAAGGTCAACCCGGGTTCGGTGATCCTCTCCGGCGAGATGATGCTGCGCTACATGGGCTGGACCGAAGCGGCCGACGCGATCATCGCGGCGATGGACAAGGCCATCGGCTCCAAGCGCGTGACCTACGATTTCGCCCGCCTGATGGACGGCGCGACCGAGGTCAAGTGCTCGGAGTTCGCCGACGAGATCATCAAGCATCTCTGAGCCGGCATCGTTGTGAGCGAAGGAAACGGGGCGCTTCGGCGCCCCGTTTTCGTTGGCGCACGGAGGCCGAGGGCCGGCGGCCGAGCGAGCTTGCGGTGCCCGGCGAGTAAGGCCTGGCTGCATTCTGCCGATATTCCAATAATACAATTATTGTTGTAAGGTTGACCCATGAACGACGAAGCCGCCGTCTCCGCGCTGTCCGCGCTTGCCCAGACCGACCGTCTGGCTGCGTTCCGGTTGCTGGTGCGCGCCGGTCCGGGCGGCATGGCCTCGGGCGACATCGCCGGGCGCCTGTCGATCCAGCCGGCACGGATGAGCTTCCACTTGGCGGCGCTGGAGCGCGCCAAACTGCTGCGCTCTTGGCGCGAGGGGCGCTACGTCCTGTACGCAGCCAATTACCAGCGCATGAGCCAATTGCTGGCCTTCCTCACCGAAGACTGCTGTGCGGGCAAGCCGGAGATCTGCGGCCCGCTCGCCGGCCTCTCACCGGCCTGCGCCCCCGGGACCTGCGCGCCGGGCCCTCGCCCCCATCCCGCCTGAGACCCGCCTGAGACCTGCCATGGGCATCACGATCTACCACAACCCCGACTGCGGCACTTCCCGCAACGCGCTGGAGATGATCCTCGCATCGGGCCAAACGCCCACCGTCGTGGAGTATCTGCGCACGCCGCCTTCGCGTTCGACGTTGACGGCGCTGATCGCCGCCCTGGGCATCGCCCCGCGCGAATTGCTGCGGCAAAAGGGCACGCCTTACGACGCGCTCGGTCTGTCGGACCTCTCGATCAGCGACGAGGCCGTGATCGAAGCCATGCTCGCCCATCCGATCCTGATCAACCGCCCCATCGTGGTCTCCGACAAAGGTGCGGCCCTGTGCCGGCCCTCGGAGAAGGTGCTGGCCCTGCTGGACCATCCGGTCGCCCGCTTCACCAAGGAAGATGGCGAAGTGGTGACCGCGGCGGGAGCCGGCGCGTGACCGACCTGCTGTCCGCGGACTTGCCGAACATCGATCCGGCCCGACTGGCCCTCATCGACACGGCTGCGCTCGCCGCGCCGGGCGATCCCGCCCATCCGCCGCGCATCCTGATCCTGTACGGCTCCTTGCGCGAGCGCTCCTATTCGCGCTTGCTCGCCCAGGAAGCCGCGCGCTTGCTGCGCTGGTTCGGTTGCGAGGTACGGATCTACGACCCGCGCGAGTTGCCCTTGCCCGACGGCGCCGAGCCCGGCCATCCGAAGGTGCAGGAGCTGCGCGCGCTGGCCGACTGGTCCGAAGGCATGGTGTGGGTGAGCCCGGAGCGCCATGGAGCGATGACCGGCATCATGAAAGCGCAGATCGACTGGATCCCGTTGTCGGTCGGCGCGGTGCGCCCGACCCAGGGCAAGACCCTGGCGGTGATGCAAGTCTGCGGCGGCTCGCAGAGCTTCAATGCGGTCAACCAGTTGCGCACGCTCGGCCGCTGGATGCGGATGGTCACCATCCCCAACCAATCTTCAGTGGCCAAGGCCTTCCAGGAGTTCGACGAGGCCGGCCGGATGAAGCCTTCGTCCTACTACCAGCGGGTAGTGGATGTGTGCGAGGAGCTGGTGAAGTTCACCTGGCTCGTTCGCGGCCGCTCGGCCTACCTCACCGACCGCTACTCCGAACGCGTGGAGCGCGCCCAGGCGCTGTCCGAACGCGTCGGCCAACGCGCGCTCTGACGCCAGCCGGAGCGCTGCATGCTCGCCCTTGCGATCTTCGTCGCCACCTTGGTGTTGGTCGTCTGGCAACCGCGTGGGCTGGGGATCGGCTGGTCGGCGCTGGCCGGAGCGGCGCTCGCTCTGGCCACTGGCGTGGTCGGCTGGAGCGATGTGGGGACGGTGTGGGGCATCGTCTGGGACGCGACCTTCACTTTCGTGGCCCTGATCGTGATCTCGCTGGTGCTGGACGAGGCAGGCTTCTTCGCCTGGGCCGCATTGCACGTAGCGCGTTGGGGCGGGGGCGATGGCCGCCGGTTGTTCCCGCTGGTGGTGTTGCTGGGGGCGGCGATCGCCGCGGTGTTCGCCAACGACGGAGCGGCGCTGCTGCTCACGCCGATCGTGCTGGCGATCCTGCTGCGCCTGGAGTTCCCGCCGGCCGCCGCTCTGGCCTTCACCATCGCCTGTGGCTTCATCGCCGACACGGCCAGTCTCCCGCTGGTGGTGTCGAACTTGGTCAACATCGTGACCGCCCATTACTTCGGCGTTGGCTTCGACCGCTATGCGACGGTGATGGTGCCGGTGAACCTGGTCTCGGTGGGCGCTACCTTGGTGGTGCTGTGGCTGTGGTTCCGGCGAGATCTGGCTGTGCGCTACCGTGTGGGCGTGTTGGAAGAACCCCGCAGCGCGATTCGCGACGCGGCCGTGTTCCGTGCGGCCTTTCCGTTGTTGGGGCTGCTGTTGGTCGCCTATCTGGCGACCGCTTCGCTCGGCATTCCCATTGCCTGGATCACCGGCGCGGCGGCGTTGTCGCTGATGGCCATCGCCGGCCGCTGGACTCGCCGCGGCCGCGGCGCGACCGTACCGCTGGCCAAGGTACTGCGCGGCGCACCCTGGCAGATCGTGCTGTTCTCGCTGGGCATGTATTTGGTCGTCTATGGGTTGGGGCAGGCCGGGCTGACCCAGGCGGCCGCTGGCGTGCTGGGCTGGCTCGGCGCCCAGGGCTCTTTCATCGCCACGGTGGGGACCGGCTTCGCAGTCGCGGCCCTGGCCTCGGTCATGAACAACATGCCGGCTACGCTGGTGGGCGCGCTGGCCATCGACGTGGCCGAGGTCCCGGCCCAGACCCGGGAACTGATGGTCTACGCCAACGTCATCGGCAACGACCTGGGGCCGAAGTTCACGCCCATCGGGTCGCTCGCCACGCTGCTGTGGCTGCATGTGCTGGCGGGCAAAGGGCAGCGCATCGGCTGGGGCCAGTACATGAAGGTCGGATTGCTGCTGACGCCGCCGGTGCTGCTGGCGACCCTGGCCGCGCTGTGGTTCTGGCTGCCGCTGGCGCCATAGCGCGCGCTTTCGCGAGGCGTTGCGCGTTCGCTGCGGCGATGCGCCGCGGCGTGAGCGGGCGGCTGCCGGCGAGCGGCGGTGTGGGGACAGGCGCCCCAGGCCGTGCGGAGCGCGCGCGGCCGGACGCCCGAGGTCAGGCTGTCGCCGCGGCGCACGGCCGTCGGCGGCGCCTTGGCCGGGCCGCCCAGGCCCCCGGTTCTGGTTCCGGTTCGCAAGCGGCAGGGCCCTGACGGAAAAGGGCGCCCGAAGGCGCCCTTTCCTGTCCCATCGGTGCGGCGTCCGCACGCGCGGACGCTCAACGCATGTATGGCGCCTGGGTGTTCTCCACCTGCTTGCGCCGGATCTCCTCGATCTTGGCGCGCTCCTCCTCCGCGGTCATGCGGTGGCGCGGGGCGATGTGCGGCTCGATCAGGCGCATCCAGTTGCGGGTGATCTGCTTGCTCTCGTCCTCGCAGCGCAGCGCGCGCGCTTCGGGCAGCTTGCCGGTGGTGACGATGCGCAGGTACTTGCCCGGGTCGTGGCCGTAGATCATGCACTGCATGTTGAAGTAGCGCTGCGAGCCCAGCGAGTGCTCGTCGGCGTAGGTGGCCATGTCGTGCTGGCCGTCGTCGGTGATCATGAAGAAGGTCGCCGCCAGTTGCAGCTTGTAGGCGATGTCGCCCGAGCTCTCGTCGGGGCTGACGAAGGACAGCATCAAGGTGGTGGCCAGCTGGTCCACCGCGTCTTCCTCGCGGCCGGTCTGCGGCAGGTCCAGCATGTCCACCAGGGCGTGGCCGGTCTCGTGCAGCATCAAAAAGCGCAGGTTGGCCAGCAGGTAGTCGAGCTGGTCGCGGGCGGTGCCGTTGTTGACCTGGACGAAGGTCGCGCCCTGGCGGATCAGGAAATCCAGCATCTCGTAGCACAGCACCACATCGCCCTTCTCGCTGGCGTAGAAGGCGTTGGTGGTGCCGCACTCGGCGGTGATGAAGTTGATCTGGCGCGGCAGCATCAGCCAGCCGTCGAGCTGGTTGACTTCGGGCAGCTGCTTGAGGATGTCGATCTCGCGCGCGAGCTTGTAGGCGGGCATCAGCTCGGTGTTGCGCGGCTCCACGTACTGGTAGGTGAAGTGGGTGCCGTCGGCCTTCTCGACCGGGGCTTCTTCCGCGGGCGCTTCGGCCGGCTTGGGCGCCTCGTCCTCGGGCTTGGCCAGTTCGAGCTTCTTGGGCAGGGCGGCGGCCGCGGCGGCCAGGTCCTGGGTGGCGGGCGCGCCGGCTTGCTGCTTCTGCCAGACGCTGTAGCCCCAGACCGAGCAGACCGCGATCAGGGCTGCGGCGAGAATGCCGATGATGATCTTCTGTACCATGTGTGTGGCTCTAGGCTTGGACTGCGAGGCCGGAGGGCCGGCCCGTTGCGAGCGCACAGGACAGGACCGGCCGGCATTCCCCGATGGTGTGCCCAGCCGGCGCGAGTGGCGTCCTTGCACCGTCGGGCGGATGGTACTCCCTAATTCTGGTGGATTGAATCGCAGTTCTGACAGGTGGCGCTGGTGCGCGGGCGCTGCGCAGGCCCTGGTCGCGCGAGGTCCGGGCCGCGGGGCGGCAGGGGCCGGGCGGCCCAGGCCGCCCGCCCTGCCGGACGGCGCCGCCCGCTCCGCGGCATCGCCCGCACCCGGCGGTCGCCGGACCGATTCGCCCCTCCGGAGACGGCTCGTGGACAAGGACCTCAACGCTCCCTTCGGCCCGCTGCCGGCCGATCCCTTCGTCGGCCTGGACTTGTCGCGGCTGCCCGAACCGGCGCGCACCTGCCTGGCCGAGGCCGCCGAGGACTTCGCCGCGGTGCTGGCCGGCCGGCCGCCGCCGCATGCCCGCCGCGACCTGGACGCACCGTTGGCCGCCGACGGCGGCAGCCAGCCCTTTCGCGGCCGCGGCTACGCCCTGACCGTGCTCAGGCAACTCTCGCAATTCGGCGGCGCCTCAGGCCTGCTGTATGGGCCGGTGCTGGTGTTCGAGCAGGCGCTCGCGCCCGGCAACGGGCGCCAGATCGCCTGCATCCGCTTCTACACGCCGGAGCGCTTGGCGGCGTTGCTCGCGTCTGCGGCGGCGGCGCCGGCGTGAGCTGGTTCGCGCCTGTCGCCGGCCAGCGCCTTCGCCCGCCAGCGTTGGGCCGCCGCGTCTGCCGCCGGGCCGCAGTGGCTCGCCGCGCGCCTCAGCAGTCGTTATTGTCGTAGCTGATCTTGTCCAGGGCGTCCTGGATGGCCTGGCGGTCGGCGGCCGAGGTCTTGGCCTGCTTGAGCTGCACCGGCAGCACGCGCTCGCCGTCGGGACTGATCCACTTGCCCTTCAGTTCCCGGCCGCTGCGGGTGAGCATCATCGCTCCGCTGACGCCGCTGCCCAGGTTGGATTCGACCAGGGCCAGGTGCCCCTGGCGGTCGCTCTGGGCGTTGAGTTGCAGCCATTCGGACACGCCGTCGTAGCGGTAGGCGGCGAGGATCACTTCCGCATCGCCGCCGCAGGGCGCCGGCTCGCGCTGGACATACATCGTCACCGGCCGCTCGCCGACGCGGCCGGTGTAGCGCTCCACGGTGAGCGCCTGGGCGAGGTGCTGGGCGGCGGCCGGCGAGGCGGGCGCCGCCCACAGCAGCGGCGCGCACAGCAGCGCGGCCAGGACCGGGGCGGGATGGAGAGGCATGGCGATCGCACCTGCAAGCCAGGCGCGCGAGGGAGACGGCGCCGGAGGCGCGCATGCTACCGCCGCCCGGGCGCCGCCGTACACTGCGGCCATGCCTACCGCTCCCGACGCTACCGACGCACTGGCCGAAGCGGTCGCCGCGGCTGGCCAGATCCGCGACGCCTTCGCCGACTACCACGCGCGTTTCGCCGCGATCACCCGGCGCGCGCAGGGCCGCTTCGAGCGCCGCGATTGGGCCGGCGCGCGCGAGGACGCGGTCGAACGCATCGCCCTGTACGACGTGTGCGTGGCCGAGGCCGGGCGCGCGTTGGAGGCGCGCCTGGGCACCCGCGCGCGCGAACGGGCGTTGTGGGCCGGGGTGCGCTCGGCCTACGCCGATCTGGTCGCGCCGCTGCTGGACGGGGAGTTGTACAAGACGTTCTTCAATACCCTGACCCGGCGCTTCTTCAAGACCCGCGGCGTGGACCCGGCGCTGGAATTCGTCGCCCTGGACATCGAGCCGACCGACGCGATCACCCACCCCGTGGCGCGCCACAGCTACGCGGTGTCGGAAGATCGCTTGGTCGAGACCTTCATGCGCGTGCTCGACGACTGCCCCTTCGCCGTGCCCTACGCGCATCGCACTCGCTGCGCCGCCGGCATCGCGGTGCGGCTGCAGGAAGACTTGCAGCACTGGGGCCCGCATCCGGTGCGCGCGGTCGAGTTGCTGGACACGGTGTTCTACCGCGAGCGCCGCGCCTACCTGGTCGGACGGGTGTTCGGCGAGCGCGCGTTCTCGCCCTGCGTGATCGCCCTGGTCAACGAGGACGGCGCGCTCAAGGTCGATGCGGTGCTGACCCTGCGCAGCGACGTGGTGCAGTTGTTCAGCTATTCGCGCAGCTATTTCCACGCCGACCTGGCCACCGTCGGCGATGCGGTGGTGTTCCTGCGCACCTTGCTGCCGGGCAAGCCCATCGACGAGCTCTACACCGTGCTCGGCCGCGCCAAGCAGGGCAAGACCGAGCGCTACCGCACTTTCTTCCGCCAGTTCGCTGCGCAGCCGGGCGAGCGGCTGGTGCGCGCCGACGGCGAGCGCGGCATGGTCATGGCGGTGTTCACCCTGCCCAGCTACCCGCTGGTGTTCAAGCTGATCCGCGATCGTTTCGCCTATCCCAAGGAGGTCGCGCGCGAGGAGGTGGAGGCCAAGTACGCGCTGGTCTTCCATCACGACCGCGTGGGCCGGCTGGTCGATGCGCAGCCCTTCCGCTTCCTGCGCTTCCCGCGCGCGCGCTTCGCCCCGGACTTGCTGGAGGAACTGCTGGACACCTGCGCCGGCAGCATCAGCCTGGACGGCGAGGACCTGGTGCTGCACCTGTGCTACGTCGAACGGCGGCTGCGGCCGTTGAACCTGTACCTGCGCGAGCAGCCGGCCGAGGCCGCGCGCGCGGCGGCGATCGACTACGGCCAGGCGATCCGCGACCTGGCCTTGAACAACATCTTCCCCGGCGATTTGCTGCTGAAGAACTTCGGCGTTTCCCGCCACGGCCGCGCGGTGTTCTACGACTACGACGAGCTGTGCCTGGTCACCGACTGCCGTTTCCGCCACCTGCCCGAGCCGCGCAACCACGAGGAGGAAATGGAGGCCGGCGCTTGGTTCTACGCCCACGGCAACGATGTCTTCCCCGAGCAGTTCCCGCGCTTCCTCGGCCTGTCGCCGCCGCTGCTGGGCGCGCTGCTGCACGCCCATGGAGATTTGTTCCGGGTGGAGTGGTGGCGCCAGGTGCAGGCCGACCTGCTCGCCGGGCGCATCGGCGACGTGGCGCCGTATCCCTCGCAACGGCGCCTGCCCTGACCGAGCCGGCGTCGCTGCGGTGCGCTCAGGCGCAGCCGTGGGCGTCGCCGCAGGCGTCCTTGCGTTGCGCGCTTTCGGGCGTGCGCGCGAACCAGCGGCGCCAGCGCGAGGGGCCGGCATCGGCCGGCGCGGCGCGGGCGCGGACCGGGGCCGCGCGCGGAGTGGGCGCCGCCGGCTCCTCGTCGGCATCGCGCGGATCGACGAAATGGCCCTGCAGGAACATCAGGTTCTTGTAGATATTCATGGCCACGCTCCGGGCTCGGCGGCCGTCCCCGCTGGACGGACCAGATACCGGCCCCTTTGAGTGGTTTCCAAGGTAAGTGCCGGTAATGCTTGGAAAAAGCGATGCTTTTGCAAGCCAGGCTTGAGCCTGCTTCAATACGGGGCGAGCGCGGCGGCTGGCCGCGGCTTCGTGGAGTTGGCCATGAACCGTCCTCCGCTGCATGCCTTGCTGGGCTTCGCCACGGCCGCGCGGCTGGGCAACCTCACCCGCGCGGCCGAGTCCATGCACCTGACCGTCAGCGCGCTGAGCCACCAGATCCGCACCCTGGAAGAACGCTTGGGCCGGCGCCTGTTCGAGCGCGGCCCGCGCGGCGTGCGTCTGACCCCCGATGGCGACCGCCTGTTGTCGGTGGTGGCGCCGCACTTGGACGCGCTCGACCACGCCCTGCGTCCCTACAGCCCGCGCCGCGACGACGTGCTGACCCTGAGTCTGATGGCCTCGATGGCCTCGGCCTGGCTGGTGCCGCGGCTGGGCGGCTTCGTCGCCCGCCACCCGCAGCTCGAACTCAACCTGTTCTCCACCACCGCCCTGGTCGATTTCGACCGCGAGCCGGGCATCGACGCGGCCATGCGCGGCGGCTACGGCCGTTGGCCGGGGCTGGTGATCGAGCACCTGTTCGACGAGACCCTGGTGCCGGTGGCCAGTCCGGCGTTGATCGAACGCATGGGCGGCCTGCCGGCGCAGGAGGACCTGCACCGGTGGCCGCTGCTGGGCGATCTGTCCACTTACTGGCAGGACTGGTTCGACCGGTACGGCGGCAAGCGGCCCAGCCGCTATGTCGCTCACTTCGACGACTCCGAGACCATGCACCGCGCCGCGGTCGAGGGCCTGGGCGTCGCCCTGGGCCGGATGGCGCGCACCCGGCTGCTGATCCGCAACGGCCAGTTGGTGCCGTTGAGCCAGGGCCGGCTGAAGATCGACTGGGGCCATTACCTGGTCTATCCCGAGCGCTCGGTCGACCATGCCGGGCTGGAGTCCTTCCGCACTTGGCTGCACGAACAGGCGCGTGAATACGTTGCGGCGATGGATGCCGACCTGGCCGGTGCCGGTGCCGGTGCCGGTGCGGCGAGCCGCGCCGGCGCCGTGGACGGCGCGCAGACGCCGGCCGGCAGCGCGGGCAAGCGTCGGAAACGCCGCTGAATGCGCCCTTCGCCGGGCGCCGCAGCCCCCGAAGCTGAACGTATGCGGTAGGCTGCGCGTTTTCGATCCTCACGGAGTCCGTTGCATGGAACGTAACCGCCCCGCCCGCATGCTGCTGCTGAGCGCCGCCCTGGTGCCTGCACTGATCGCGGCCGCACACGCGCAGGATGCCGCGCAGCCCCAAGCGGCCGAAGCCACCGAACAACGCCCGGTCGGCGACGGCACCAGCGCCGCCGATGCCGCCGCCGCGGCCGCGGCCGCTGCTGCCGCCGACGCCGCCATCGCGGCTGCCGAAGCCGCCGCGGCCGCGGCCGTCGCCGCCACTCCGGCCGACGCTCCGGCCGAGGCCACCGCGGCGGCCACCGCACCCGCGAACCCGGCCCCCTCGGGACAGGCTGGGCAGCTCGATCCGAGCGCGCAGGCCGAGGCGCCGAAGCCCGAAGCCGCCCCGGCCGCCACCGCCCAGACCGAGGCGCCGAAGCCCGAAGCCGCCCCGGCCGCGACCGCACCGGCC
>CBIFVU010000040.1:0-23169 GCA_966185905.1 uncultured Lysobacter sp.
CTGCTTCCATGGAGTCGCGCCGGCTGCCCGCTCGCGCGCGCCCTCATCCGCCCCTTCGGGGCACCTTCTCCCGCAAGCGGGAGAAGAAAGCCGCCGCCCCTTCCGCCGCGACTGCCCCGCAAGCGCGCCAAGAAACCGCGAACTTGCGCCGATCCGCGCACATTGCGACGATTCGGCAACGCCGCGCCACGCGGCGAGGAACCTGGATGCACGGCACGAGGCAAGGCCCGACGGGATGGGGCGCGGCAATCAAGCGCACCGCCTGGGTCTGCGCGGCTTGGCTGTGCGCCTTCGCCTGGCAGCTCCCCGCCGCCCGCGCCGGCCTGCCGGAAACCCCGCGCCCGCGCCAACTGACCGTCGCCGACGGCCTGCCGTCCAACACCATCAACCGCGTCGCCGAGGACCGCCACGGCTATCTCTGGGTCGCCACCAGCGACGGCCTGGCGCGCTACGACGGCGTCGGCTACCGGGTCTGGCGGCGCGAGCAGGGCCTGCGCGACAACTTCGTCTGGGCGGTGCACGTGGACGCCGCCAACCGCGTCTGGATCGGCACCAGCGAAGCCGGCCTGGCGATGCTGTCGCCGGACCGAAAGCAGTTCCGCTACTACAACACCGACAACACCCCCGGCCTGAGCGACAACACGGTCTGGTCGATCGCCTCCACGCCCGACGGCGCACTGTGGTTCGGCACTGCCCACGACGGCCTGCACCGGATAGCGCCGGACGGCACCATGGTCCGCTATCTGCCGCGCCCAGGCGACCCGCGCAGCCTGCCCAGCGACGGCGTGTCCAACCTCAGCGTCGCGCCCGACGGCAGCTTGTGGATCGCCACCCTGGCCGGCGCTGCGCGCTGGACCGGCCGCGATTTCGAGCGCGTCCCCGAGGGGGCGCTGAGTTCCACCATCGTCAACACCATCACCTTCGAGGACGACGGCACCGCCTGGTTCGGCACCCCGCGCGGGGTCGGCGCGCGCCGGCCCGATGGCAGTTACCAAGCCCAGCCCTGGGCTGCGGCCGCGCCGGGCCAGGCCATCGTCGATGTGCTGCGCCGCGACCGCGCCGGCCAGTATTGGTTCGACCTGCCACAGGGCCTGGGCGTGGGCGGCGCCGATGGGGTGGCGGTGGTGCCCTTGTTCAGCAGCGCCAGCCAAGGCCTGGTGCGTCCGAGTTGGTCGGGCGCCTACGAGGATCGCGAAGGCGGCCTGTGGTTCGCCAGCACCGGCCACGGCCTGTGGTATCTGCCGCCCAACTGGCGCCAGTTCTCGGTGCTGACCCGTCGCGTCGGCGATGCCGGCACCCTGGCCAACGGCCACGTCCGCGCCATCGCCGCCGCCGACCAGGGCGATATGTGGCTGGTCGGCAGCGGCGGCGTGCTCGACCGCCTGGACCCGGAAAGCGGCCAAGTCCGCCACCTCGCCAGCGATTTCAGCAGCGGCCTGGGCCTGGACCGGGTGGTCCAGGACCCGCGCACGGGCACGGTCTGGGTGAGCTACTACAGCGGCCTGGCCCGGATCGAGCCCGGCAGCGGTCGCCATCGCAGTTGGGGCGCGGACAGCGCGGAGGATCCGGCGGTGGCCGGCAATGCCGAACTGGCCCTGGCCGATGGCCTGTTGTGGGTGGCCGGCAGCGACGGCGGTGTGCAGGCGCGCGACGGCGAGGGCCGGGTGCGCGAGTCCTTCCGCGTCGGCGAGCGCGGCCTGCCCGCGCAAACCGACGTGGCGCAGCTGGGCAACAGCACCGACGGCGCGCTGTGGTGGGCCGGCCTGTACGGCCTGTGGCAATGGCATCCCCAGGCACGGCGCTTCGAGCGCGTGCCGGGCGCGCCCGAACGCGAGGTCAAGGCCTTCGCCTTCGAGAACCCGCGACGGTTGTGGACCGCCGGCATCGGCGTGCTGGAAGCCTGGCGCTGGGACGGCCAGCGCCTGCAGCGCGAATTCGGCCTGGGCCCGCGCGATGGCCTGCCGCTGGCCGAAGCGCGCGGCCTGACCGTGGACGCCGCCGGCCTGGTGTGGATGACCACCACCCGCGGCTTGGTGAGGGTGGACCCTTACGCGCGGTCGGTGCGCGTGTACGGCGTGCGCGACGGCCTGCCCAGCCAGGAGTTCTCCGGGCGTCCGGTGCCGCGGCCCGGCGACGGCCGGATCCTGGTCGGCAGCCCCGAGGGCCTGGTCTTGTTCGATCCGGCCGTGGTGCGGCCGAGCAAGCGCGCGCCGCAGTTGATCGTGGAAAGCATCGACCTGCGCCGGCGCAACGAGCGCATCGCCTTCGCCACCGGCGACAGCGGCGACGCGCGCTACACCGCGCCGCCGCCGGTGCTGCTGGCCGACGGCGACCGCGACCTGCGCATCGTCGCCCGCCTGCTGTCCTTCAACGATGCGCAGAGCAACCGCTACCGCTTCCGCCTGAGCAACTACGACCCCGGCTGGGTCTATGCCGACGCCAACGGCGAGCGCCTGTTCTCGCAACTGCCGCCGGGCGAGTACCGCCTGGAGATCATGGGCAAGAACGCCGACAACATCTGGTCGGCGCCGCAAGTGGTCCGGTTGCGCGTGGATTCGCCGTGGTGGTGGAGCCTGCGCGCGCTCGCCGCCGCGGTGGCCGCGGTGGCGTTGTTGATCGGCTGGGGCCTGTGGGCGCATCGCCGCCGCCTGCAACGCCGCCTGGACTGGCAGCGCGCCGAGCACGAGCGCGAAGTGGCCAAACAGGCCTCGCTGGCCAAGACCCGCTTCCTGGCCACCCTCGGCCACGAGGTGCGCACGCCGATGACCGGCGTGCTGGGCATGAGCGAGCTGCTGCTGGACACGCCGCTGGACTCCCGGCAACGCAGCTACACCGAATCGATCCGCCGTGCCGGCGAACATCTGTTGCGGCTGGTCAACGACGCGCTGGACCTGGCCCGGATCGAATCGGGCAAGCTGGAACTGGCCGACGAACCTTTCGACCTGCGCGCGCTGGTGGCGCAAGCGGCCGACCTGATGCGGCCGCTGGCGCAGCAGCGCGGGCTGGCCTTCAGCGTGGACATCGCCGCCGATGCGCCGCCGGGCCTGCGCGGCGACGCCAGCCGGGTGTGCCAGATCCTGCTGAACCTGCTGGGCAACGCGATCAAGTTCACCGAGGACGGCTCGGTCAGCCTGCAAGTGCAGCGGCTGTCGCCGCAGGGCGTGCGCTTCGAGGTGGCCGACACCGGCCCGGGCTTGAACGAAGAACAGAAGCAGCGCCTGTTCCGCCGCTTCGAGCAGGCCGAGGGCGCGCGCACCGCGGCGCGCTACGGCGGCAGCGGCCTGGGCCTGGCGATTTGCCAGGAGCTGGCGGCGGCGATGGACGGGCAGATCGCGGTCTACAGCGAACCGGGGCAGGGCGCGCGCTTCGTGTTCGACTTGCCCTTGCCCCACGCCGCGCCGCCGGTTCGCGGCGGCCCGCGCGGCGGCGCGGCGCGGGTGCCGGCGATGCCGTTGGCCTTGCTGCTGGTGGAGGACGACGCGACCGTGGCTGAAGTGATCGCCGGGCTGCTGCGTGCGCAAGGACACCGGGTGACCCATGTCGCCAACGGCCTGGCAGCCTTGGCCGAGGTGGCGACCGCGCCGTTCGACCTGGCCCTGCTGGACCTGGACCTGCCCGGACTCAATGGCCTGGACCTGGCCCGGCAACTGCGCGTGCAAGAGTTCGCCCAGCCCCTGATTGCGGTGACTGCGCGCGCTGATGCCGATGCCGAGCCGCAGGCGATGGCCGCCGGCTTCGACCGTTTCCTGCGCAAGCCGGTCACCGGCGCGATGCTGGCCGAAGCCATCGATGCGCTTCGTCCGCGGATCGTCGCGCGCGGCTGAGCGGACGCGACCGCACGCTATCGCGGGCGAGGGCGAGGGCGGCCGCGCTGCGGCGCGCAGCGGCGAGCCGCGCAGCAGCGGGCGGCGCAGCAAGGAGCCGCGCAACAACGCAACGACAAGGGGGGGGCGGCTCGGGTCCGTCCGGGCTTCCAGCGCGCTTGGATCCAGCCTGCATTGGCCGAACCGGCCGCCGCCGGCCGAGCGGGGCGGCTCCCCGCATCGCAAGCCGATCGCAAACCGCTCGCATGCGCGCACACCGCGCCGTTGCACGCCGCCGCGGCCGCGGCGCGCGGTGTGCCCTGGCTCAGCGTGCGCTGAGTTCGTGCACCGCGGCGACCATCGCCGCCACGTGCTCGGGCGACATGTCCGGCGACAGGCCATGGCCGAGGTTGAACACATGGCCCTCGCGCGAACCGCCGTTGCCGTCGCGGTACTCCTCCAGCGCACGGCCGACCTCGGCGCGGATCGCCTCAGGGCTGGCGTACAGCGTGACCGGGTCGAGATTGCCCTGCAGCGCGACCCGCCCGCCGGCACGGCGCGCGGCCTCGCCCAGGCCGATGGTCCAGTCCACCCCGACCGCTTCGGCGCCGCTGGCGGCGAGCTCGTCGAGGTAGGCGGCATTGCCCTTGCCGAACAGGATCAGCGGCGCGCGCTCGGCGCCGTCGCCGCGCGGCAGCTCGGCAGCGATGCGCTGCAGATAGCGCAGCGAGAACTCGCGATACATGCGCGGCGACAGCACGCCGCCCCAAGTGTCGAACACTTGCAGCGCCTGCGCGCCGGCGGCGTGCTGGGCCTTGAGGTAGGCGATCACCGCGTCGGTGACCACGCCCAGCAGCTTGTGCATCGCCGCCGGCTCGTTCAGCGCCAGCGACTTGACCCGCGCGTAGTTGTCGCTGCCGCCGCCCTCGACCATGTAGCAGGCGATGGTCCAGGGGCTGCCGGAGAAGCCGATCAGCGGCACCGAGCCGTCCAGCTCGCGGCGGATGGTGCGCACCGCATCCATCACATAGCGCAGGTCGGTCTCCATGTCCGGTACGCCGAGCCGGTCGATGTCGGCGGCGCTGCGCACCGGACGCTCGAACTTGGGGCCTTCGCCGTCGGCGAAGTACAGGCCCAGGCCCATCGCGTCGGGCACGGTGAGGATGTCGGAGAACAGGATCGCCGCATCCAGCGGGAACCGGCGCAACGGTTGCAGAGTCACCTCGCAGGCCAACTCGGGATTCTTGGCCAGGTTGAGGAAGCTGCCGGCCTGCGCGCGGGTGGCGCGGTACTCGGGCAGGTAGCGCCCGGCCTGGCGCATCAGCCACACCGGAGTGCGGTCGACGGGTTGGCGGCGCAGGGCGCGCAGGAAACGATCGTTGGCGAGGAGCTGGCTGGACATGGTCGGGCGGGGCCGTTATTGAAGGTGTCGGGAATGCGCGGGCAGGAGCGCCCGCCGGGCCGCCGGGCGGACTGCGCCGGCTTGCGCCCACAGGCTTATCGCGGCGCTTCGGCGCCCTGGCTGAACATCAGCTGGAAACCGCGCTTGAGCTGCTGGTCGCGCGCTTGCTCCAGCGCCGCGAAGGCGCTGTCGCGGTCGAGGAATTGCTCGCGCCGCACCGTGCTGCGGCCGCCGATCTGGCCGCTTTCGCGCACTAGGGTCCAGCCGCCGAGCAAGTCGGGCTGGAGCATCAATTGCACGAAGCGGGGCGCTTCGCGGCCGTCGGGGCGTTGTTGGAGGAGTAGGCGCACCCGCCGATTGTAGCGGCAGCCGGGTGGGGGCCGGGTGGGCGCGGCAGCCGGTCGCAGGCACGCCCGCGCCCGGGCCGTCCGCGCGTGGAGCCATGGGCCGGGTCATGAGCCGACCCATGAGCCGGCCCATAGCCGGTTTGGCCGGCCGCCCGGACGGCGCGGCCGTGCGCTTGGCGTCCGCTCAGCCGGCACGGAAGCCGCGCCGGTAGGCCGAGGGCGAGGTGCCCAGGCGCGCGGCGAAATGCTGGCGCAGCGAGGCGGCGGTGCCGAAGCCGGTGTCCGCGGCGATGGCGTCCAGGCCGTGGTCGGTGGTCTCCAACAGGCGCTGGGCACGGGCCAGGCGCTGCCCGGCCAGCCATTGGCCGACGGTGGTGCCGGTGGCATCGCGGAAGCGCCGGGTGAAGGTGCGCCGGCTCATCAGCGCGCGCTCGGCCAGGCTGTCCAGGCTGTGCGGCCGGTCCAGGCGGGCCAGGGCCCATTCCAGCACCCCCGCCAGCCGGTCGTCGCGAGCCGAGTTCGGCAGCGGCTGCTCGATGTATTGCGCCTGCCCGCCTTGCCGGTGCGGGGCCACCACCAGGCGCCGGGCGATGCGGTTGGCGACCTCGGCGCCGTGTTCGCGCCGCAGCAGGTGCAGGCAGCAGTCCAGCGCCGCCGCGGTGCCGGCCGAAGTCGTGACCCGGCCATCGTCGACATACAGCACGTCGCGCTGCAACTCCACGCGCGGATAGCGCTGGGCGAAATGGTCGCTGAAGGCCCAGTGGGTGGTGGCGCGGCGCCCGTCCAGCAGCCCGGCCTCGGCCAGCACGTAGGCGCCCAGGCACAGGCCGACGATGCGCGCGCCGCGGTCGTGGGCGCGGCGCAGCGCGCCCAGCAAGGCCTCCGGCGGCCGCTCGTCGGCATCGCGCCAGGACGGCACCACGATGGTGGCGGCCCGGCGCAGCGCGCCCAGCCCGTGGCGGGTGCCGATGTCGAAGCCGGCGCGGGTGCGCAGCGGCCCGGGCTCGGCCGCGCACACCCGCAGCTCGAACTCCGGCAGTCCCGGTTCGCCGTCGCGATCCTCGAACACCAGGCAGGGCACCGACAGGTGGAACGGGCTGACCCGGTCGAAGGCGACCACGGCCAGCGGGCTCAAGGACGAAGCGGACGAAGCGGACGAAGGCATGCGGGCGGGGCGGTGCCGGCGGGCGAGGGCTTGGCCCGATTCTAGCGGATATTGTCGTTCGGGCCACTGTCCGGCCGGGCCGCGCAGGCCAAGAATGAGCACCGTCGCTTCCACCTCAACGGAGTACGAACATGCACAGCACCCCTTCCAAGCGCGCCCTGGTCGTCATCGACGTGCAGAACGACTATTTCGGCGACGGCCTGCCGATCGAGTACCCGCCGGTCGAGCGCACCCTGCCCAATATCGGCCGCGCCATGGACGCCGCCCGCGCCGCGGGCGTGCCGGTGGTGGTGGTGCAGAACACCGCACCGGCCGGCAGCCCGGTGTTCGACCAGGGCCAGCCCGGCTGGGAGCTCCACCCCTCGGTGGCCTCGCGTCCGCGCGATCACTACATCGAAAAGCGCCTGCCCAGCGTGTTCGCCGGCACCGACCTGGACGCCTGGCTGCAAGCGCGCGGCATCGACACGATCAGCGTGATCGGCTACATGACCCACAACTGCGACGCATCTAGCGTGTACGAAGCGGCCCACCGCGGCTACCGGGTCGAGTTCCTGCACGACGCCACCGGCTCGCTGTCCTATGAAAACAGCGCCGGCCGGGCCAGCGCCGAGGAGGTCCACCGGGTATTCTCGGTGGTCTTCCAGAGCCGCTTCGCCGCGGTCGCCAGCACCCAGGAGTGGATCGCCGCGGTGCAGGCCGGCCAGAGCCTGGCCCTCGACAACCCGCATGCCTCCAACCAGCGGGCGCGGGCGCGCGCGCAAGCGGCGGCGTGACAGGCCGGGGAAGGACGGGACCGGGCGAAGCAGGCCGACGCAGGCCGATGCGGGCCGAAGCCAGCCGAAGCCAGCGTGGCCCGCGAACGCAGCGCGCGCAGGCATGCGGCCGGGTGCGGCCATGCGCACGGCTGCCTGAGAGTGCGGAACCAGGGAGCGGCGCGGGCTAGCCCTGCGCCAGCACTGCCAGCACCTCGGCATCGCCCACGCCAGAGACGATCCGCGCCGCGCCGGCGCGGTCCCAGAGGATGAAGCGCAGGCCCGAGGCGTCGGCCTTCTTGTCCAGGCGCATCCGCGCCAGCAAGGCCTGCGGTTGCAGCCCTGCGGGGATTTCGGTCGGCAGGCCGAAGCGCTCCAGCAAGTCGCGCAGCCGGTGCGCGTCGGCCGCGCTGGAACGGCCCAGCGCCGCCGACAGGCGCGCGGCCAGCACCATGCCGACCGCCACCGCTTCGCCATGGTTGAGACCATCGCCGCGGGTGCCGGCGTAGCCCTGCTCGGTCTCGATCGCATGGCCGAAGGTGTGGCCGAAATTGAGCATCGCCCGATCGCCGCGCTCGAACGGATCGCGCGCGACCACCTCGGCCTTGTACTGGCAACTGCGCGCCACCGCTTCGGCCAGCGCCGCGTCCTGGCGCGCCAGCAAGGCCTCCGAATGCGCTTCCAGCCAATCCAGGAAGCCGGCGTCGAAGATCGCGCCGTACTTGACCACTTCGGCCAGGCCAGCGCGCAGTTCGCGATCGGGCAGGGTGCGCAGCGTGGCGGTATCGGCCAGCACAGCGCGCGGCGGATGGAAGGCGCCGACCAGGTTCTTGCCGCTGGGCAGGTCCACCGCGGTCTTGCCGCCGACCGAGGAATCGACCATCGCCAGCAAGGTGGTGGGCACCTGCACGCAGTCGATGCCGCGCATCCAGCAGGCCGAGGCGAAGCCGGCCAGGTCGCCGACCACGCCGCCGCCCAGCGCGAGCACGGTGGCGTCGCGGGTGGCGCCGAGCGCAGCCAGGGCGTCCAGGCATTGGCTGAAGCGCGCCAGGGTCTTCTCATGCTCGCCCGGGGGGAACACGAAGCGGCCCAGCGCCAGTTCTGGCTTCGCCGCGCGCAGCGCCGTTTCCAGACGGTCCAGGTACAGCGGCGCGACATTGCCGTCGCTGACCACCAGCGCGTGCCGCCCGCGCAGCGTGCGCGCCAGGCGCGCGCCGTCGTCGAGCAGGCCCGGGCCGATCTCGATGCCGTAACCGTTCTCGCCGGCCACCTCGACCTTGCGTATCGCGCTCATGCCGTGACTCCGGAAGACAGGGAGGAAGACGCCGCCGGCCGCCGCCATTGCCGGTCCAGTTCCGCGGCCAGGGCGGTCGCGGCGGCATCGGCGCCGAGCGCGCCGGTATCGAAGGCCAGGTCGGCGACTTCGGCGTACAGCGGCGCGCGTTGCAGCGCCAACTCGCGCAACACCTCGGCGCGATCGCCGCGCGCCAGCAGCGGCCGGCTGCGGTCGTGGGCCAGTCGCTGCAACTGCTGCTCCACGCTCACGCACAGGTGGACCACGAAACCGCGCTCGCGCAACAGCCGGCGATTGCCCGGCGCCAGCACCGCGCCGCCGCCGGTGGCCAGCAACACCCCGTCCTCGCCCAGCAGCTCGGCCAGTACCGCGCTTTCGCGCGCGCGGAAGCCGTCCTCGCCCTCGTGCTCGAAGATCTCGGCGACGCGGGCACCGCTGCGCCGCTCGATCTCGCGGTCGGCATCGGCCAGGCGCAGCCCATAGCGCCCGGCCAGGCGCTGGCCGATGCAGGACTTGCCGGCGCCCATCGGGCCGACCAGGATCAGATTGCTCGCCGGATTCATGCCCCGATTGTAGTGCAGCCATGGTGGCGCCGAGCGTCCGCGCTCGCTCGGGGGCGGCGCCGGCCGACGCCGGCCCGCAAGGCGCTGGCACGGGCGGGCGCGCACGGCGGAGCGGCCGGCTTACACAGCCCTTTAATGGCCGCCGGCCTAGCCTGGAGGTTCCGCCGCCGCAGGGCGGCCCATTGCCGGGAGAACGCCCATGTCGGTCGCCAAGGTCATCGAACTCAACACCTCCTCCTCCATCGGCATCGAGGATGCGGTCAAGACCGGCCTGGCCAAATGCGCCGAGTCGGTGAAGAACATCCAGGGCGCCTGGGTCAACGAGGTCAAGGTCGTCACCGACGAAAGCGGCAACATCCAGGAATGGCGGGTCAACCTCAAGGTCACCTTCGTGGTGAAGTGAGCCCGGCAGGGCGTCCGGCGCGCGCGCTCAGCGCGGCCGCCGGCGCCGGTCCAGGGGCACGGTCCAGTCGGCCAGCGCCGGCAAGCGCCGCAGCGCCTGCCGGCTGACCCGCTCGAACAGGCCGACGAAGCGTTCGACCTGCGCGCGCGACATGCCGCCGCGCTGCGGCCGCCGCGCCCGCAGCGCGGCTTCCTGCTGCCAGCGCCAGCCGGCCACCACCTCGAACCCGGGTGCCTGCAGGAACAACAGGCGGTCCAGCCGCGCCCACAGCGGCGGATAGTCCTGCGCCAGCGCCTGGTTGCAGTATCCGCGCCAGACGCCGTCGCGGTCGTGTTCGCGTTCCAGCGCATTGACCGGCTCGGCCAACTCAGCCGAGGACTGCGCCGGCGTCTTGAGGAACCAGCCCTCCAGCAGCACCAGGTCGGCGCCGCGTACGCTCGGCCAGCGCGACGGCGGCAGCCGGGTGTCGGCCAGTTTGTCGAAACGCGGCAGGCGCACCGCTGCGCCCGCGCGCAAGGCGTCGAGGGTTTCGCAGGCCAGCGCCGCGTGGTGGGTGCCGGGCGGGCCGCGCGTGGCCAGCAGCGGATGCACCTGCCGGCCCAGGCGTTGGCGTTCGCGCCGGCCCAGGTAAAAATCGTCGATCGACAGCACGGCCGTGCGCAGCCCGCGCTGCCGCGCCAGCGCCGCCATCTGCGCGGCCAGCGTCGATTTGCCGCTGCCCTGCAGGCCGCAGATGGCGTATACCCGGGCTTGGGCGGCCAGCGCATCGTCCAGTACGCGGGCCACCCAGCCGGCCGGGAACCCCGCCGGCGCGGAGGACGGGACCGCAGGCGGGTGCAGGCGCGAGGACATGGGATCACAATAGCGCAATGAACCAGACCGCCGAACTGCTCGACCAAGCCCTCGCCACCTTCGACGCCCTGTTCGAGGAGGCGCGCGCCGCCGGCGAGCCCGACCCGACCGCGATGGTCGTGGCCACCGCCAGCCTGGACGCGCGGCCTTCCGCCCGCACTGTGCTGCTCAAGGCCCACGACGCGCGCGGCTTCGTCTTCTATACCCACCTGGACGGGCGCAAGGGCCGCGAACTTCAGGCCAATCCGCATGCCGCGCTGTTGTTCCACTGGCCGCGCGTGCGCCATGGCGTGCAGGTGCGGATCGAAGGCGCGGTGGAGATCGTCTCCGACGCCGAGGCCGACGCCTACTTCGCCACCCGCGCCCGCGGCAGCCAGCTCGGCGCCTGGGCGTCGCGCCAGTCCGAATCGCTGCCCGACCGCGACACCTTCGAGCAACGCCTGGCCGAAGTCGAACAGCGCTTCGACAACGCGCCGGTGCCGCGCCCGCCGCGCTGGACCGGCCTGCGCGTGCGTCCGGACAAGATCGAGTTCTGGTACGGCGCCGACTTCCGCCTGCACGAGCGCTGGCTCTACGAATGCGACCGCGCCGGCGAGTGGAGCCGGCGGATGCTGTACCCGTGAACCGCGCCTGGCGCGTGCGCGCCGCCACCGCCGGCGATGCCGGCGCGTGGTCGCGCCTGCGCCATGCGCTATGGCCGGAGGCTTCGCTGCAGGCGCATGCTGCGGAGATCGACGGGCTGCTGTCGGCGCCGTCGCCGGAAGCGTTGGCGCTGCTGGCGGTGGACGAAGCCGGACAGGTGCAGGGCTTCGCCGAAGCCAGCCTGCGCCACGACTATGTCAACGGCACCGACAGCTCGCCGGTGGCCTTCCTGGAAGGCTGGTACACCGCGCCGCAGGTTCGCAACCGCGGCGCCGGCCGCGCGCTGATCGTCGCGGTGGAAGCCTGGGCGCGGGCGCTGGGCTGCCGCGAGCTGGCATCCGACAGCCTGCTCGACAATACCGGCGCGCACCGCGCACACCGGGCCTGCGGTTTTCGCGAAACCGAGCGCGTGGTGTATTTCTGCAAGCCGCTCGACGACGGCTGAACGCGGACGCGGGCCGGCGCGACGGTGCGGTGAATTCCGGGTGTCGCGGCCGCCACCGCTCAGGCATGCTGGCCGCGCAAGCAGACGCACCGTGGACGTACGGAAAGGCGCGCGCTGCGAGGCGCACTGGAAACCCGCTGCAAGCCCCGCCACAAGGATTGGAGCCCGATGGATCTGTTCTCGACAGCACGCGGCGTGGGCCGCGTTTTCCTGGGCCTGTCGGCCTCGGCGGCGCTGGCCGCGATGCTGGCCGGTTGCGGCCGCGATGCCGAGCCCGAGGCAGGCGAGGGGCCGCAACCGCAGTTGCCGATCGCGCAGCCGTTCGAGGTGGCGCGGGCGGGGGAAACAGCGGCGATCGAGTTCTGGATAGCGGCGGATAAGGATCATCCGAAGGGGCAGGGGTTCTCCGTGGGCTATTGGATTCGGCGACCGAAGTCAGCGTTGCTGTCGTCGGCAGAACTGGACCGGATCAAGCAAAGCCATACCCCGATGCGTTTGCGGTTGTGGCAGCTGAAGCCGAATGGAGAGCGCATCAAAATGACGCTGACCTCCAACGAGGCCGAGCCAGGACAGCCCCTCCGGATCCGCCCTCTACGAGATGATGTCTCGCGCAAGGCACAGCCCAATACACCGCATTGGAGTAGCGCGATCAGCAAGGGCTACTATCGCGAAGATGGAAGCATCAAGCTGTATTTCTATAGTTTTGCAGGGATAGATGCCGTGCCGCCCGGGCGGTATCTTCTTGAGGCGGAGACGCTGGAGGCCACACCCGGACTGGAAGGCTTGTCTCCCGAGTTGGTGCTTATCGATTCTCAACCAGGGAAGTAAGGAATATTCATGGAACGATACTCTGTAACGGTGTACGTCGCCGCGCCGGGCACTCCTTTGAAAAATACGGAGACTGGGGCATTGGGAACACCTTCCGTGCCTGGGCACATGTACTACGCGGTATCCAATGGTTCAGCGCCTGAGAGCTTTGGTTTCGCTCCCATCGACGAAGGTTCGATCCGGGGGGGGCGGGAGAGGTGAAGCTCACCGATTTGGCCGCCTATCAGGATCCGCGCTACCAGCGAACCATGGAGATCAGCAAGGAACAGTACGAGACGCTGAGGAGCTTCGCGCGCGATCCGGAGAAATTCGGTTTCGATACTTATTACCGAGACGCCCGCAACAACTGCGTCGACTTCGTCTGGAGCGCGCTCAACGCCGCCGGGCTGTCGAGGACGCTGGAGCTGCCAGGCGGCACCCGCGTGCCGCTGAACGAATTCGAAGGCAAGCTCAAGCCGATCGACAACATCGACCCGGTCCGCACCATCAAGCCGCCGTTCCCCGAAAGCGAGCTCAACGGCGAGAAGCTCAACCCCTGCCGAAACTGGAACGCGACCTGGACGGCCTGATCCGCCGCCTCTTCAGCCAGGAGGACGCCGAGCGTTTCCAGCGCACCCGCGAACTGTTGGCCCAGGCCAACGAGCGCCAGGGCCTCGGCCTGGACGCGCAGCGCCTGGACAACATCGCCATGGACTTGAGCCTGCGCGCGGGCCGCGACCCGATGATGGGGCGCATCGACGGCGTGGTTTTCAGCCAGGCCACCGCCGAGCATCCGGCCGGGCAGTTCGTCGCTGCCTATTCCCAGCCCGCAGACCCGCAAGGCCCGCTCTTCGACGTGCGCGCGCCGACCCAACAGGCCGCGCAGACGCCGGCACTGGACGCCCTGGCGGCGCAGTCGCAGGCCGCGCAAGAACCGGCGCGGCCACTGGCCCAGGACGCCCCCGTCCAGGCCGCGCCCGCGCGCTCGGTCTGAACCTCAGCCGGCCCGGCGCCGCGCCCAGCCCTGGATCAGCGCTTCCAGTGCGTCCAGGCCATCGGTGAGCGCGGCCGGGCCGGGCTGCAGGATCAGCGGCGACTTGATCTCGTGCAACTCGCCGTCGCGCACCGCCGGCACCTGCGACCAGCCCTCGCGCGCGGCCACTTGCTCGGGCCGGAATTTCTTGCCGCACCAACTGCCCAGGATCAGGTCCGGCGCGCGCCGCACCACTTCCAGCGGATCGGCCAGGATGCGGTCGCGCGCCAACGGCATCACCGCGTGGTCGGGAAAGACCTCGTCGCCGCCGGCGATTTCGATCAACTCCGACACCCAGCGGATGCCGGTGATCTGCGGCGAGTCCCATTCCTCGAAATACACCCGCGGCCGCCGCGGCAGCGCCGCCGCGCGTTCGCGCGCCGCGGCCACGCGCGCGCGCAGGCCGGCGGCCAGCTCCTCGGCGCGCGCACCGGCGCCGACCAGTGCGCCGAGCCGGCGCACGTAGTCGAAGATGCCCTCCACGCTGCGATGGTTGCTGATCCACACCTCCACGCCGTGCTTGATCAGCGCGCTGGCGATCTCGGCCTGGATGTCGGAGAAGCCGATCACGAAATCCGGCCTCAGCTTGAGGATCTCGCCGATCTTGGCGCTGGTGAAGGCGCTGACCTTGGGCTTTTCCTTGCGAGCCTGCGGCGGGCGCACGGTGAAACCGCTGATGCCGACGATGCGGTGGTCTTCGCCGAGCAAGTACAAGGTCTCGGTCGGCTCCTCGGTGAGGCAGACGATGCGTTGCGGTCCCAAGGCAGGCTCCGGCATGGCGGGGGAGGCCGCATTGTCGGCCACCGCGGCGGCCGGCGCGAGCGCGCCGCCGCCGCCGGATGGCGCCGGCGGCGATGGATCAGCGGAAAAAGTCGCGGTTGAAGCGGGCGCGGTAGCGCTGTCCGCGCTCGTCCTCGGCCACCACGTCGAAGGCCAGAGTTTCCGGCGGCGTGATCCGCGCCAGGCCGACCTGGTCGCGCAAGTCGCCGTCGCGCACCTCGCGCATGGCCAGCGCCTGCTTGCGCCCCAGCAGATCGCTGGCGGTCACCATCACCTGCCGCGCCGCCAGCGGCACCGCGCTGGCGTCCTCGCCGCGGCGCAGCGAGACCACCACCAGCACCGTGCCGGCCTCGTGCTCGGCGCCGTAGCGCGCGGCGATCTGCGGGCTCAGGCGATGAGCCTGGATCGCGCTGACGGTCATGCTGACCTCGCCATGGCGCACGGTCTCCTCGGCGCTGCGCGTGGTCTCGTGCGAGGCTGGCACCGAACTGTCGCGGCCGCAGCCGGTCAGCGCCACCGCCGCCAGGGTCGCGGCCAGGGCGGCGCCCGCCAGCGACGGGCGCAGGCTGGCCGGACGCAAGCAGGCCAGACGCAAGCAGGCCAGACGCCGCCAGGACGCTCCCAGCGCCGGGGTCATTCGTTGGCCGCCGACAACTGCCGGCCGCGCGCGGTGGCCGCAGCCACGGCGCGCTCGACCAGGGTGTGGAAACCGCCGGCCTCGAAGGTTTCGATCGCCGCCTGCGTGGTGCCGCCCGGCGAAGTCACGCGCTGGCGCAACACCTGGGCCGGCTCGGCGCTGGCCTGCAACATGGTCGCCGCGCCCAGCAGGGTCTGGACCACCAGCGCGCGTGCCGCTTCGG
Source organism: uncultured Lysobacter sp. (assembly GCA_966185905.1). GTDB lineage: Bacteria > Pseudomonadota > Gammaproteobacteria > Xanthomonadales > Xanthomonadaceae > Lysobacter. Next base: position 15,149 of record CBIFVU010000040.1, read on the forward strand.
CCGGCAGGCCCTGGTCCTGGCCGGCCTGTTGCAAGGCTTCGGCCAGCAGGAACACATAGGCCGGGCCGCTGCCGGAGACCGCGGTCACCGCATCCATGTGTGCTTCCTGGTCGATGCGCACGGTCGGGCCGACCGCGGCCAGCAGCGCGGCGGCCTGCTCGAACCGCGGCGCTGCGGCCGCATTGGCGTACAGGCCGGTGATGCCGGCACCGAGCAGAGCAGGGGTATTGGGCATGGCCCGCACCACCGCGGCCTCGCCACCCAGCCAGCGCTCCAACTGGCTGGCGGTGATGCCGGCGGCGATGGAGATCGCCAGCGGCCGCTGCGCCCGCGCCTGCTCGGCCAGCCCGGCGCAGACCTCGCGCATGACCTGCGGCTTGACCGCCAGCAGCCACAGCGGGGCCTGCTCCGTCGCGGCCTCGGCCCGGTCGAAGACCTGCACGCCGAAGTCCGCCGCCAGCGCCTCGCGCAGCGCCGCCACCGGCTCGGCCACGCGGATGCGCGCCGGATCGAAGCCGCGCGCGACCAGGCCGCCGATCAGGCTGCGGGCCATGTTGCCGCCGCCGATGAAGGCGACCGGGCCGGAGGGAAGGGCAGGGGTGTCGGACATGGCGGATCGCAGGCAACGGAAGACCGGTGCAGGATAACAATCCGCTGCCGGCGCGGCCGTGCCGGGCACGGCGGCCCGCGGTCGGGTCCGAACGGGTCCGAACGGGCGGCGCCGCGGCGGGGCCGCGAACGGCCCGCCGGCGCCGCTCAGCCCTTGCGCGGCCGGGCGCCGAACAGAGCGGTGCCGATGCGCACCAGGGTCGCGCCCTCGGCGATGGCCACGGGGAAGTCGTCGCTCATGCCCATCGACAAGGTGTCCACCGTGGGATGCGCCGCGGCCAGGGCATCGAACAGGGCCTTGCTGCGGCGGAACGCCGGCCGCCGCTGCTCCGGGTCCGGGTGCGGCGCCGGGATCACCATCAGCCCGCGCAGGCACAGCCGCGGCTCGGCCGCGATCGCCGCCGCCAGGGCCGGCACCTGTTCCGGGGCGCAACCGTGCTTGCTGGCTTCATCGTCGATATTGGCCTGGACCAGCACCTGCAGCGGCGCCCGCCCGGCCGGGCGGTGCCGGGCCAGGGCCGCCACCAGCTTGGGCCGGTCCACGGTCTGCACCCAGTCGAACGAGGCCGCCGCTTCGGCCGCCTTGTTGGACTGCAGGTGGCCGATCAGGTGCCACTCCAGGGCCAGGCCCGCGGCTGCGGTGGCGGCCATGGCCGCCTGCTTGGCCACGGCCTCCTGGACATAGTTCTCGCCGAAGGCCGATTGGCCGAGCACGGCCAGTTCTGCGACCGCCGTCTCGTCTTTGGTCTTACTGACCGCAAGCAATCGAGGAGCGGGCCGCCCGGCGTCATGCGCCGCGCGCTGCAACTGATGCAAGATGTCGTGCAATACGTGCTGCGGCACGTGGGGGATTCCTGGCGACGGGGGACTGGATCGGCGATGCCTTCCGGGGGCTATACTGCCTCTTGGGGGTGGCTTGATTCCAGCGTTTGCGTTGCGGTCAGGCCCTTGAAGCTGGCTTTTCACGGACCCGGTGTACGGGTCCCTGCAGTGCGGGGAGCACGCATGGATATCGCCGAACTTCTGGCGTTTTCGGTCAAGAACAAAGCATCCGACCTGCATCTGTCGGCGGGCCTGCCGCCGATGATCCGGGTCGATGGCGACGTCCGCCGGATCAACATCCCGGCCCTGGACCACAAGCAGGTCCACGCGCTGGTCTACGACATCATGTCGGACAAGCAGCGCCGCGACTTCGAGGAATTCCTCGAGGTCGACTTCTCCTTCGAGATCCCGGGGCTGGCGCGCTTCCGCGTCAACGCCTTCAACCAGAACCGCGGCGCCGGCGCGGTGTTCCGCACCATTCCCTCCGAGGTGCTGACCCTGGAGGACCTGGGCTGCCCGCCGATCTTCCGCCAACTGATCGAGCAGCCGCAGGGCCTGATCCTGGTGACCGGGCCGACCGGTTCGGGCAAGTCGACCACGCTGGCGGCGATGATCGACCACATCAACAAGAACGAGTACGCGCACATCCTCTCGGTCGAAGACCCGATCGAGTTCGTGCACACCTCGCAGAAGTGCCTGATCAACCAGCGCGAAGTGCACCGCGACACCCACGGCTTCAACGAAGCCCTGCGCTCGGCGCTGCGCGAGGACCCCGACTACATCCTGGTCGGCGAGTTGCGCGACCTGGAGACCATCCGCCTGGCGCTGACCGCGGCGGAGACCGGCCACTTGGTGTTCGGCACCCTGCACACCTCCTCGGCGGCCAAGACCGTGGACCGCATCATCGACGTGTTCCCCTCCGGCGAGAAGCCGATGGTGCGCTCGATGCTGTCCGAATCCCTGCGCGCGGTGATCTCGCAGGCGCTGCTGAAGAAGGTCGGCGGCGGCCGCACCGCGGCCTGGGAGATCATGGTCGGCATCCCCGCCATCCGCAACCTGATCCGCGAAGACAAGGTCGCGCAGATGTATTCGGCGATCCAGACCGGCCAGGCCTACGGCATGATGACCCTGGACCAGCACCTGCAGGACCTGGTCAAGCGCGGCATGATCCTGCGTCCGCAGGCGCGCGAGTACGCCAAGGACAAGCGCTTGTTCGAATGACCCGGCCCGCCGGCGCGCCGCCCCGCGCCGGCGTCCGCTCCCGCGCGCGCCGCGCGCGACCCATCCCCCGGCCCGCATCGCGCCGTACCCACCTCCCGAGGAGGTCGCAGCCCATGAACACTCCCGCCCCGAACGCCCCCGCCCAGCCGGCCGGCGCCCTGGATTTCACCTCCTTCCTCAAGCTGATGGCACACCAGCGCGCCTCGGACCTGTTCATCACCGCCGGCATGCCGCCGTCGATGAAGGTGCACGGCAAGATCGCGCCGATCACCCAGAACCCGCTGACGCCGCAGCAAAGCCGCGACATGGTGCTCAACGTGATGAACCCTCAGCAGCGCGAGGAGTTCGAGAAGACCCACGAGTGCAACTTCGCCATCGGCGTGACCGGCGTGGGCCGCTTCCGCGTGAGCTGCTTCTACCAGCGCAACCAGGTCGGCATGGTGCTGCGCCGGATCGAGACCAAGATCCCCACCGTCGAAGAGCTGAACCTGCCGCCGATCATCAAGACGCTGGCGATGACCAAGCGCGGCATCATCATCTTCGTCGGCGCCACCGGCACCGGCAAATCGACTTCGCTGGCGGCGATGATCGGCTACCGCAACCAGAACTCGACCGGCCACATCATCACCATCGAAGACCCGATCGAATTCGTGCACCAGCACGAGGGCTGCATCATCACCCAGCGCGAGGTCGGCATCGACACCGACAGCTGGGACGCCGCGCTGAAGAACACCCTGCGCCAGGCGCCGGACGTGATCATGATCGGCGAGGTGCGCACCCGCGAAGGCATGGACCACGCCATCGCCTTCGCCGAAACCGGCCACCTGGTGCTGTGCACCCTGCACGCCAACAACGCCAACCAGGCGATGGACCGCATCATCAACTTCTTCCCCGAGGATCGCCGCCAGCAACTGCTGATGGACCTCTCGCTCAACCTCAAGGGCGTGGTCGCACAGCAGTTGATCCCGACTCCGGACGGCAAGGGCCGGCGAGTGGCGATGGAGATCCTGCTCGGCACCCCGCTGGCGCAGGACTACATCCGCGACGGCGAAGTGCACAAGCTCAAGGAGCTGATGAAGGACTCCACCCAGTTGGGCATGAAGACCTTCGACCAGGCGCTGTTCGAGCTGTACCAGGCCGGCGAGATCAGCTACGAGGACGCGCTGCGCTACGCCGACTCGCAGAACGAGGTGCGTCTGCGGATCAAGCTGGCCCAGGGCGGCGATGCGCGCACGCTGGCGCAGGGGCTGGACGGGGTGGAGGTGGCGGAAGTGCGGTGAGGCCGCACTTTCGCATTCGATGCTTCCAGGCCGGCCGCTGCGCCGGCCTGTTCGTTTCTGGGCTTGGGTCCTCTGTCCTGGCGCCTGGATGTGTGCTTGCGGCTTCGGTGCCGGTGCCGGGGCCGGCTTCGACCCGGGCCGCCGGGCGCGGTGTCGCATTGACGCGAAGGAATCCGCGGCTGGCGGTGGAAGGTTCCCTCCCTGCCTGCAAGGCCTGAAGCGGCGTCAAGCCACTGGCGTATTCGATGGCTCCGGCGCGATTTTCTCAGTCTGGGCGATGGGTTGCGGGCACGATTGCCGAGGACCCAAGGCACGGGCATGATCGGCGAAAAGGGCGCGCGCCCAGCCTGGAATCCGACGAGCTTCGGCCCGTTCGTGATATTTGGGCCCTCCGAGCTGCAGCAGCGAGGGTCGCGCGCTTGAAGGTTCCGCTGGCAACGGTGTCGCCGGCGGATATGCCGGTTCCGGCGCAAGGACTTCAGTGCGGCGCGCTTGCGCTGCATACGGCGAGGCGGGCCCGGTCTGCGGAAACGAACGGGGATTCGATATTTTCACCGGCCAAGGGGTCGTTTCGATCGGTCCGCAAGGCGAAGAAGCGCACGATGAGAACGATCTTGGCTGCCCTGCCGAGGTGTTTCAAGGTTACGAGGTAAAGCAGCTGGCAGGCGATGCTTTGCACAAGCCGCAGAACGCTATGCTGCCTGTTTGGCTGGCCGGCCTATGCCGCCCCTTGATGTATGGAACAATTGACCATGACCACCTCTTCTCTGGAAATTCAAGCGTTCTTGAAGCGAGAAAGCCGGCTTGAGCCTTTCTTCCTTCGGATATCAGAGCCCCGGCGGACTGAAGGTGAGGATGATTACTGCTGCAGAGTGCATGTGCCAGCTTTGCTTAAGCAAGATGCTGAAATATTCGGTATCGATGCGGCTCAGGCACGAGAACTGGCCGAGGACTTTGTAAAAAAATTGCTGGGTGAATTAACTCTCGTGGATGGCAGGGGAGACCCTATAAAATGGTGAGCCGAAGCCTGTCTGAGCTAAAAAGTTAACTGTTGTGTCTGGGTCGCAATGTATTAATTGATGGGTAGCCGCGTCAGTTAGCAAACGGTGTTTGCACCAAGGCCTACAGCTATCCGGCCGACAGCCACCGCCTGGGCGCGGTGGCCGGCATCGCCCGCGGCTGCGACGCAATCGGCAACACCGCCCACATCGGCGGCGCCGCGCGCGAGTTCATCTACAACGCCGACGACCGCCTGAGCCAGGTCAAGCAAGCCGGCCTGGTCAAAGCGAGCTACCGCTACAACGCCCGCGGCGAACGCGTCGCGCGCGCCGACAGCGCCAGCGGCCCGGCGAGTGTGTTGAGCCTGTACGACGAAGCCGGCCACTGGGTCGGCGACTACAGCGGCACAGTCGCATCATGGAATTTTGTTCTATTCCAGCGAACAAGGGGAAAGGCATCTCTCTTTTTGGGGGGGCTCAGAAACAAGCGCTTGAATTGACGGGAACCGCCGCGGAGCTCGAATGCTTGAGGCAGGCAAGGAAATTCGAAGGTTATACTTGCGTCAAGTATATAGATAATCGAATAAAGCAAATCGAGCAAAATAGAAGCAGGCGTGAGATTGATCCGATCGAGTGCAATTTTTAATGACCGGAGGGCGCGTGAGAACTTTCTTTTTATTCTTGTTTTCTTTAATTTCAAGCAATGCGGTTGCGGCTGATTCGGACTTCATTTTGACGGCAGTGCCGGAAGTGGACTTGAAGGCCGGCGATGCAACTATAGAATTCAAGTTGGATTACTCTGGGGTTGCGCCGCTTTCTGTTGCTAGGAGCTCGCTTCCTGAGGCGCAGAGCGGGGCAGTTAAATTCCGCGTGGAGCGATATCTGGATTTTGGCGATAATTATCGATCCTGCCCTTTGCCGGCGGAAATAATATCGGTTGGGCACGGCTTTATTGGGTATTCGACGATAAGGCGTGGGCAATCGTTCCGGCAGCGGGTCAGGCTCTCGGAACGATATTCCAACATTCCGGAAATTCTCGGAAAGTGCGATGTTGTTGTTTTTTGGAGCTATAAGCCGGTGCGGAGGGACGGGGGCCGCGCGGAGCGCTTGGCCGGGGCTATCTTCCTTCCTGCGGCCCCCCGATAGAGTGAGCCTGTACGACGAAGCCGGCCGTTGGGTCGGCGACTACAGCGGCAGCGGCGTGCCGTTGCAGCAGACCGTGTGGATGGACGACACCCCGGCCGGACTACTGGCCGGCGCCGCCCGCGGCGCAGAAACTGCATTACCTCTAGGTCGACCACCTGGGCACCCCGCGCGCGGTGATCGACCCGGCGCGCAATGTCGCAGTCTGGGCCTGGGATGCGAAGGGGGAGGCCTTCGGCAACAGCGTGCCGAACCAGGATCCGGATCAGGATGGGGCTGCGTTCGTGTTGGATATGCGGTTTCCGGGGCAGTGGTATGACGCGGCGTCGGGGCTGAATTACAACTACTTCCGGGATTACGAGCCGGGCACCGGGCGCTATGTACAGAGTGACCCGATTGGACTTGAAGGCGGTGCGACCACTTATGGATATGTGGGGAGTCAGCCACTGAACTTCATCGATCCTCTGGGGTGGCACAAGGGCGATAGATGGTTTGGTTTCAATGATCGAGAGTTTCAACGGTGGTTCCATAAATGCTGGAAGCAGCCTGGAAATCCAGACGCGGACAAAGAGGAAATTGCGGAGGCGTATGCGGAGTGGGTGAGTCGTGGTTCGCCAACGGGCGGAAAGTGTGATGGTCCGCCGCCGCCACCGCCGGCACCTTCAACAACCTGTGGAGATTCCTGCAAAAAAGCCGCCACGATTGTGGTGGCTGGTGGAACTGCCTACGTTGTTTATCGGTGTGTGCGCATGATACCGTCGCTCTTCCCGCTGCTGTGGCCAACCATTCCCGCGAACGCGGTAGTGCCATGAATACGAATGTTGATCCGTTGAATCACATTTATACCGTCGAACTTAGGTTCTTCGGCGATGGCTTGAATCCGGCTGAAATCACGCGGCGAATGCGTTTGAGTCCAACAAGATCATCAGGTGATTTGGTTGGTCCGAACGGAAGAAAATTGCGTCCATTCTGGGCATATAGCGGTGAGAGTGAGGCGGGGTTTCAACCAAATTGGCCATCTTTGGAGCAGGGATTGGATTTTTTGCTGGGGCAATTGGCGCCATTCCGAGAGTCAATGATTGAACTGTCGGAGGATCATCAAGGAGTTTTCTGGTGCGGGCATTTTCAATCTAGTTTTGATGGCGGGCCGATGCTTTCCCCGAGAGTTATGGCCAATATTGCGAGTTATCGGCTGCCCCTCTTTATAGACAACTACTTTAGTGAGGAATGAGTCGCCCAGGTAGACATCTCGCAGCCATAAGCTGGCTTAAGCGGAGGTGGTTATGAGCGCGAAGCGGTACACCGATGACTCAAGGTCGAAGCAGTACGGTTTATGGAAATTGAAGACGCCAAGAGAATGCTTGAAGGTGGTGATATGGATGCGGCGCGATCTTGTTTGCTCGCGCTAGCGTCGGATCAGCCGCGAGATGCTCGAATCTGGCTGCTTTTGGCAGGTATCGCCACGCGCTCAGAGGACTGGCTTCTGGCGAAACGGGCTTTCATGAAATTAGTGGATTTGAGGCCGGCCGACGGGCTGGCATCCTCTGGGCTAGTGCATTGCTTGGTTCGGGAGGAAAATTATTCCGATGCGATTGTGGAGATTGATAGATTCATTTCGGTTGCCGACCCCTCTGAAGAGGGAGATAGGGCGGCAATTAATGAGCATCAAGCGACCAGGAAAAGAATTGGAAATATGTGATCTGATGTGAGATTGGCTGCGCGTGGGTGGGCCGAAGTTGAGTGGGTTTCCATTCTTCTTGTGTCTGGAGCAGATAATTTCGGGGCGGATGCTGTTGCAACCTTGTGTTCGTTGCTCCGTTAAAGCATGAAATTAATGCGCGTCTACGCCGGGGCGCATGCGGCGACTTGCTCTTATGCAAACGTGGGATATTTCGCGACGCGCAGGGCCGCATCCAGGAGATCGGGGTCAAGCCGGCCGGCGGTACCC
>CBIFVU010000041.1:0-22954 GCA_966185905.1 uncultured Lysobacter sp.
GTTCGGAGTTCGGAGTTCGGAGTTCGGAGTTCGGAGTTCGGAGTTCGGAGTTCGGGGTGCGGAATGCCAAGCGTCAGGCGCCCAATGCCCCAGCGCCAATCGCCAAGCACCCAGCACCCAGCACCCAGCATCCAGTACCCAGTACCCAGTACCCAGCGCCGAGCGCCAATCGCCAATCGCCAATCGCCAAGCGCCAAGCGCCAAGCGCCACAGGCCACGCCCCAAGCGCCCCACGCTCAGCGCCGCCCTTGCATGCAGACAATGCGAATCCAGCCGACCGCCGCGGCTCGGCCCCCTCTCCCGCTTGCGGGAGAGGGTTGGGGTGAGGGCCCGCTTGCGGGAGAGGGTGGAATGAGGACCCGAGTGCGAGAGACGGCCAGAGTGAGGGCCTCCCCATCGCCCCGGCCCCGCCGGGGTATGCTTCGCCGGTCCCGGCCCGGTCGCGTTGAACCCAGCGCGACCGTCGCGCCTGGCCGCAGCCGGAGCCCGAGCGGATGGCCAACGACCCGCAGCAACTTCACCGTGGCCTGAGCGAACGCCACATCCGCCTGATGGCGCTGGGCGCGGCGATCGGCGTCGGCCTGTTCCTGGGCTCGGCCAATGCGATCAAGCTCGCCGGCCCCGGCATCCTGCTGGCCTACCTGCTCGGCGGCGCGGCGATCTTCATCATCATGCGCGCCCTGGGCGAGATGGCCGTGCACAACCCGGTCGCCGGCTCGTTCAGCCGCTACGCGCGCGACTACATCGGCCCGTTGGCCGGCTTCCTGACCGGCTGGAATTACTGGTTCCTGTGGCTGGTGACCTGCGTGGCCGAGATCACCGCGGTCGGCCTGTACATGCAGCTGTGGTTCCCCGGCTCGCCGCAATGGGCCTGGGCGCTGGCCGCGCTGGTGGCGATGGGCTCGGTCAACCTGATCACGGTCAAGGCCTACGGCGAGTTCGAGTTCTGGTTCGCCATGATCAAGGTGGTGACCATCGTCAGCCTGATCCTGGCAGGCCTGGCGATGATCGTGTTCGGCTTCGGCAACGACGGGGTCGCCATCGGCATCTCCAACCTGTGGGCGCACGGCGGCTTCTTCCCCAACGGCCTGCAGGGCGTGCTGATGTCGCTGCAAATGGTGATGTTCGCCTATCTGGGCGTGGAGATGATCGGCCTGACCGCGGGCGAGGCGGCCAACCCGGCCAAGTCCATCCCCGATGCGATCAACTCGGTGTTCTGGCGCATCGTGATCTTCTATGTCGGCGCCTTGTTCGTGATCCTGTCGCTGTATCCCTGGAACCAGCTGGGCACCACCGGCAGTCCGTTCGTGCTGACCTTCCAGCGCCTGGGCATCCGCGAGGCCGCCGGCCTGATCAATTTCGTGGTCCTGACCGCGGCGCTGTCCTCGTGCAACGGCGGCATCTTCAGCACCGGCCGCATGCTCTACAACCTGGCCCAGCAGAAGCAGGCGCCGGCCGGCTTCGCGCGCACCTCGCGCGGCGGCGTGCCGCGCGCGGCGATCCTGGTGTCGGTGGTGGCGCTGCTGATCGGCGTGGCGGCCAACTACCTGGCGCCGGCCAAGGTGTTCGTGTGGGCGACTTCGATCGCCACCTTCGGCGCGATCTGGACCTGGGGCGTGATCCTGGTGGCGCACATGCGTTTCCGCGCCGGCCTGGGCGCGCCGGAGCGGGCCGCGCTGGCCTTCCGCATGCCGCTGTATCCGCTGGCCTCGTGGGCCGCGCTGGCCTTCCTGGTGCTGGTCATCGGCCTGATGGCCTACTTCCCCGATACCCGGGTGGCCTTGATCGTGGGGCCGGCTTTCCTCGGCCTGCTGGTGTTGCTGTACTTCGGCCTGGGTCTGTCGCGGGCGCGGCCGGAGGCGGCGCAGGCGTCCTGAACCGCAGCGCGGGCGCCCATCGCAAGGGCGCCCGGCGAGCCGGCGGGACGGCGCCTCGCCGGCGCCGCGCGGTCGCTGCGGCTTACTCGGCGTCGGCGGCCGGGGTGAGGAACCAGGCCTCGACGGTGCCGTTGGCCTTCATCGTCATCGGGTTGCCGCGGCGGTCCAGCGACTTGCCGACCGGCAGCCGCACCCAGCCTTCGCTGATGCAGTATTCCTCGACGTTGGAGCGCTCCACGCCGTTGAAGCGCACGCCGATGCCGCGCTCGAGCACCGAAGGATCGTAGAAGGGGCTGCGCGGATCGTTGGAGAGGCGGTCGGGCGGGGTGTCGGTCATGGTGGCGCTCTTGCAGGGACGGGCGGATGCGCGGCGGCGCCGCGGCGCGCCTAGGATACGCGGGCGCGCGCAGCGGCCCAAGCGGGCGAGGGCATCGGTGGCGGCGTCGACAGCGCGGCGCGGGCGACGCAGAATCGCCGGGATGGAAGGCCGAAGCGCCAAGATGCAGAACGCTCCGGCGCTGGCCCACCGGCCGCTGCGGCGGGCGCTGCCGCGGCCGTGGCGCTGCAGCGGGCGTCGCCGCGGGCCGCCGTTGAACGGGAGATTGCCGTGAACGGCGCGGCACAAGCCGCCGGAGGCATGGCCTCGCTGGTCCTGGCCCTGTCCGGCATCGCCCAGGCCCAGCCGCCAGCGTCCGACGCGACACCGGCCGCGGCATCCGCGCCCAGGCACTCCGCACCGGTTCACTCCGCGCCCACGCACCCGCCGGGCGCCGCCCGGCTCGAGGCCGAAACCGCGGCCGCCCCGGCCTCGGCGCTCAAGCAGCGCCTGCGGGTGATCGGTTTCGGCCGCGTGGCCTACCTGCCGGACCTGTTCGAGCTGGCCTTCGATGTGAGCACCCCGGCCGCCGATGCGCGCAGCGCGCGCGAGCGCCATCTGCCGGCGGTGGCCGCGGCACAGGCGGCGGTGCGCGCGGCCGGAGCGGCGCTGGCCGATGCCAGCCAGGACGCGCCGCGGCTGCGTCGGCTGGAGGCCTCCGGCGGGCCTGCCGGCTACCGTTTCGATACCCGCATGGTGGTGCGTGTGCGCGGCGCCGAAGCGGTCGCCGCCTTGCAGCAGCGTCTGGCCGAGTCGGGGATCGAACCGTTCGAGCGCATCCTGCCCTTGTCCGAACGCCTGCCGGACTACACCGCCCAGGCGCAGCGGCAGGCGGTGCAGGACGCACGGCGGCGCGCGCAGACCCTGGCCGGCGAACTGGGCTGGCGGTTGGGCGCGGCGATCGCGGTCAAGGTGCTGGACGAGCGCCCGTGGTGGGCGCCGCAGGCGCCGACTGCGCGCCAGTACGGCGCGCGCGCCTACAACTATGCGGCCGATGCGCCCGAGCAGGGCGGCGAGGTGACCGCGCAGGTCGAGGTCGAGTTCGCGTATCGGCCGTGAGTCGCGATGCCTGCGCGGTGCAGAGGGCCTGCTCTCGGCGGGGCTGCGCGTGGAGAGCCCGCTGGAGCGGGCCGCGCGGGCGAGGCGGCGTCCGGCGCGCATCGCGCTCGGCCGTCGCCGGTTTTGCGCCATTCCGCCGCATCCGCCGTCAGCGCGCTCGCGGCCGCCTCCTGGCTTGGCCCGGCCCGCGCCGTGGGGCAGGATCGGCGTCTGCGCCACGCCACGGAGCCACGATGGCCCTGCGATCCCCCTTGCTTGCCTGGAGCCTCGCCATGACCCTGTCCTTCGCATCCGCGCCAAGCGCGCAGGCCGAGCGCGCGCCACGCGGACAGGCGCGGGTCGAGTTGCTGGTGGGCTGCTACACCGGCGGCGAATGCCGCGGCATCGGCCGGTATCGCTTCGATCCCGGACAAGGCCGGATCCAGCCCGAACCGCTGGAAGTGATCGCCACCGACAATCCTTCCTGGCTCACGCTCTCCGCCGACGGACGCTGGTTGTTCGCGGTCAACGAAAACGGCCCGGCCTCGCCCGATCCGGTCGGCCGCGCCAGCAGCTTCGCCCTGGCCCACGGCGAAGGCCGCTCGCGGCCGCTGTCGCGCGCCAACAGCCTGGGCGACGATCCGGCCCACGCCAGTCTCAGCGGCGATGGCCGCTATCTGTTCGTGTCCAACTACTCCGGCGCGGTCTCGCCCGGCGGCAGCCTAGCGGTGTTGCCGATCGACGCGCGCGGGCGTTTGCAGGCCGGGGTGCAGGTGCTCAGCCATCGCGCCAGCCAGGCCGATCCGAAACGCCAGCAAGGCCCGCATGTGCATGCCGCGGTGTCGGCGCCGGATGGCCGCCACGTGTTCGCCGCCGACCTCGGCGCGGACCGCGTCCATGCCTATCGCTACGATCCGGCGCGCAGCGCCGAGCGTCCGCTGCTCGCGGCGCAGGAACCGTTCCTGCAACTGCCGCCGGGCAGCGGCCCGCGCCACTTGGTGTTCGCCGCCGATGGACGCCACGCTTACCTGAGCCTGGAGATGAGCGGCGAAGTCGCGGTGCTGGCGCACGCCGACGGCCGCCTGCGCATCGTCCAGACCCTGGCGCTGGACCCGCAGGGGCGCGAGGCCGCCGCCGCGGCGGTGCACCTGTCGGCCGACGGGCGCTTCCTCTACGCCAGCAACCGCGGCGAGGACAACCACATCGTGGTGTACGCGGTGGACCCGGCCGACGGCCGCCTCTCGCTGCTGCAGCGGCGCAGCAGCGAAGGCCGCGGCCCGCGCGAGTTCGCGCTGGCCCCGGACGGCCGCCACCTGATCGTGGCCAACCAGCACAGCGGCAGCCTGGTGGTGATCGCGCGCGATCCGCACAGCGGCTTGCTCGGCGCGACGGTGCAGACCCTGGCGGCGGTCAAACCCTCGGATGTGAAGTTCCGCGCGCGCTGAGGCTTCCGCGCCCGGCGCGGGCGAGGCGGGACGCAGTGTCCCGCGGCCCGCGCTTGAGCCGGCGCGCGCGATGGCGTGCAATCGGCTTCCAATCCATCGGGAGTGCGGCATGGAACATCGATATCTCGGCGCATCCGGCTTGCGCGTGCCGGCGCTCAGTTTCGGCACCGGTACCTTCGGCGGCCAGGGCGAGTTCTTCAAGGCCTGGGGCCAGACCGACGTGGCCGAAGCGCGCCGCCTGCTCGACATCGCGCTGGACGCCGGGGTGAGCCTGTTCGACAGCGCCGACATCTATTCGGCCGGTGCCGCCGAATCCATCCTCGGCCAAGCGCTCAAGGGCCGCGCGCGCGACAGTTACCTGATCTCGACCAAGGCCACCTTCCGTTCCGGACCGGGCGAGAACCAAGTCGGCTCCTCGCGCCAGCACTTGCTGCGCAGCGTCGACGCCGCGCTGCAGCGCCTGGGCACGGACTACATCGACCTGTTCCAGTTGCACGGCTTCGATGCGCGCACCCCGGTGGAGGAAACGCTCTCGACCCTGGACGGCTTGGTCCGGGCCGGCAAACTGCGTTACCTGGGGGTGTCCAACTTCTCCGGCTGGCACCTGATGAAATCCTTGGCCGCCGCCGAGCGCCACGGCTGGACTCGCTACGTCGCCCATCAAGCCTATTACTCGTTGATCGGCCGCGACTACGAGTGGGAGCTGATGCCGCTGGGCCTGGACCAAGGCGTGGGCGCGGTGGTCTGGAGCCCGCTGGGTTGGGGCCGGTTGACCGGCAAGCTCCGCCGCGGCCAGCCGCTGCCGCAGACCAGTCGCCTGCACGCCACCGCCGACAAGGGCCCGCCGGTGGAGAACGAGTACCTCTATCGCGTGGTCGAGGCGCTCGATGCGGTCGCCGCGGAAACCGGCAAGAGCGTGCCGCAGATCGCGCTGAACTGGCTGCTGCAGCGGCCCACCGTGGCTACGGTGGTGATCGGTGCGCGCACCGAGGAGCAGTTGCGGCAGAACCTGGGCGCGGTGGGCTGGAACCTCAGCGCCGAACAGATCGCCCGGCTGGACGCGGCCAGCGCGCGCGACAAGGCTTATCCCTACTGGCACCAGGCCGGCTTCGCCGAGCGCAACCCGCCGCCGGTGTGAGCCGCGCGCGCCGGCGGCCGCGGCTGCCGGCCTGCGCTGCCCGCGCCCTGGCCAAAACCAACGACGCCCGGCCAGGCCGGGCGTCGTGGGCACGGCGGCGGCCGGGGGCCGCGCCGCTTTCGCCAGCGGCGGCAGCGCTCAGCCGGCGTCCTTGATCTGGAACTGGCCAGGCAGCGCTTCGAGCTTGCCCTCGCCCACCAGGGTCATGCCGAGGAAGTCCTCGCCGACGAAGCCGGTGTTGTTGCCGCGCGAGATCACCGCGAACACTTCGTCGGGCGTCTTGGCCAGGGCGATCTGCTCGGTCACGTCCGGGATGCCCGGCCAGGTGCGGCCGGCGTCCAGGTCGGCCAGGCGCTGGCGGCCATGCTCGGCGCCGCCGAGGGTGGCCACGCTGTCGCGGGCGCGATCGCGCAGTTCCATCAGCTCCGAATCGCTGAAGGTGAACTGCAGGTGCTGGCCGCCGTCGAAGTCCTTGTTGGGCTGGTCGGGGCGATAGGCGGCATTGAAATAGGAGGCCAGCGCCGGGTCGGTGTCGGCCAGCACCATGGTCCACTCGGTGGAATCCTTGACCGGCTTGCCGTCGGCGCCGACCTGGAACTGCACATCGGTGGTCATGCCGCCGGCGGACTGGTAGCTGTTGGTCTGGTCGACCGTGCCGTCCTGCCAGACATTGCGGGTGATGGTGAGCTGGCTGCTGTTGCCCACGCCCAGCGAGATCGGGCCCGCGTCGATGCCCAGGCGCGCGGCGTGTTCGGCGTTGAACACCTCGGTGGTGCCCGAGCGCTGCACGCCCGGCGGGTTCCAGTCCGGCACCCGGCCGCCGCTCATGAAGGCCTGGTAGGCCTGCTGGCCTTCGGCAGTGGACAGGTCGATGCGCGCGGTCTGCAGCGAGCGGCTCTCCGCGCTGGTCTCCACGCTCAGGCCGATCGAGTACGAGCCGACCTTGCCCAGGCCGAACATGGTCGCGTTCTCCACCGTTTCCATCGGGCCGGCGTAGACCTCCACCACCTGGCCTTCGAGCTTGCGCACGCCGAAGCCGGCGCCGTCGAGTTCAGTGTGGGTGCCGCCGATGCCGACGATGGACTTGTAGTTCAGGGCGAAGTCCGAGCCGGTCAGGTTCTGCCCGCGCATCAGCACCGAGGTGCCTTCGGGCATGGCCATCGGGTCGAGCGGATTGGGCATGGCGGTCATGTCGCCGTTGTCCAGGCGCGTGCCCTGCTGCGGGGTGACGGTGGCCTCGTAGCTCAGGCGCGTGCCCTCGAAACCGACCACGTGGCCGGAGATCGGCAGGCCCTTGACGACGTTGCGCAGCAACGGCGAGCCCTCGATCATTTCCTTGGTCTGGTCGGATACGCGGCCGAGCAGCGTGGCGACCTTGTAGAGCTTGTTCAGCGGGGTCTTGCCGACTTCCACCCCGGCCTCGCCGTGCACCTGCACCGAGGCCTTGAACTGCTGGGTCTGCTGGAAGTCCACGCCGGTCTGCACGTTGGACAGCTCGGTCTTGCCCTCCACCACCACGTCGGCATTGGCGCGCACCGGGATGAACGACGGCGTGCCCGCGCCGGCCACCGGCGCGCTGTAGGTCACCGACATGCCGGGGTTGATGGCGTAGGACAGCACGTCCTGCGGCATCGTGCCCAGCAGTTCATAGCCGGAGGCGATCTGCTCCGGGGTCGGGTTTTCCGGCAACTGCACGCCGAGCGTGCCCAGCGCGGTGCGCACGCTGTCGATCTGCAGGTCGGCCACGGCGCTCGGGCCGACCGGGCCGTCGGGGTTGGTCAGGTAGGCCGGCACTTGGTCGGGCCGGTCGGTGGCCTCGGTGACGATGCGCTGCAACTCCTTGACGTAGGGGTTGCTGTTGAAGGACTCGCGCGCGCTCTCGTATTCCATGTTGGCGGTGGCGCCGTTGAGGCCGAGATCGCGGAAGTCGGCCCGTTGCGGCTCCATGCGGTCCAGCGCGGCCTGGGCGTCTTCGCGCCGGGCGGTGGTGAACTCGGTCACGCGCGGGCGGTAGGCCGATTCGAACACCGGGCCGGGCATGCCGGCCAGGTCGTCCTGGCGCGGCAGCGGCTGGGCGTTGATCGAGCGCACCGCCTCTTCCGGGGTCTTGGCATCGGCCGGCTTGGCCGGCGGCGGGGGCGGCGGAGGCGGTGCGGGTTCGGCCACCGGTTCGGCCTGGACCTGCGCGGGTTGCTGCGCCGCTGCGTTGCGGATGGCCTGCTGATCTTCCGGCGGCAGGTGCCGGAACGTCTGCCAACTGACCCCACCGATACCGTTGCCGCTCATGGATGCTCCTGACTGATGCCGTGGCTCGACGCCTGCGCGTCCCGAGCCAAGCACACTAGAACGCCCTGTTCATTTTGCTAGTGGGGCAAACCCTAGGAACGCCGCGGCGCAGGACGAACGTGCGCGCTGGAGCGATGAGCGGCAGGCCGAACGTGGCCCAGGCAGCGGTGGGCCCGGGCGCAGCGGCGTTCGGCCGCCCGACGCGGAGGAGCGCTCCGTGGGCCGGTGCCCGGGCAGGCGCAGGCGCTGCGGATGAGCGCAGCGGACGGGCCGACCCGGCTGGGCCGAGGCGGCTGGGCTGATCGGGCAGGGCTGATCGTGCAGGGCTGATCGGGTGGACCAATCCGGGCAGGCCAGCTCGGGCGCGGCAACACGGCCGGGCCGGGCCGGGGCGGGCGGCCGGTTCGCTGGCGCTCCGCCAAGCCGTTCTCCGCCAAGCCGTTCCATTCCCAAGCGGACCTGCTTGGCGGTTCGCGCACGACTCGGGTCGGCCCCAGCGTGACGCTAGCGTGCCGGCGATGGCCTCATGACGCGCCGCACCGTACCGACGCGGCGCCGCGGCCAGGAGCAGCCGCAGCACGCACTCCCGCGGTGATCGCAGTCGCGGATTCGCACATCGACCCCGCCCGCCCCTGCCGATCGCACTTGCGTGTCAGGCAAATGCAGTACAAGGGCGGCGCGGGAATTTTTAATTCTCATTGGGGAATCGAATATGAACGAATATTCCGATGCGGTGCCGGCGCTGCGCGCGCCGTGGCGCTCGCGCCTGTCGCTGGGCCTGTGCTGCGCGCTGGCCGCGCTCGCGCCGGTGGCCGCCAACGCCGCCGACGCCGCGCCGGCCGACCGCGCGCTGGAGCAGCGCCTGCAGTGGCAAGAGCCGCTGGAGCGGGTGGACCGCGCCTTGTTCCAGGATTACTTCCGCCAGGCTTATGCGCGCTATCCCTCGATCCCGGCCGGCACCCTGGAGTCGGTGGCTTATGTGATGAGCCGCTGGCAGCACCTGGTGCCCGACCACGCTGGCCAGGACCGGGCGCACCAGCACATGCCGAGCTCCTACGGCGTGATGGGCCTGTACCAGGGCGAGGGCTTCGCCGACCAGGTCGGCGAGGGCGCGCGCCTGCTCGGCGTGCCGGCCGCGCGCGTGCGCAACGAGCCGGCTACCAACATTCTTGCCGCCGCCGCGCTGCTGGATCGCGAACTGCGCGCCGGCGGCGCCGGCGTGGCCGCCAAGTCGGCCGCGCCCGAAGACGCGCGCGCCGCGCTGGAGCGCTATGCCGGCTTCGCCCGCGGCGCCGACAAGAGCGCGATCCAGAGCTACGCCCGCGCCAGCTTCGCCTTCGACGTGCTGATGGCGCTGGACAAGGGCGTCAACGACCGCGGCATCCTCGTGCCCGAGCGCCCGGTGTCGTGGGAGCGCGCCTTCGACGCGCACCGGCTGGTGCAGTTGCGCGCGCCCTTCGTGCGCCTGGACGCCGACCGCGACCGCGTGCAGGCCGGGCGCCTGGACGCCGACGCCGGCTTCATCATCGATCCGCTGACCGAAACCTTGCAAGCGCCGGCGCTGGACACGGCCGACACCAAGAGCACCGACTACGGCCCGGCCCTGTGGGTGGCCTCGCCCTACCACTCCACCCGCACCTCCTACGACTCAGTCACCCTGCACACCATGCAGGGCTACTACGCCGGCAGCATTTCCTGGTTCCAGAACAACCCTTACAGCGTCAGCGCGCACTACCTGATCCGCAGCTCCGACGGCCAGATCACCCAGATGGTGCGCGAGAGCCGCGCCGCCCACCACGTCGGCGTGCACAACAAGACCACCCTGGGCATCGAGCACGAAGGCTTCGTCAACAACGCCAGTTGGTACACCGCGGCGATGTACAACGCCTCCGCCGCGCTGACCCGGCACTTCTGCGCGCGCTACAGCGCGATCAGCTGCGCCAGCGCCTACAAGGGCCCGGCCAGCAGCGGCATCAACGTCCTGTCCACCAGCGTCAAGGTCAAGGGCCACCAGCACTACAGCAGCCAGACCCATACCGATCCCGGCATCAACTGGGACTGGGCGCGCTACTACAACCTGCTCAACCCCGGCAGCTCGGGCGGCGGGGTGATCGACAGCTTCGAAAGCTCCGTCGGGCATTTCGACAGCTCGCCGGCGTACTCGGGCAGCACCACCGGCATCTCCACCGCCTCGCTGGCCGAGCGCAACTGCACCACCCGCAAGAACGGCCAGTGCTCGCTGCGAGTGCTGCTCAAGGACAACACCGCCACCAGCGCGAACTGGGCGGTGCGCCTGCTTTCCGGCGGCGGCAACCCGGGCAGCAATGCTGCGATGACTCGCGCCAACGGCCGGGTCGGGTTCTGGGTCTACACCGGCGCCACCGGCATGAGCGCGGCGGTCGGCATCGACGACAGCGACGGCACCGAGCGCTCGATCGCGCGCGCGATCCCGGCCAACACCTGGACCTACCTGGAATGGCGCCTGGACGATGCGGCGCAATGGGACGCCTGGGTCGGCGGCGCCAACGGCGCGATCACCGCGTCCACGGTCAAGCTGGATGCGGTCTGGTTCTACCGCGCCCAGACCGCCTACGACGTCAACCTCTACATGGACGACGTGCAAGCCCGGCATTGAGCGCACGGCGGCGCGCGGGCCTCCTCCCGCACGGCCCGCGCGTCCGCCGCGCTCATCCCGGCCCAGCCCGAGCCCGCGATCGCCGGCCTGCGCGAGCTCGCCGCGAACGCACCCGGCCCGATGTTCCGCCAACCGCGCCGGCGATCGCGCCGGCGCTTTCGAAGGGGGCCGCATGTCCCGTCCCGGTTCTGATCCCTCCGCCATCGCCGCCGCCGCCGTCGCGGCTGCCGGCGCGCAGCGGGCCGATGGTTGCAGCGCGAGCGCGCCTTGGGGCGCGCACGGTCCGGGCGCGCACGGCTCGGACGAGCGCCGCCGCGTACCGACCTGGCTGGCCGGGCTGGCCCTGCTGCTGGCCGCGGGCGCCTCCGCGCACTGGCTGCACAGCACCTTCGGCGCTGCGCCGGCATGGGCATCGGCATCGGCAGCGGCAGCGCCCGCGCCGGCCCAGGCGCCGGCCGCCAGCCAGGCGCGCGCTGTGAGCGTGCGCGTGCGCGACAGCGTCGATGGCCGCACCCTGGAGGCCAATCTGCTGGTGCTGGCGCGCAGCCAGGGCGCGCGCTTGCAGGAACTGCGCACCACCGCCGACGGCCAGCGCCTGGCCACGCTGGCGCCGGGCGAGTATGAATTGGTGATCACCGCCGCTGGCCACGACAGCCTGCGCACGCCGCTGCGCATCGATGCCGCCCAGCCGTTGCCGACCACGGTCTGGCTGGCGCCGAGCGCGCCTTCCGAAGCGCTCGACCTGCTCGCGCTCAAAGCCGCCGCCTGCGCGCGCTGCGCCATCGTCAGCGGACATGTCTACGACCGCGCCAGCGGGCGACCCTTGGCCGACGCGCAGGTGCGCGGCAGCCGCGGCGAGCACGCACGCACCGATGCAGCCGGCTATTTCGAGTTGTCCGCGGCCTTGCCCGCGGCGCCGGCCGAGCCCGGCCTGCCGGCGACGCTGGACTTGACCGTGCAGGCCCCCGGCCATCGCGCGCAACGCTTGCAGGGGCTGCCGCTGCTCAACGACAGCCGCCACCTGATCCTCGATCTGGAACCGGGCAGCGGCGCACAAGCCATCGACCGTCGCCACGTGCAGCAGCGCGCGCGCCAGCGCGAGGACCAGCAGCGCCCGGTGGTGCCGGAGGCCGCGCGCGCCGACCTTGCCCGGGCCGAGGCCGAGCCGGCCCTGGATCCGTCCCGCCCCGATGCGCGCGCGCTGGCCGCGCGACTGGCGGCGCAATCGGCCAATGTCCCGGTGCCGTCCAGCATCCGCGTCGGCACCGGCTGTTCGGGACGCAGTTGCAGCGGCGTATCGGTCTATGCCTTCGAGGACTACGTCGGCCGCGGCCTGGACGAAGAATGGATTCCGTCCTGGGACGCCGATTCGCTCGCCGCCGGCGCGGTCGCCTACCGCAGCTACGCGGCCTATTACGTCGCCCATCCGGTCAACAGCCGCTACGACATCTGCGCCAGCACCTCGTGCCAGGCCTTCAGCAGCGACAGCGTTTCGGCCACCGTCGCCGCGGCCGCGGCCACCCGCGGCGTGCTGCTGACCCGCGACGGCCGCAGCGCCGCGTTCAGCGAATACTCCTCGGAGAACAATGCCTGGGACGATCCCAGCGACGGCCTGTCCTGCAGCAATACCGACCTGAGCTGCGGCAACGGCCGCAACGGCTCGCCGCGCAACAACTGGCCCTGCCTCAGCGACGAGGTCGGCCGCGGCCGCGGCTGCTTCGGCCACGGCCGCGGCATGAGCCAATGGGGCACCCAGCGCTGGGCCGCCAACCACGGCCGCGACTGGCGCTGGATCGCCAATCACTACTTCAACGCCAACAACGCTCCCGGCGGCCTGCGCAACGCCTTCCTCGCCAACGACGGCGGCCCCGGCCCGGGCGGCAGCGTGGTGCTGGACAGCTTCGAGAGCGGCGTCGGCCGCTTCGGCAGCGCGCCGACCTTCTCCGGCAGCACCGTCGGCGTGTCCACCGCTTCGCTCGCGCAGCAGGACTGCGGCACCCGCCGCAACGGCGCCTGCTCCTTGCGGGTGCTGCTCAAGGACGACCCGGCGGTGGCCAGTGCCTGGGCCGTGCGCCTGCTCTCCGGCGGCGGCACCCCGGCCAACAACATCGAACTGGTGCGCAGCGGCGGCCGGATCGGTTTCTGGATCTACACCGGCGCCAGCGGCCTGCGCGTTTCGGTCGGCATCGACGACAGCGACGGTACCGAGCGCGGCATCGAGCGCGCCATCCCGACCGGCCAGTGGACCTACCTGGAATGGAAGCTCGACGACCCGGCCCAATGGAACGCCTGGGCCGGCGCCAGCAACGGCCAGATCGACGCCGCCGGCGTGCGCCTGGACGCGGTCTGGTTCCTGCGCGAGCAGACCGCCTACGACGTGAACCTGTACCTGGACGATGTGCAGATCGTGCACTGATCGCCCTTGCCGCCCCGGCCGCCGCGCGGCGGCCACCCACCCGGAGCCACGACCGTGATCGACCACCGCACCCGCCGCCACAGCGCCCTGGGCCTGCTGGCCTTCGCTTCCTTGTTCGCCACCGCGGCGCAGGCCGCGCCGACCTTCCAGATGCCCTTTCCCTGCGGCCAAGTATGGGAAGGACAGACCCGCACCAACCACAGCCCGCAGAACTCGGTGGACTTCAACCGCGCCAATGACGAAGGCGACAACGTGGTCGCCGCCGCGGCCGGCACGGTCACGGTGGTGCGCAACCTGGGCAGCACCAGCTACGGCAAGTACGTGGTGATCGACCACGGCGGCGGCTGGACCACGCTGTACGCGCACCTGAACACCTTCGCCGTCTCGGTGGGGCAGAAAGTGGCGATGGGCCGGCTGATCGGCACGGTCGGCACCACCGGCGGCTCGACCGGCCCGCACCTGCATT
Organism: uncultured Lysobacter sp.; assembly: GCA_966185905.1. Taxonomy (GTDB): domain Bacteria; phylum Pseudomonadota; class Gammaproteobacteria; order Xanthomonadales; family Xanthomonadaceae; genus Lysobacter. The sequence continues at coordinate 13,678 of CBIFVU010000041.1, forward strand.
TCGAAGAACGCCTCAACGGCTCGGCCCAGCGGATCAAGTTCAACGGCACCGGCATCTACTACTTCGGCAGCCGCAGCTACACCAGCCGCAACAGCTGCGGCACCAGCGGCGGCGCCAGCGGCACGGTCAACACCAACGGCACGCCGTTGAATGTGCGCTCCGGCCCGGGCACCACCTATTCCATCGTCGGCAGCCTGGCCGACGGCGCCCAGGTCACCATCCAGTGCCAGACCACCGGCACCAGCGTCACCGGCACCTACGGCACCAGCAACCTGTGGAACCGGATCGGCAGCGGGCGCTTCATCCCCGATGCCTATACCTACACCGGTTCCGACGGTCGGGTCGCGCCGAACTGCTGAACCGGCTCGCGCCGCCGGCCGGCGCCGGCGGCGCGCGTCCTGGCCGGCGTGCGCGGCGCTATCCTCGCCACTGGCCCGTCTGCGGACTTTTCGATGTCCTTCGCCAAGCTTGCATCGGTCGCCGTGGTCTCGGCCCTGGTTGGGGCCATGGCCGGTGGCGCCTATGTCGCCGGGCGCGTCCGGCCCGCCGCGGACGCAGCCGTGGCGCCGGCCGTCGCCGACGCAGCGCCGGCCGGCCCGGGCGCGGCTGCGCTGCCCGCTGCCGGTGTTGGTCGGTCGTCGTCGCACGCGCCCGCCGCCGATTTCCAGTCCCAGCGCGAGCGCGCCAGCCGCGATCCGGCCTTCCTGCAAACCTTGCTGCAACGCTACCGCGCCGCCGGCGACCCGGCCGTGCGCGGTGAGCTGCTGGCGCTGCTGACCGCGGTCGGCGGCGAGGATGTGCTGCGCTTCGCCTTGTCGCTGAGCGCCAGCACCCGGCCGGAAGACGAGCGCGATGCGCTGGCCCTGCTCGGCGCCTACTCGCTGGAGCGCGGCGAGGTGCGGCAGGCGCTGCTGGACAAACTCCAGCGCGGCGGCGATCCGCAACGCACCGCCGCCCTGGTGGCGATGCTGGTGCCGGCGACCCTGCCCAGCGAGGACGCCGCGCCGGTGATCGCGCAACTGGAGGCCCTGGCCGCCCATGCCGACCCGGAGGTGCGCGCCCAGGCGGTGCTGCAACTGGCGCAATGGGACGACGGCGCGCGCACCGAAGACGCGCTGCACCGGGCCATCCTGGACCCTTCGCCGCAAGTGCGGGCCAAGGCCATCGCCGGGGTGCAGGGCGCCGGCCTGCGCAGCGACCGGATCAAGGACGCGCTGCTGGCGATCGCCGCCGACCCGCGCAGCAGCGCCGCCGACCGCGGCGCGGCCGCGTTCGCCCTGCAGTCCTTCCGCCTCAACCGCGCCGAGTACGGTATCTGGCGCCGCGCCCAGGCCCAGGCCGACGCCGACAGCGGCGAAGGCGGTTGAGCGCGGCCGGCGCCGCTGCGCGTATCGGAGACCGGGCGCCTGCCGAGCGCCCCGCGAACTGGGGCGGCGCGCGCGGTCGGTTTCCGCCGCCAGCTATGGCACCTCGAGCAGGGGGGAGCCCTGGCGGCCTGGGGCCTGCGTTCTGTCTGCCCACGCGGGCCGCCCCGGCCGGACTGCTCCGGCCCCTCCTGCGCCGCCCCGCTGGGCTGCCCCCGGGCGCCGGGGTGTGCCGTCCGCCCGGAAATCCGCGGCGGTCGTCGGCGCCGGCCGGGCGGCATCGCTGAACCCCGTTCAGCGGCCGCGGGAGCGCCTGCGGCCCTCCGCAGCCATCGCCAAAAGCGACTAAAGCCAAGAAAATCAATCGACTAAGCGCATCGGCCCGGACCCTGTGAAGGGGCCTGCCGGGGCTGCCATCTCCCACCAGGCCGCCGAACCGTGAGCCGGATCGCTGAAAGGACTGAACGTCGGTAGCGTCAGCCGATTGATTTTCCCCGGCCGCGCCACTACGGTGTGCGTGCTGAGTTAGTCAAGGGTCACCGTAGGTCGTGACCCGATGCCGTAGATCGACGATCCACAGATCCACTCCATCGTTCCACCTCGCTTCCTCCTTGCGACCAGCTCAACGCCGCGAAGCGGCATTCCAACACTACGTTTCAAGGAGTTAGCAAAATGGCTGATCGTGAGGTCGGTACCGTCAAGTGGTTCAACGATGCCAAGGGCTTTGGCTTCATCTCCCGCGAGAGCGGCGACGATGTGTTCGTGCACTTCCGCGCGATCCAGGGCACGGGCTTCAAGAGCCTGCAGGAAGGCCAGAAGGTCTCCTTCGTCGTGACCCAGGGCCAGAAGGGCCTGCAGGCCGACCAGGTCCAGGCGCTCTGAGCCGGACGGTCCTGCGTTGAACCCGCTTCCCGTCCGCGGGAAGCTCGAAAAGCCCGGCGCAAGCCGGGCTTTTTCGTTGCCGCGCGCCCGCCGGCGCTGGCCGTCGCGCCCGGCGCTCTCCGCCGCGCTTCCCAGCCGCGCCGGTCATGCCGCACCATGGCCTGCCCCCGCCAGGAGCCGGCCGCCATGAGCGCCCCCGACAACGAAGCCGACTACGAAGACGATGGCTACGACTTCGCCGACGACCAGGACACCGAGTTCGACGAGGAAGGGCTGGCCTGGCAATTGCTGCTGCTGGTCAATCCCGGCGACGAGGAGACCGCGCTGCAGCAGTTCGCCCGCTACCGTGAGGCGATCGAGGCCGATCCCGGCGCCGACCCGGCCGACACCTTGCAGCAGGCCATCGACTGGGTCTCGGGTTACTTCGTGGACTGGAAGGACACCGGCAGCTTCGTCGACGCCATCGACCAGTTGGCCGCGCGCTGGAACCTGCGCCTGGACTGGGGCGTGGAAGACCCTTCCGACGAGGATTTCCTCGACGCCACCGACGTGCCGGCGCTGATGGCCACCGCCTACGACCGCCTGCGCGAGCACGGCTACACCCTGTGGAACCGCGACACCGGCGGCGACGCCTATGCCGGCTGGATCGCCCTGCGCCGCGACGACGAGAACATGCGCGCGGTCGCCGCCGCGCTCGGCATCGACCTGCGCCCGGGCAGCGACGCGTTCTGAGGCCCCGCCGTCCGGCCCGGCCCAGGCATGTCGCCGGCCCGGCCGGCGCCGTGGCGTTCACTCGATCAAGGGCAGTTCCGGCGGTGGTTCGGTGCCGCGCGCGCCGCCGCAGAACGCCGCCACCCGCGGATGGCGCTGCTCGAACGGCCCCAGCCGGCCGCGCAGCCCGTCCCAATAGCCGACCGCGATGGCCACGGTCTTGCGCAGCTTCTGCTCCTCGCTCACCCACACGCACAACAGTTGGTGCAGGGTCAGCAGCTCTACCAGCCAGTGGATCGACCAACGCCGCGCGTTCGAGCGCAGCGCGTGCACCGCGTTGCGCGATGCGTAGTAGCGGCGCCAGGCAACGTGGTTGCTGGTGGAGAAGATCCCGCGCTTGACGAAACGCCCGACCTGCTGGCGCAACTCCACGGCGGCGTTGACGAACACCGGCACGCCCTCGCGGGTGGCGCGCAGGCCGTACTCGATGTCCACATACTCGATGAAATAGTCCTCGCGGAACGCGCCCAGGCGGCGATAGGCCGCGGCCGAGACCGCCGAACCGGAGGAGATCACGAACAAGGTCGGCACCAGGCCCTCGCCGAGCGCATCGATGCGTTCCGGCCGCGGCATCCGCCCCTGCGGCGAGAACACCGGCAAGTAGCGGCCCAGGTTCGCCTCGAATACCTTGGGCCCGAGGATGAAGGCGTCCTGGCCGGTGCGCGCGCAGGCGCGCATCATGCCCTCGAAGAAACCCGCGCCCAGGCGCGAGTCCTGGTCGAGCAGGAAGGCGACTTGGCAGCCGCGCGCGAACAAGGCCTCCACGCCGCGGTTGTAGGCGCCGGAAACGCCGCCGCGGTTGGCGTTGAACAGCACCTCCACCCCGGCCGCGCGCAGCCGCGCATGCAGGGCTTCGTCGGCCTCGGGCGAGTTGTCCACCGCGACCACGTGGCGGCACAGCGCGCGCGCGTCGTCCAGGTGGATCAGGTGCGAGACATCGGGCTGCCACAGCACCACCACCACGCCGAAGGCATCGGGATCGACCGGCGCGGCGGCCGCGGCGGGGTCGCGCGCCGCCAGCGCGGGCGCGGCCGGCGCCGTGCGCGCCGCAGCGAGCGGCACCGCTGCGGTGGGGCCTGCGGGCAACGCGCTCATGCCGCCGCCTGCGCCGGCGCGGCGGCGGTAGCGGGCAGCGGCGCGCGCCCGCGTTCGACCAGCAGCCGCATCGCCACCTCGCGCACGCGCTCGGCATCGGCCAGGGCCAGCGAGGCCTCGTTGCAGCTGAAAGCGAAATCCAACTCGCCGGCATAGCCGGAGGACAGCACCGCCGTGGTGCTGCGCCAGGGCAGGCGAACGCTCGGACTGAACACCGTTTCCACCCGGAAGCCCTCGTAGTCCTGGCGGATCTGGATGCGGCCGACGTTGGACAAGGTGGTGTCGAAGGCGTCCAGCTCCGAGCGGCGCTCGGCGATGAACTGGTCGAAAATGCCGTGCAGCCGTTCCAGGCCGATGAAGTATTCGGGCACGTTGCGCGCCAACCGCTCCACGCGCTGGTTCAAGCGCGCCTTGAACCGGCGCGCCAGCTCCCAGAAGCCGGCATCGTCGATCTGTTCCGGCGGACGGCGCAGATCCAGCGCGACGATCGCGCCGGGCGCGGCGGAGAACAGGCCGTCGGCGCCGATGCGCGGCAGGAACTTGCGGATGTCCACCGGCGCGAAGATCTTGGCGTGCGACCGCGGGCCGCGCACGCTGCGGAAGGCCATGGCGAAGGCCACGCCCAGCGCGGCGAACACGGTCACGCCCTCGGCGCGGGCGCGTTCGGCCAGGGCCGCGGTGGCCTCGCGCGGCAATTTCCAGTGCAACACGTGGAAGCGTCCTTGCGGCACCGGCGGGCGGCGCCGGCGCACGGCGAAGTACAGGCGGAACAGCGCCGCCTTCCAGGCCGCGCTGCGGCGCAGGCGCGGATCGGCCAGCACCTGCGGCGGCAGGATGTCCTCCAGGCGGTTGCAGCCTTGCAGCCGATCCAATGCCAGGTCCGGCCGCTCGCACACCGCCAGCACTTCGCGCAGCAGGATCAGCATCGACATGCCGTCGCAGATGGCGTGATGGCACGACAACAGCAACTCGCCGACCTCGCCCTGCGCATCGCGGCCTTGCAGCCATGCCGCACGCATCAACGGCGCCCGCTCGACCGCGAACGCGGTTTCGCGCTCGTGCGCCGATTCGCGCTGCCAATGGCGCTCGTCCTCGCGCTCGACCAGGCGCAGCGGCGGCGGCTCGGGCGCGGTCTCCAGCACGAACTGGGGCCGCTCGCCGTCGATCACCGCGCAGCGCAGCATCGGATGGCGGCGCTGCACCGCCGCCAGCGCCGCGCGCAGGCGCGCGGGGTCGAGGCGGCCGCGGATGCGCGCGGCCTGGACGATGACGAAGGGGGTATGGCGATCCACGTACATGACCCGCTCGCACAGCAGCATCTGGCGTTTCATCGGCGATCCGCAGGTGGGGTTCGTGGAAGGCGCCGGCGCGCTCGCCCGTGGAGGCAGCGCGCCGGCGCCGCGAACGCGGCCGAAGCCGCGCGGCGGGCGGGCGATCAGCAGTCGGGAATGACTGCGCCGGCGTTGTCGCGGGCTTCGTCGTTGCCCCAGCGGCTGAGGTAGTAGGCCGATACCCAGGCCCCGGCCGGGCCGACGTCCAGGTCGGTCTTGAGCCAATAGTGGTTGTACGAATCGCCGACCCGCACTTCCTGGCCCCAGGCTTTGCAATAGACGTAGTGGGTGCCCTGATAGAGCGTGCCCACCGGGGTCAGGGTGGACGGCCACTTGTATCCGGTGGCGTTGGCGAAGGTATCCACCCAGTACTTGCCGGGCGGATTGGGCGTGCCGCCGCCGCCGTTGATCAGGCTGTAGTAGTTCGACCAGGGGAAGTACTTGCCTGGGTCGTAGCGGTTCTCGTTGCCGCTGAGCATGCCGTGGCCCTTGACCCGCACGCTGTCGGGCACCAGGTGCCAAGTGTCGTAACCCGGACCCTGCCAGGCGCTGGCGCAGTTGACCCCGCGTCGCGCGCAGATGCTCTTGGTCAGGCGCGCGGAGGCGTTGACCATCGCCGCCGACCAATTGCCGGCGTCGGCGGCGCGGCCGTCGTGCTCGATGCCGATGGTGTAGTAGTTGTGGTTCTTGGCGTGCCAGGCCTGGTGGTATTCGCGCACCATCTGGGTGATCTGGCCGTCGGACTTGCGGATCAGATAATGCGCCGAGACCTGCGCGCTGGGGTTCTGGAACCAGGAAATGGCGCCGGCGTAGGAGCCCTCCATGGTGTGCATGATCACCGCGCTGGCCTGGTTGGAAGAGGTGCTGTAGTTGCTGGAACTGGCCGGATTCCAGATCGCCTCGCCGAAATCCACCGCCTGGATGCCGACGTCCGTGGCCGGCGCCGCCGGCCGCGACAGATCGGCGGCCAACGACGGATTCAGCTGCACCTGGTCCTCGCCGGCGCGCATCAGCAGGGCCGGCGCACGCAGCTTGCGCAGTTGCGCCGGGCCGAACGCGCGCTCCAGCGACACGGGCCGCGGCGCAATGCGCACGCCCTGCGCATCGACGCCGCGCTGCAGGGTCTGCAACACCTCGTAGGCGAAACTCTGGCGCGCATAGTCGGCTATGCCGCCGTTGCCGGCGCCATAGCCGGCGTAGCGGGCCAGCGGCGCGGCCAGGTCCTCGGTGCGGGCCAGCGCGCGGCTGCGGCGGTCCGGCTGGCCGGCGGCGAGCGCGCGGTCGAGCAGGGCGGCGGCGGCGAGGATGTTGGCCTCCGGCTCGTCGATCACCTGCCGGGCGGTGCGCCCGATCAAGCGCGCGCCCTCGCCGACCTGGTCGGCGAAACCGCCGCCGTGGTACAGGCCCATCACGCCATAGGAGCGCGGCATGTGCAGGTCGTGCGGGTCTTGCGCCTCGGGCGCCACGTGGGTCCAGCCGGTTTCGGCGTAGGCGATGGCCTCCAGCGCGCCTTCGGGCAGGTTGGGATAGCGCGCGTAGGCGCGGCGGAAATACTCAGGGTAGGGCGCGCGCTGGGCCTGGGCGGCGATCAGGGCGCTGCTGCGCTCGAACTCGAAGCGCAGCGCGTCGGCGCTGGGGCGCTCGGCCGCCGCGGCGGTGGCCGAACACAACAGCAGCGTGCAGCCCAGGGCTGCGGCGAGGGGTTGCAGGTGCATCGAACGTCTCCTTCGGATGACTATCCGTCAAGGCCGCGTATGGATCCCGTCCGATCATTGTGGTGAGCACCTGCGGCGTTTACGTGATCCTTTTCCGGAAACCGGCGCTCGCGCGCGCGGCGATTTGTGCCAACGCTTCCAGTCTGGCGCCGCGGTGCGCCGAGCGCGCCGAATGTTTCAGTCACATGAACGAAAAACGCGCGCTGCGCGCCTGGGCGGCGCGCGCGGGCGGCCGCGATGCGGCGCCTTACCAGGTGTCTTCGAGATAGCGCGGCCGACACGCCATGCGACCGCCGACGACCAGCACCACCAGGCAGGCGACGAGCATCGCGAACGGCCACAGCCATCCGTGGGTCAGCTCGTGCAGCCAGCCGAACAACAGCGGACCCAGGCAGCTGAGCGTATAGCCCAGGCCTTGCATGAAGCCCGACAGCGCCGCCGAACCGCCAGGGGTGCGCGTGCGCAGGTTGATCAGGGTCAGCGACAGCGGGAAGGTGCTCGGCCCCAGGCCGATCAGCGCCACCCACAGGAAGGTGCCGTGCATCGGCGCCAGCAGCAACCCGGCGAAACCGGCCAGATAGGCGGCCACGCAGGCCAGCACGATCGGAAAGGGGTTGGCCACGCGCACCGCCAGCATCGGCATGCACAGCGCGCTGACCAGGCCCAGGGTGGAGAACAGCGCCACCATCGCCCCGCCCAGCGAGGGACTGCCGCCGGCTTCGATCAACAGCTTGGGCAGCCAGGTGAACATCGAATAGGTCGTCAGCGAGGTCATGCCGAACATCAGCGTCATGCCCCAGGCCACCGGCGAGCGCCACACCCGGCCGCGCGCGGCCGGCGCCTGCGCTGCCAGCTCGGGCGCCTCGTCGCCAGGACGCACCGCGCGATCGTGCGCTTGCGCCAGCTCGCGCGCCTGTGCCGAGCGGCCGCGCGCTTCCATCCACAGCACCGCGATCCACGGCAGCGCCGCCGCCGCCGCGACCAGCGACCAGGACGCCAGCGAGGTGCGCCAGCCGGCCTGCTGCGCCAACGGCACCGCGGTCAGCGCCGGCAGGATGGTGCCCAGCTGCAGCACGGTGATGTAGGCGGTGCTGATGGTGCCCACCCGATCGGCGAAATAGCGCTTCACCAGCGGCGGCAGCACCACGTTGCCGATGCCCATGCCGGCCAGCGCCAGCGCATTGGCCGCCAGCAACTGCCCGGTGTCGGCGACCGCGCCGCGCGCCAGCAGGCCCAGCGCCGCCGCGGCCATCGCCAGCAGGGCCGCGCGCTCCAGGCCGATGCGGTGGGCCAGCGCCGGCGTGGCCACGCCGAACAGGGCGAACGCTGCGGTCGGGACCATGCCGAACACGCCGGTCATGGTGGCGCCGAACTGGAACTCGCTGCCGATCGCGTCCAGCAGCGGCGTCAGCGAGGTGACCGCGGTGCGCAGGTTGAAGGCCGACAGCACGATGCCGGCCAGCACCCAGGCGCGCCCATGCCAGAGCGAACGGGAGGCGGCGGTGGCGGTGCTGGCGTTCATGGAGGCTCGGGCGAGGGCGGCAGGGAGAGGGGCAGGGCAGCCGGCACGCGACGCCGCGCGGATCGCGCACAAGCGCTCCGGGGCATCGCGACCGGTCGCGCGGCACGGCGTGGATTGCGGCACAGGACGCCCGCGCGGAGGTGCCGGACAGCGCACGCGGGCGGGCAGGCGCACAGTGTGAGCAGTCGTCCGCGCTCGCGCCAGGGCCGCTGCGGCAACGCTGGGTTGCGTTCAGTCCTCGCCCGGCCGACTCGGAACCCGCAGAAAGGCGCTTTTGCAGGCGATCCAGCGCCCGCCGCGCAGCCGCCGGCGTCGATCTGCGCGGTCGAACCGGCAGGAGCGGCAAGGTGGGCACCGATGGGCCCGGCCGGTCGGACCGGGGCTTGCGCCCGCCCGCGGCTGCGCGCGCTGCCCGGCGTTGGGCGCAGGCGCGGCGCCGATCCGCTACCGCCGCACTGTCCTCGGCCGCTGTCCAGCCGCGTGCCGGCCTTCCGCCGCCGTCGGCATGGAACGCACCGATCCGCCGGTGCGGTCGCGGCCGGCTTGATGCGCGCGCCTGCGGGCCGCATCGTCCAGGTTCCCCGATGCCTCCCGAGC
>CBIFVU010000042.1:0-22769 GCA_966185905.1 uncultured Lysobacter sp.
GCCGAGACCCCCGCCCCCATGAAGCAATTCCCGCTCAAGCTCGTTTCGCGCCGCATGCTGGCGCCCACCGTCGGCCACTACGTGTTCCTGCGCGACGACGGCGAGCCCCTGGACTACATCCCCGGCCAGTTCATCCAGGTCCATTTCCACTACGCCGACGGCACGGCGACCAAGCGCAGCTATTCGCTGGCCACCATCCACGACCACGCCCTCGGCCCGGGCGAGGCGGTGGAAATCGCGGTCAGCTACGTGCCCGGCGGCTCGGCCACCGCGCTGTTCGAGGGCCTGGCCATCGGCGAAAGCGTGCAGGCCAGCGGGCCGTTCGGCCGCTTCTGCCTGATGCCCGGCGACGCCAACCGGCGCTATCTGCTGATCGCCACCGGTACCGGCGTGACCCCGTACCGGGCCATGCTGCCGCAACTGGAAACCCAGATCTGCGAGCGCGGCATCGAGGTGGTGCTGCTGTTCGGCGCGCGCACGCCGGCGGAGCTGTTGTACGGCGACGAGTTCCGCGCCTTCGCCGAGCGGGTGCCGGGTTTCCGTTTCGTGCCGTGCTTCTCGCGCGAGCTGCCGGCCGATCCGCATCCGGATGTGCGCCATGGCTATGTGCAGCAGTTCCTGGGCGAGTTCGGGCCGGATGCGGCGAGCGACATCGCGTACCTGTGCGGCAATCCGAACATGGTCGATGCCTGCTTCGAGGCCTTGAAGGCCGCCGGACTGGCGGTGCCGCAGATCCGCAGGGAAAAGTACGTCTCCTCGAAGTGAGGGCGGCCCGGGGCGGGTAGGCCGGCCCCCCGGCCCGCCCGTAGGCGCGGCGCAAGCCGCGACCCCCTGCCCGCGCCGCCAGCGCTCGCGGCTCGCGCCGTCCCGCCGGTGGGAGCGGGGCTTCGGAAGGGGCCGGGGAAGCACTTCTTCGCTGGGTCACATCCTTCCCTTCCCCGCAGTCTGTCATCCTTGAAGGCGCACTCGCCTCGCGGAAACGGACTCTTCATGCACTCGAACTTCTTCCTTCGGCACTCACGGCGCGCGGCCGCCGCGCTGGCCGCGGCGCTGGCGCTGGCCGTGCTGGCCGGCTGCGGCGATGGCGGCCAGGCCCAGCCCTCGGTCAAGCGCCGCTACGGCAGCATCGAATTCACTCCGTGCTCGCTGTCCTCGCCGTATTCGGCCGGCATCATCGCCGCCCAGTGCGCCCGCTTCCGGGTACCGGAAAACCACGCCGAGCCCAAGGGCCGCAGCATCGAGCTCAATCTGGCCTGGCTGCCAGCGACCGATGAGGCCGGCCTGGCCGAGGACCCGGTGTTCTTCCTCGCCGGCGGGCCGGGCCAGGCGGCGGTGGAGTCCTGGCCTTCGCTCGACGGTGCCTTCCGCGAGGTGCGCAAGCATCGCCACGTGGTCCTGGTGGACCAGCGCGGCACCGGCAAGTCCAACCCGCTGGTGTGCCGCGGCGAGGAACCCGACCCCGCCGCCGACCAGGCCGCCCAGGACGCGGAGATGACCGAAGCCGCGCGCCGTTGCGCCCAGGGCCTGAGCGTGGATGCGCGCCACTTCACCACCACCGACGCCATCGCCGACCTGGACGCGGTGCGCCAGGCCATCGGCGCGGCCCGCATCAACCTGGTCGGCGTGTCCTACGGCACCCGCGTGGCCCAGCAATACGCCCGCCGTTACGCGCCGCACACCCGCGCGATCGTGCTCGACGGCGTAGTGCCCAACGAACTGGTGTTGGGCACCGAGCACGCCGCCAACCTGGACAAGGCCTTGAGCGAGCAGTTCAAGCTCTGCCAGCAGGTGCCGGCCTGCCGCGAGCGTTTCGGCGCCGACCCGCGCGAACAACTGCGCCAGCTCATGACCCGGCTGGAAGCCGCGCCGGTGCAGGTCGATTACCGCGACCCCAACACCGGCGAGCAGCGGCGAGAGGCCGCCACTGCCGGCCACGTCGCCGCTCTCACCCGCATGTTCTCCTACCAGCCCGAAGCCGCCGCGCTGTTGCCGCTGGTGCTCAACGAGGCCGACCAGGGCCGCTACGCGCCGCTGATGTCGCTCTCGCGCATGCTCGGCGACCAACTCGGCGAATCGATCAACCATGGCATGCAGCTTTCGGTGATCTGCGCCGAGGACGCCGATCTGTTCCGCGCCGACCCGGCCGACGCCGGCACCGTGCTCGGCGATGGCTTGCAGCGCGTGTTGCAGGCGCAGTGCAAGGTCTGGCCCACCGGCCGCCGCCCGGCCGACTTCCACCAGCCGCTGAAGACCCCGGTGCCGGCCTTGCTGCTGTCCGGCGAACTCGATCCGGTCACTCCGCCGCGCTACGGCGAGCAAGTGGCCAAGCATCTGCCCAACGCCCGCCACCTGGTCCTGCGCGGCCAAGGCCACAACACCGTGCGCGTGGGCTGCACGCCCAAGCTGCTGGGCCAGTTCCTGGAAGGCGCCGACGCCAAGAAACTCGACGCGCGCTGCCTGGACAGCCTGGGCTACGTGCCGCCGTTCGTTTCCTTCAATGGGTGGGAGCCCTGAAGGCCGGGAATCGGGATTGGGGAGTGGGGATTCGCAGAGCCCGCCCTGCCCGATGCACCGCCTTTGCCAATCCCTGATCCCCAATCCCGAATCCCGTGTGGAAGCCATGATCACCGCCCACGACCTGCACAAATCCTTCAAGACCAAGACCGGGACGGTCGCCGCCGTGCAAGGCGTCGATTTCCAGGCGCACGATGGCCAGATCACCGGCCTGCTGGGGCCCAACGGCGCCGGCAAGACCACCACTCTGCGCATGCTCTACACGCTGATGCAGCCCGATCGCGGCGAGGTGCGCGTGGACGGGGTGGACGCGCGCCGCGATCCGGCCACGGTGCGGCGCGCGCTGGGCGTGCTGCCCGATGCGCGCGGAGTCTATAAGCGCCTGACCGCGCGCGAGAACATCGCCTACTTCGGCGAGCTGCACGGCCTGTCGCGCGCGCAGATCGACCAGCGCACCCGGGCGCTGTCGCAGGCGCTGGACATGGACGAGATACTCGACCGCCAGACCGAGGGCTTCTCGCAAGGCCAGCGCACCAAGACCGCGATCGCCCGGGCGCTGGTGCACGACCCGCGCAACGTGATCCTGGACGAGCCCACCAACGGCCTGGACGTGATGACCACGCGCGCGATGCGCGGCTTCCTGCGCGGCCTGCGCGAGGAGGGGCGCTGCGTGATCTTCTCCAGCCACATCATGCAGGAGGTGGCTGCGCTCTGCGACCGCATCGTGATCATCGCCAAGGGCCAAGTGGTGGCCGCCGGCACCGCCGACGAGCTGCGCGAACAGACCGGCGAAAGCAACCTGGAAGACGCCTTCGTCAAGGCGATCGGCAGCGAGGAGGGCCTGCACGCATGAACCGCACTGTCTCCGCACTGTGGTCGGTGCTGCGCAAGGAGTTGCGCGACATCGGCCGCGACCGCCGCACCCTGGCCATGGCCCTGCTGCTCGGACCGCTGCTGTATCCGCTGCTGATGCTGGGCCTGGGCGCAGTGGCCGAGAACCGCGCCCGCACCCAGCTCGACAGCGAGCTGCGGGTGCCGGTGCGCGGCGCCGAGCACGCGCCCAACCTGGTCAAGTTCCTGGCCACCCAGAACATCGTCGCCATCCCCGCGCCGGCCGACCTGGATGCGGCGATCCAGCGCCAGGACCACGATGTCGGCCTGATCATCGCCGCCGACTACGGCAAGCAGTGGAAGGCCGGCCAGCCGGCGCTGATCGAGATCGTCCAGGACAGCACCCGGCGCGACGCCGACATCCCCAGCCGGCGCGTGCGCGCTGCGCTGGAAGGCTATTCCCGCCAGGTCGGCGCCTTGCGCATGCTGGCGCGCGGCATCGCCACCAATGTCGGCCAGCCGATCAACGTCGGCGATCGCGACGTCGCCACGCCGGAGGCCAAGCGCGGGCTGGTGCTGTCCTCGCTGCTGCCCTATCTGCTGATCATGACCTCCTTCATCGGCGGCGCTTACCTGATCATCGACGCCACCGCCGGCGAGCGCGAGCGCCAGTCGCTGGAGCCACTGTTGGCCACGCCGGCGCCGCGCGGGGCCATCGTCAGCGGCAAGATCGCCGCGGCCTGCGTGCTCGGCCTGCTGTCGCTGCTGCTGACCCTGCTGGCGTTCAAGCTCAGCGCGCAGATGAGCAGCGGGGTGGGCCGGATGCTGGACGTGAGCCTGCCGGCGATCGGCAAGATGCTGCTGGTGCTGCTGCCGATGTCCTTCATCGGCACTGCGCTGCTGACCTATCTGTCGGCGGCCGCCAAGAGCCTGAAGGAAGCGCAGAGCCACATCACCTGGCTGATGCTGATGCCGCTGATCCCGACCTTCGTGCTGCTGGTCAATCCGCTCAAGACCCAGCTGTGGCAGTTCGCGGTGCCGTTCCTGGCGCAGAACCAGATGCTGCTGAAGATCATCCGCGGCGAGGCGATTGCGGCGCAGATCTGGGGTGTGTACCTGGCCACCGGTTTCGCCCTGGCGGCGCTGCTGTGGTTCGCGGCGGTGCGGCGCTATCACAACGAGCAGTTGGCGATCGCCGGCTGATTGGCCGGGCCGGCGCAAGTGGGGCGCGCCGGCCCCTGGCACGCGACGACGGCCGGCACGAGCCGGGCGCCGTCGTTTCGCGCTGCTGTTGGCGCAAGGCTGTCTTCGCCCTGCCGTTTCAGCGCCGCCATTGCCCTGCGCCGTGCCAGCCGTGCCGGCCGCGCGAAGACCGCCCGCCTGCTTATCGACTTGCGGTGTGTGAGGGCGCCGCCGCGCGTCGCCCTTCAGCTCCCGCCGCGCGCCGGCCGCATACGCAAGAGCCCGGCCTGGGCCGGGCTCCTGGGACGCGCGTTGGACCGCCGGAGCGCCCCGGCCTGACTCAGCCGCCGGGGTTGAAGCCGATGGTGCGGCGGGTGGTGACCGGCGCGGGCACCGGCTGGAAGCGCCACTTGCGCACGGCGTTGACCGCTTCGCGGTCGAACACCCGCGCCGGGTTGGAGCGGACCACGCGCGCGGCGGTGACCGAGCCGTCGGTGCCGACGGTGAACTCGACCTGGACCTCGCCGGACTGGCCGGCGCGCAGCGCCTCGGGCGGATAGCGCGGGGCCGGGGTGGAAACCGCGCGCAGCTCGCTGACCGGTGCGGCCGGGGCGGGCGCCGGAGCGGTGGGCGCGGCCACGCGCGGCGGCGGCGCCGCCTCGGCGGCGCGCTGCTCGGCCGCCCGCTGCTCGGCGGCGCGTTGCTCGGCCGCCCGCTGTTCGGCGGCGCGCTGGGTCGCGGCCTGGCGTTCGGCGGCCTGCTGGGTGGCCAGTTGCTGGGCCGCCTGCTGCTGTTGCTGCTGCTGCTGGGCCAGGCGCTGCTTTTCCAGCTCGGCCTGCTTCTTGGCCTGCTCCTCGGCGGTCAGCTTTTCCTGCATGGCACGCTGGGCGGCGGCGTCCTGGGCGGCGGCGATGCTGGCCTTCAGTCGCGCCAGGGCCGGATGCTGGGGGTCGGCGCGTTCGATCAGGGCCGACAGGCGCTGGGCTTCGGCGAAATCCTCGCGGCCCACGCTTTGTTCGGTGGCGATCACCGTCATCGGCAGCAGGTCGGTCAGGGCGCTGGAGGTGGCGGCATCGGCCGGGGCCTTCTCGCGCAGCGCCAGGTAGTACTCCACTGCATTGTCTTCGGCCGGCGCGTACAGGCGGTTTTCCACATAGGCCTTGCGCGCCGCTTCGCCCAGTTGCTCGACCGACAGCGCCGAGACCTTGGCCGATACGGCGTTCTGCGCGGTCACCGCCGGCGCGGCCGCGCTGGGCGCGGGCGCTGAGTCGGTGGCCGGGGCGGTGTCTTCTTTCTTGCCGCAGGCTGCCAGCGCGCATCCGAGCGCGACCACGGCAGAGACCTGCTTCACCACGGACAGCCGGCTGTAACGCCGGTCATATTTGTTGACGATCATTGGCAAAAGCTCCCCTGAAGTACGCGAGACCCGTCCGATTCGGGGCCGGGCGCACGCCCGATAGGACGCGCTAGCGGGCCGCGTTTGTCAAGCATTCAGGTTGTGGCGGTTCCCCGGGACGGGCGTCCGGGGCCGAGTGTGCCACCCATCGCGGCCGTCACCGATACCCCATGTGTCGTTTCGGGCCGGCGGCCACGACGTCGAGCACAATTCTGTCATCGCCGCGGCCGGGCGTTTCGCGGCTGAAACATGGGCGTCCGGGCGGTGGGTTGCCGCCGGTCCCGCGGTCGGCCTCGCCCGGGCCGGCGCCGCGGCCCTGGGCCGGGCGGCGTCCTGGGGCGCAGGGACGCGGCATCGCGGTCGCCGCTGCGGCGCCGCTGATCTGCCACCGGCGCCACCGCCCCACCGTGCTGCCGTGCCACCGTGCTGCCGTGCCACCGGCGCTGCCGCGCCAGCCACGGCCGCCGTTGCCCGGGCCGCCAGCGCGCCTCGCCGCGCTTGCCGCCGCCACGCCCCGGCCGTCCGCCCGCGTGCTCTATCATCGCCGCACCTACAGGCAGGCGCGGGAGCCGACCATGAGCATTCTGGGATTCATCAAGGGCGAATTGCTGGAGATCATCGAATGGACCGATGACTCGCGCGACACCCTCTCCTTCCGCTACCCCGACGACGACAAGGAGATCAAGAACGGCGCCCAGTTGATCGTGCGCGAGAGCCAGCAGGTGCAGTTCGTCGCCGCCGGCCAGTACGCCGACCTGTTCGGGCCGGGCAAGCACAGCCTCAAGACCGAGAACATCCCGGTCCTGTCGACCATCCTGGGCTGGAAGTACGGCTTCAACTCGCCGTTCAAGTGCGATGTCTACTTCCTCAACACCCGCCTGTTCACCGGCAACAAGTGGGGCACGGCCAACCCGGTGATGATGCGCGACGCCGACTTCGGCGTGGTCCGCCTGCGCGCCTTCGGCACCTACGACTTCCGCATCGTCGATCCGCCCAAGTTCCTCAAGGAAGTGGCCGGCACCGACCAGAACTTCCGCCTGGACGAGTTCGCCGACACCATGCGCTCGCGCATCGTCAGCGTGTTCACCGAGGCCCTGGCCACCGCCAACGTGCCGGCCCTGGACGTGGCTTCGCGCTACACCGAGCTGGGCGAAGCGCTGCTGCCGCTGATCAATCCGGCCATGACCGGCAAGTATGGCATCGAGATCACCGCCTTCGTGCTGGAGAACGTATCGGTGCCGCCGGAGGTGGAGAAGGCCATCGACGCGCGATCGAGCATGAGCGCGGTCGGCAACCTCAACGACTACGTCAAGTTCCAGATGGGCCACGCCATGGGCCAGGGCGGCGAAGCCGGCGCGGCCGCGGCGATGCCCGCGCAGATGGCCGTGGGCTTCGGCATCGCCCAGGAAATGATGCGCAGCATGCAGGCCCAGGGCGGCGCCCCGGCGGCCGCGACGCCGCCGCCGCTGCCCGGCGCCGCGCCCGGCCTGGACGTGCTGACTCCCGAACAGGCCGCTGCCAGCCTGGGCGTGTCGGTGGAGGACGTGATGGCCGCCATCGCCGCCGGCGACCTGAAGGCGCGCAAGATCGGCAACGCCACCCGCATCGCCAAGAGCGCGCTCGAAGAATTCCTGCGCGGCTGATGGACAACGCCACCGTCGGAAAACATCCCTGCCCGGAATGCGGCGGGGATCTGCAATGGAATGCGGCCAAGCAAGCGCTGGCCTGCCCATACTGCGGCACCGTGGTGCCGTGGACGCCGGCGCAATCGGGCGAGGGCGGCGCGCAGATCGTCGAACACGATCTGGAACAGGCCTTGGCGCAGCAAGCGCAGTCCGAAGCCGCGCGCACACAGGATGAGGACGCGGCGGCGGCCGCCGCGCAGCCGCCGGACCCGGCCGCGGCCCAGGCCACCATCGAGCGCCTGATGCGCGCCTCCGGCGGTGCGCCGGTCAGCGCCAGCAGTTGGACCGTGGAAACCCGCAGCAAGGACGGCGTACGCGAACTCGCGGGCTCGCGCAACGGCGGCGCGATCGATTTGTTGCACAGCATGGCCGCGACCCCGCCGGAGCAGCGCGGCTATGGCCCACAGCGGCGCGAAGTGCAATGCCAGAGCTGCCGCGCGATCTCGGTGTTCGTCGACGGCAAAGTCGCCCAGCGCTGCGAGTTCTGCGGCTCGCCCTCGATCATCGCCCACGAGTCGCTGGGCGATGCGATCACGCCGCAGAGCCTGCTGCCGTTCGTGATCAGCGAGAGCCAGGTGCGCGACTCGATCCGGACGTGGTACGGCAGCCGCTGGTTCGCGCCCAACCGGCTCAAGACCGCTGCGCTGACCGACACCCTCAAGGGCGTGTACCTGCCGTACTGGACCTTCGACGCCAACGTGCGCGCGCGCTGGACCGCCGAGGCGGGCTACCACTACTACGAGACCGAGAGCTACATCCAGGACGGCCAACGCCGGACCCGGCAGGTGCGCAGGACGCGCTGGGAGTCGGCCGCCGGCTCGATCCAGCACTTCTTCGACGACGAGCTGGTGCCCGGCACCGTCGGTATCCATGCCGGCTTGCTGGCGCAGATCGGCAGCTTCCCGACCACCGCGGACCTGCAACCGTACTCGCCCGAATTCGTGCGCGGCTGGTTGGTGGAACGGTACCAGGTGGACCTGCGCCAAGCCTCCGAGCGAAGCCAGGAGCAGATGGACGAGGCCACCCGCAGCCTGTGCGCAGCCGAGGTGCCCGGCGACACCCATCGCAACCTGCAGGTCGACGCGCGCTACTCCGGCCGCACCTTCAAGCACATCCTCGTGCCGGTATGGCTGGTGAGCTACACCTATGGCTCGCGCAGCTACCAGGTGCTGGCCAACGGTTACACCGGGTCGGTGGCGGGCGAGCGGCCTTACAGCTGGGTCAAGATCTTCTTCGCCGCGCTGGGCGCGTTCTTGTTCCTGCTGATCCTGCTGGGCCTGATGGGCGGCGGGCGCTGAAGCGCCGGCCTGCGGCGCACGGCCGCGCCGCGCGCCGCCGCAACGAAAAAGCCCGGGCCAGCGCCCGGGCTTTTTCGTGGGCGCCGTGGTGGCGCCGCCTCAGCGGATGCCCGGCCCGTCGGTCGGCATCACCGGCATCGCATCGGCCGGCACGCTGGGGTTGCTGTCGTCCTGCAGGTAATCGGGCAACTGGGCTTCGTCGCCCTGGTCCATCCGGTCGCCGAAGATCTGGTAGTCGCGGCGCTGCATCCACGAGTCGCGGATCAGGGCGTATTCGTCCTCGGCGCCCTCGCGCAGGCTGTCCAGCGGCAGCAACTGCGCACGCACGTCCACCAATTGCAGGCCCTGCAGCGGGATGCGGATGCGGTCGCGATCGATCTGGCGCAGCGGGCTCAGCGGCGCATCGCCCAGCGCGCCGAAGGAGTCGCGCACCGTGCGCGGGCCGAAGAACGGCAGCTCGACATAGCGCGAGCGCTTCCAGCCCCACACGCCCAGGGTCTGGCCGAAATCCTCGCTGCGATTGGGCAGCTTGGCGTCGCCGGCCGGGTCGAAGATGCCGCCGATGCCCAGGGTGGTGTTCAGGGCGAAGCGGCCCAGCGACTGCGCGGCCTGCTTGGGCTTGCCCTGCAGCAGCGCGTTCAGCGCCGACACCGGCTGGCCCAGGTTGTTGAAGAAGTTGCTCACGCCCAGGCGGATCGGCCGCGGCACCACCTTGCTGTAGGCCCGCGCCAGCGGCCGCGCCACGCGCCGGTCCACGGCGGTATTGAAGCGGTGCATCTTGCGGTTGTACTTCTCCCACGGATCGAAGGCGCCGGGTACGTTGGCCGGCGCCGGCAGGGTGGGGTCGGCGACCGGGTTGTAAGCCGTGCCGTAGAGCTCGTCGAAATCGCGCTCGGCCTGGGTGCGCGGGTCGGCCGGGTCGATCGCGGCGGGCGGTTGCGCGGCCGGATCGGCCTGGGCCAGGGCCGCATCGGCCGGCGGCGCCTCAGCATCGACGGGCGTGACCGGGCGAGCGGCGGCATCGGCGGCCGCGGCCTGGGCGGGCTCGGCGCCGTCCACCACCGGGCTGACCCCGGCGGCGGCCAAAGCTTGGGCCGATTCGGTCTGCACTGCGGCCGGAGCGGCGTCGGCGGCGATGGGGTGCGCGCTGGCCGGCGCGGCGGCCTCGGAGGTCGCCGCGGGCGCGTGGTCCGAAGCGGCGGCGGGGGCGGCGGCGAGCGTTTCGGCGGCGGCCGCAGCCGCGCTCTGCGCAGTGGCCTCGAAGGCGGGCTCGGCCAGCGTTTCGGCCGCAGCCGCGGCGGCCGCGGCGTCCTGCGCGAACGCGGGCGCGGCCGAGCCTGCGGCCAGGGCGAGAGTCAAGGCGATGGAGAGAGCGTGGGGGCGCATGGTTGCAGTCTAGTCTTCCGGGACATCGAGGGGGGCGGCCAGGCCACGTCCGTGGGCGTCGGCGACCGCAACGAAGTTCGTAGTGCGACTTCGGTCGGGTTTGCCCGACCGTTCAACGGGAAAAACCGAGCGCCTCGTCCAAGCGGTAGGCCGCGCTCAACTCGGCCAGGCCGGCCGGCGCGCCGACCACGGCCAGGCCGGGCGCGCGCGCGGCCAGTTCGGCCAACAGCGCCAGCCCGGCGCTGTCGACCGAGGCCACCTGGGTCAGGTCCAGCCGGCGTGCCTCGCGGACCAGCTCGCGCGCTTGCGGCCACAGCGCCGCGGCGGCGGCGCGGTCGAGCGCGCCGGCGAACGCCAGCGCCTCGCCCTCGCGGCGGACCGTCGCGGCGCCGGCCATCACTTGCCGCTCGCCTGCGCCTGCAGCTTGCCGGCCTTGATGTCGGCGGCGACCTGGGCGATGGACTTCTGGTTGAGCGGGGTGTCGAACTGGTTGCGGAAGGTCTGCACGAAGCTGACGCCTTCAACCATCACGTCGAACACCTTCCATTGCGTGCCGCTCTTGCGCAGCAGGTAGTCCACCGGCACCGGCTCGCCGCCCTGGCGCAGAAACTCGCTGGACACCTTGACGATGGCGCCGCCGCGCAGCGGGGTCTCGGACTTGATCCGCACCTGCAGGCGGGTGTTGAAGTCCAGCAGGGCCGATCCGTAGCGCTGCATCAGGCTGCCGGTCAGGGCGTCGGCGAAGGCGGCCACGTCGGCGTCGGAGGCGCCGCGGCCGTGGGTGCCCAGGACCAGGCGCGCGGCGTAGTCGCGGTCGAAGACCTGGTTGAACTCGGTGGTGATGAACTGGCTCAGCGCGGCGCGGTTCTTGCTGAACTCGGCGCGGCGCGATTCCAGGGTGGACAGGATGCGGGTGCTGTTGCTCAGGACCATCGCGCTGGGCGAACCGGCGGCCGGGGCGGCTTGGCCGGGGGCCGCGGTGGCCTGGGCGAAAGCGAGGCTGGGCGCGCCGGCGATCAGGGCCGAGGCGAGGACGGTGGCGGTGAGGATGCGCTTCATGGCTTGGTCTCGTCGGAGGGGGCGGCTTCGCCCTTGAGGTAATCGGGGACGCCGGCCTCGTCGGCCGGCGCGGCGGCACCGGCGGCGCCGGCATTGCCGCCTTGTGCGCCCCCGCCGCTGAACATGTACTTGCCGACCAGTTGGATCAGGTCGATCGCCGGCTGGGTCATGAAGATCTCGTCGCCGGGCTTGAGGTCTTCCGGGTCGCCGCCCGGGCCCAGGCCGACATAGCTCTCGCCCAACAGGCCGCTGGTGAAGATGCCCGCGGAGGTGTCGGCCGAGAGCGTGTAGCGCTTGTCGATGGCCAGGGTCACCACCGAGCGGTACTTCTTGTCCAGCGAGATATCGGCGACCTGGCCCACGGTCACGCCGCCGATCTTCACCGGCGCGTTCGGGCGCAGCGCGCCGGTTGCGGTGAACTTGGCGATGACCTCGTAGCGGTCGCTGCCGAAGCCGAACTTGCCGTTGGTGGAGGCGATGGCCAACACCAGCAGCGAGGCCAGGGCGAGCAGCAGGAACGCGCCGACGGCGAATTCGATGCGGGGACTGCGGACGGACATGGGCACCACCTTGGAGATGAAACCGCCGCGGTTCAACGCGGCCTGGGGAACGGTTTGTCTAGGGTTTGTCTAGGGTTTGTCGCGATGGCCGGCCGGCGCGTTCACTTGAACAAGAACGCCGACATCACGAAGTTGAACATCAGCACCAGCAGCGAAGCGTTGACCACCGCGCGGGTGGTCGCCACCGAGGTGCCCTCGATGGTCGGCTCGGCGTGGTAGCCCACATAGGCCGCCACCAGCGCCGCGGTGGCGCCGAACACCGCCGACTTCACGAACGCCATCAGGAAATCGTCGAAGAAGTCCACGCTGTCCTTGAGCACCTGCCAGAAGATGCCGGGCTCCAGGCCGATCACGTGCACCGATTCGAAGTAGCTGGCGCAGATCGCCAGGCTGCAGAAGAAGCCGGTCAGCAACGGTACGCACAGCACCGCCGCCCAGAACCGCGGCGCCACCGCCTTGCCGACCGGGTCGATGGCCATCAGGCCCAGCGCGGTGAGTTGGTCGGTGGCGCGCATCAGCCCCAGTTCGGCAGCGATCGAGCTGCCGGCGCGGCCGATGAACAGCAGCGCGGTCAGCACCGGGCCCAGTTCGCGGTACAGGCCCAGGCCGAGCATGGCGCTGACTTGGTTGGCCGCGCCGTAGGTATCGAGTGCGCGATAGCCCAGCAGAGTGACCGAAAGACCGACGAACGCGCCGCCAACGGCGATGATCGGCAGCGAACGTGCGCCGATCTTGTAGATTTCGCGAATCAGCTCGCGGAACAGGTCGCGGCTGGGCCGGGAGGCGCGCAGCACCGCCAGCGAGAACAGGCCGGCGCGGCCGAGCGAACGGGTGGCTTCCATGAAGGGCATCAAGCGGCCTCCGAGTGGCGCGGGGCGGCGTCGAAGCCGATCGGGCCGTCCGGCTCGCCGCGCAGGAACTGGCGCACCAGCGGGTCGTCGCTGCGTTCCAGCGCGTCCGGGGTGCCGGAGAAGACGATGCCGCCGTTGGCGATGACGATGGCGTGGTCGGCCACCGGCAAGGTCTCGTGGACGTGGTGGGTGACCACGATGCTGGTCAGGCCCAAGGTGTCGTTGAGGCGGCGGACCAGGCTCATGACCACGCCCGAGGCGATGGGGTCCAGGCCGGTCAGCGGTTCGTCGTAGATCATCAGCGGCGGGTCCAGCGCCAGCGCGCGGGCCAGCGCCACGCGCCGGGCCATGCCGCCGGAGAGCTCGCGCGGGTAGGCGTCGGCGGCCGCGGCCAGGCCGACGGCGTGCAGCTTCATCAGCACCAGCCGGCGGATCAGCGGGTCGGGCAGGCGGGTGTGGGCGCGCAGCGGCAGGGCGACGTTCTCCGCCGCGGTCAGGTCGGTCAGCAGGCCGTTGCCTTGCAGCAGCACGCCGATGCCCTTGCGCAGCTCCAGCAGCTCGCGCGTGCGCTGCGGCACGGCCTGGCCGAACACCTCCACCGAGCCGGCCGCCGGGGCCAGCTCGCCGGTCAGCGCCGAGAGCAGGGTGGACTTGCCGCTGCCGGAGGGGCCGAGCACGGCGACGATGCTGCCGCGCGGCACCGACAGATGGATCCCGCGCAGCACGCTGCGTCCGCCGCGGTCCAGGCGGAGGTCGGTCAGGCGGACGATGGGCGGGTCGGTCGTCATGCGCGGCAAGATCCGGGGAGACGGGGGTGGACGCTACTGCAAAACGGCGCAGCTTGGCTGAGCCTGGCTGAACGGGGTTGCAGCGCGGACATTGTCGCAGAGTCGGCGCGGGCGGCCGGCGAGCGCCCGCAACGCAGTGTTGTGCGGGCCCCGGCGGCGCTGCGCAGTGTGTGCACGGAGGATTAAAGCCGGTTTAACCCGGCCTCCGCCCTGCATAGCCCCCCGCCGGGGGGCAGGCCGAGGGGCAGGGGGATGGCTTTCGCGGCGAACTGCTCCTCCCGTGCACCGGACCGTCCCTTTTAACGAACCAGGCATTCGCTTCCCTACCCCTGCCCCCACATCGGTGGCTCGGTTTCCCCCGTCGCCTCCGGCAAGATGTCGTCCATGTCCGCGCGTCCCGATTTCCGCCTCTACCACTCCAATGCGCTGGACGTCCTGGCCGGGCTGCTGGCCCAGCAGTTGCGCGCGCCCGCGCCCGGGCAGGCGCTGCTGGCGCCGGACACCATCCTGATCCCGCAGGCGGCGATGCGCCGCTGGCTGCAAGCCACCCTGGCCCAGGCCCACGGCATCGCCGCCAACCTGGAGTTCCTGACCCCGGGCGAATTCGTCCAGCGCGCGCTGGCGGCCAACGTGCCCGGCGCCGAGGACGATCTGGACGCCGCCGCCCTGCGCTGGCGGGTCTACGCCGCGCTGGCCCAGCCGGCGCAGTTGCGCGAGCCCGCGCTGGCCCCGCTGCGCGGCTACCTGGACGGCGATGACCCGCTCAAGGCCTGGTCGCTGGCTGGCGAGCTGTCCGGGCTGTTCGAGAAATACCAGGCCTGGCGCCGCGACTGGCTGCTGGGCTGGGAAGCCGGGCGCGACCGCGACGACGCCCAGGCCGCGCTGTGGCGCCGCGTGGCCGGCGGCCGCCGCCATCGCGCCCGCCGCATCGACGAGTACCTGGCGCGCTTCCATCCGGACCGCTCGCCTTCCGCCGCCGTGCCCGCCGACGGCCCGGCCGTGCCGCAGGGCCTGCCGCCGCGCCTGTTCGCCTTCGCCACGCTCAATGTCTCGCCCGACGTGCTGCGGGTGATCGCCACCCAGGCCCTGGCCGGCACCTTGCACTTCTACCTGCCCACGCCGACGCGCAAGTACTGGGGCGACCTGGCCAGCTACGGCGAGCGCCTGCGCCAGGGCGAGGACGCCGCCGACCTGGACGAGAACCCGCTGCTGCAGGCCTGGGGCGCCGCCGGCCGCGACTTCATGGCGGTGCTGGGCGGTTATGAAGTGGTGCATCCCTCCGGCGAAATCGCCGCCTACGCCGACCCGGAAGACAGCCGCCACGACGACCCGGCCCGCGACAGCCTGTTGCAGCGCCTGCAACGCGACCTGCTGCATCGCCGTGCGCCCGCCCTGCACCCCTGGCGCGCACAGGTGGACCGCGCCGACGCGAGTCTGCAAGTGCACGCCTGCCACACCCGCCTGCGCGAAGTGCAAGTCCTGCACGACCAGTTGCTGGGCCTGCTCGATCCGCAGTCCGAAGCCGGCCGCCGCTTCGACCCGCCGCTGCAACCGCGCGACATCGCCGTGTTGGCCCCCGACATCGATCCCTACGCGCCGCACATCGCCGCGGTGTTCGGCGGCCAGGCCGGGCAGCCGGGCTTCATTCCTTATGCCCTGGCCGATGTCAGCCCGCTGGCGGCCGAGCCGCTGGCCGAGGTGTTCCTGCGTCTGCTGGCGCTGCCGGTCTCGCGCTTCGGCCTGGGCGAGATCCTCGACCTGCTGGCGACCCCGGCCATCGCCGAGCAGGCCGGACTGGACGGCACCGGGCTGGAGCGCCTGCGCACCTGGCTGGGCGAGGCCGGCGCGCGCTGGGGCATCGACGCCGCCCACCGCAGCCGCCACGACGCGCCCGGCGACGATGCCTACACCTGGGCCTTCGCCCTGGACCGCTTGCTGATCGGCCATGCCGCCGGCGACGGCGACGGCGACGGCGACGACGCCGAGGCGCCAGGCGGCCTGGTCGCCGGCGTCGCGCCGTATCGCGAACTGGAAGGCGCCGCGCTGGAGTCGCTGGACGCGCTGGTCCGCCTGCTGCGCGTGCTGGCGCGGTTCGAGCGCGGCCTGGCCGCGGCGCTGCCGCCGGCGCAATGGGCGCAGCGCCTGCTGGCGCTGCTGCGCGCAGTGTTGCCCGAGCGCCCGCGCGAGGCCGCCGACCAGCGCACCCTGGAACGCCTGCGCAGCCTGGTGGACGCCTTCGCACGCGACGCCGCCCAGGCCGGTTTCGAGGCGCCGGTGCCGCCGGAGGTGGTGCGCGCGCATTTCCGCGCTGCCCTGGCCGAGGCCGATGCGCGCGCCCCGCTGCTCACCGGCGGGGTCAGCTTCGGCCGCATGGTGCCGATGCGGCTGATTCCGTTCCGCGCGATCTGCCTGCTGGGCATGAACGATGGCGACTATCCGCGCCGCGATCCGGCCGGCGGGCTCAATCGCCTGGCCGCCGAGCTGGGCACCGCCGCGCGCCGCCACGGCGACCGCTCCCTGCGCGAGGACGATCGCTTCTTGTTCCTGCAATTGTTCGCCGCCGCTTCCGATTGCTTCTACCTCAGCTACCTGGGCGCCGACCCGCGCGACGGTAGCCAGCGCGAGCCATCGGCCTTGGTCGCCGAACTGCTGGACGTGGCCGCGCGCTACCACGCCGAGCCGGCGCGCGCGCGCGCCGAGCTGGTGGTGCGCGAACCTTTGCAGCCGTTCGCGCCGGCGGCCTTCGGCGCCAGCGAGCGCGATGGCGAAAGCGAGCCGCGCCGTTTCAGCTATCGCGGGGCATGGCGGCCGGCAGTGGAAGCCAGCGCCCGCGGCGCGCGCGCGCCGCTGCCGCCCTGGGCCGAGCAGCCGCTGCCGCCGCTGCCCGCCAGCGATGACGGCGTGGCCTACCAGGACTTGCGCAGCTTCCTGCGCGATCCGCCCACCGCCTTCCTGCGCCAGCGCCTGGGCCTGCGCCTGCCCGATCCGGCCGAGGCCAGCGAAGATGTCGAACCCTTGGTGCTGCCCGGCCGCGGCCTGTTCCGCCAGCAGTTGCAACGGGCGGTATTCGACGAACTGCTGGCCGGCGCCGGGCGGATCGACCGCGACCGCCTGCAGGCGCAACTGCGCGCGCGTGCGCTGCTGCCGTCCGGCCCGCTGGGACGGCGCCAGCTCGATGCCTTGCTCGGGCAAGTGCAGCCTTTCGCCCAGGCCTTCGCCGCCTGGCGCGAGGGCCAGGACGAGGCGCGGCCGCTGCCGTTCGCGCTCGACCTGGGCGAGGCGCGCTTGCTCGGGCGCCTGGAGGAGGTGCATCCGGCCGGCCTGGCGCGGCTGCGCTTCGACACCTTGCACGGGCCGGCGCAGATCGCCCATGGCCTGGACTGGCTGGTGCTGTCCGCGCTCGGCGATGCGCGCCCGCTGGCCCAGTTCGCCCAGGGCAGCGACGGCCCCGGTCCCTACCTGCGTCCGGCGCTGGCGCCGGACCGCGCGCGCGCCGCGCTGCGCGCGCTGCTGCGCCTGCGCGACTACGGCCTGCGCACGCCGCTGCCGTTCCTGCCGCGCGCCGGCTGGCTGTGGTACGAGGCCTGGCAGCAGGACCGCGAAGGCTGGAGCAAGGCCGAGACGCAGTGGCACGGCAGCTCTCGCAGTTGGGGCGAGGCCAGCGTGCCCGGCGTGCGCCTGGCCCTGCGCGGGCGCGACCCCTTCGCCGACGAAGCCCTGGGCGAACAATTCCGCGCCATCGCCCGACTGGTGTTCGACGCCGTCGTGCACGGCCGCGACGAGGACGCACCGGCATGAGCGCCGACCCGCACGCCACCGCGATGGACACCGCCGCCGATCCCTTCCTCGACCTGCCGCTGGACGGTCTGCGTCTGATCGAAGCCAGCGCCGGCACCGGCAAGACCTACACCCTGGCGACCCTGGTCGCGCGCCTGGTGATCGAGCGCGACCTGCGGGTCGGCCAGATCCTGGCGGTGACCTTCACCGAGGCCGCCACCCAGGAACTGCGCGAACGCTTGCGCCGGCGCTTGCTGCTGGCCGCGCGCATCGCCGCGGGCGACCCGACCCTGGCCGCGGCGCAGGACGATGCCGAGCGCGCCCTGACCCGCACCCTGGTCGCCGCCCAGGCCGAGCGCGAAGGCGCGGCCGCGCTGCGCGCGCGCCTGCAACGCGCAGCGCGCGAGATCGACCTGGCCGCAGTGGTCACCATCCACGGCTTCTGCGCGCGGGTGCTGGCCGAGCACGCGCTGGAGACAGGCCAGCCTTTCGCCGCCGCCGAACTGATCGGCAGCGAGCGCGAACTGCACGACGAGATCGCCCAGGACCTGTGGCGCGCGCTCGGCGCCGATGCGGCCGATGCCGAGTTGCTGTCGTTGCAGTGGCCGGGCGGACCGACGGCGCTGGCCGCCGACCTGGGCGCGCTGCTGCAGGCGCCGCGGCTGCGGCCCTCGGCGCCGCCCGCCGGCGAGGACCCGCTGCCGCGCTTGGCCGAGGCTTACGCGGCCGCTGTGCAGTCCTTCGCCGAGCACGGCGAACAGGCCTGCGCCGCGCTCGCCGCGGCCATCGCCGGCAAGGTGCTCAACGGCAACAGCTACCGCGCCGACCTGCCCGGCGAACTGCTCGCCGCGCTGCGCCGATGGTGCGCCCAGGGCGACCCAGCGCAGCCGCCCGACCCGCGCCTGGACAAGCTGGTGCCGGCCACGCTCGCGGCCAAGACCAACAAGGGCAAGCAGGCGCAGACCCCGGCTTCGCCCCTGTTCGAGGCCATCGAGCGCTACCTGGCCGTGGCCGCGCAGCGCCGCCAATGGCTGGCCGCACAGGCGCTGGGCCTGGTCCATCGCGTCCGCGACCAAGCCCGCGCGCGCCTGGCCGAGCTCAAGCGCGTGCGCCGCGCGCAGAGCTTCGACGATCTGATCGCCGATGTCGCCGCCGCCCTGGACGGCCCGCGCGGCCCTGCGCTGGCCGAGCGCCTGCGCGCCCAGTACGCCATCGCCCTGGTGGACGAGTTCCAGGACACCGATGCGCGCCAGTGGTCGATCTTCCAGCGCGTGTTCGGCGCGCGCGCGCTGTTCCTGATCGGCGATCCCAAGCAGGCCATCTACGGCTTCCGCGGCGGCGATGTGCACACCTACCTGGCCGCGGCCGCGCAGGCCGAGGCCGCGCCGCCGCTGGACCGCAACTTCCGCTCGCGGCCTTCGCTGCTGGACGCGATCGCAGGCTTGTACGCGCAGGCCGGCGAGCAAGCGTTCGTCGATGAGCGCATCCGCTTCCGCCCGGTCGCGCCCGGCGGCGCCGTCGCCGATACCGACCTGCAACGCGCCGGTGCCGTCGCCCCGGCCTTGACCCTGCGCCTGCTGCCGCCGCCGGAGGATGGCCGCAAACCGTCCGCGCGCGGCGCGCCGGAATGGAAGGCCGACGAATCCCGCGCCCTGGCCGCACGCGCCTGCGCAGTGGCGATCCACGGCTGGCTGGCCGATGCCCAGGCCGGCCGCGCCCTGGTGCAAGACCGGCCGGTGGCGCCGGCCGACATCGCCGTGCTGGTGCGCAATCACGAGGAGGCCGCGCGCATCCAGCAGGCGCTGGCCGCGGTCGGCGTGGCCGCGGTCGCCGCCGGCCGCCGCAGCCTGTTCGCCACCGAGCAGGCGCAGGAACTGTTGGCCCTGCTCGATGCGCTGCTGCATCCCGGCGACGGCGGCCGCCTGCGCGCAGCGCTGGCCACGGTGCTGGTCGGCCTGGACGCAAGCCAGATCGCCCGCCTGGACCAGGACGAATCCTGGCGCCTGCATTGGCAGGCCCAGGCCCTGGCCTGGCGCGAACGCTGGCGCCAGCACGGCGCCCTGGCCCTGGTCGCCGACCTGTGCGCGGCGCAGGCGCCGCGCCTGCTCGCGCTGGAAGACGGCGAACGCCGCCTGACCAACCTGCTGCAACTGGGCGAACTATTGCAGGAGGCCGACGCGCGCGCGCTCGGCGCCCACGGCCTGCGCGACTGGCTGCACCTGCGCATCGCCGAGGCCGACGACAGCGACGAACAGCAACAGCTGCGCCTGGAGTCGGACGCGCGCCGGGTGCAGATCCTGACCCTGCACAAGAGCAAGGGCCTGGAATTCGGGCTGGTGTTCCTGCCCTTCGCCGCGCTCGGCCGCGAGCCGCGCGAAGGCCGCTGGTGCGAATACCCCGATCCACCGCACGGGCGCGTGCTGCAACTGCGCAGCGAGCAGGCCGACGCCGATCCCGCCGCGCCGGATTGGGACCAGGCCAGCGAGCGCGCCAGGCGCGAAGCCCAGGCCGAAGACGCGCGCCTGCTCTACGTCGGCCTGACCCGCGCCCGCCATGCGCTGTGGATCGCCGCCGGTCCCCTGTATCTGGCCCACGCCTCGCCCCTGCAGCCGATGCTGGCCGACCCGGCGGCGCTGGCCGCCGCCCATCCCGGCGCCATCGCCCTGGACGCCGCGCCGCTGCCGCCCTGGCCGGCGCCGTTGCCGCCGCCCGCGCTCGGCGCGGTGCCGCCGGCGCGCGAGCCGCGCCGCGCCTGGTCGCGCGATTGGTGGGTCTACAGCTTCACCCAATTGACCAACGAAGACGGCGGCAACGCAGTAGCCGGCGACGAGCGCGGCGCCGAGGACGAGCCGGACACCGCGCCGGTGCTGCTGGCGCCGGGCGATGCGCGCTATTCGGGCAGCCGCTTCGGCAATGTCGTGCACAACGCGCTGGAGCGCACCGACTTCGGCGCCTGGCGCGGCTGGCGCGCCGGCGATCCGGCGCCCGACGGCGAAGCCCACGCCCTGGTCCAGGCGCTGCGCGGCGAAGGCTATGCCGAGGACGATGTCGCCGACGGCCTGGACCTGCTCACCGGCCTGGTCGGCGCGACCCTGGCCGCGCCGCTGCCCGAGGGCGTGCGCCTGTGCGAACTGCCGCCGTCGGCGCGGCGCGCGGAGATGGAATTCCACTTCGCCCTGGACTCGGCCCCGGTCGAGCGCCTGTTCGCCGCGCTGCACGCGCACGGTTGGCTGCGCGAGCGCCGCGCCTTCGGCCTGCGCCGTCGCCTGGAAGGCCTGATGACCGGCAAGATCGACTTGGTCTATCTGCACCAGGGCCGCTACTACGTGCTCGACTACAAGACCAACCGCCTGCCCGGCTACGACCCGGCCCAGGTCGAGCGCGCCATGGCCGACAGCGAATACACCCTGCAAGCCTTGATCTACACCGTGGCCCTGCACCGCTGGCTCGGCTTCCGCCTCGGCGCGGACTACGACTACGCGCGCCACTTCGGCGGTGTGCGCTATCTGTTCTGCCGCGGCCTGGACCCGGCCGACCCCGCCGCCGGGCTGCATGCGCAATGCCCGCCGCAGGCGCTGGTGGACGCGGTGGATGCCTGGTTCGCCGGCCAGGAGGCGCGCCGATGAGCCTGCTCGATGCGCTGCACCGCGACGGCACCCTGCGCAGCGTCGATCACGCCCTGGCCCAGGCCCTGCGCCGGCTCGACCGCGACACGCCCGATGCGGTGCTCGCCGCCGCCGCGCTGGCCTCGCAGGCGATCGCCCGCGGCCACGCCGCCTTCGACCCGGGACGGCCGCAAGCGCTCAGCGAAGGCGCGCACGACTGGCCCGGAGCCGAGGACTGGCGCGCCCAGCTGGCCGCCTCGCCCTGGGTCGATGCGCCCGAAGCCGAGCGGCCCGCGCGCAGCGACGCGCCGCTGGTGCTCGAGCGCGGCCTGCTGTACCTGCGCCGCTATCGCGAATACGAACGCCGCCTCGCCGCCGGCCTGCGCCGGATCGCCGCCGCCGCGCTGCCGCCGCCGGACCTGGACGCGCTGGCGCCGCTGTTCGCGGCCCTGTTCCCGCAGGCGCGCGAGGACGACCGCCAGGCGCGCGCGGCCGCGCTGGCCCTGCTGCAACCGCTGCTGCTGGCCACCGGCGGGCCGGGCACCGGCAAGACCACCACCATCGCCCGCTTGCTGGTGCTGCTGTTGGCGCAGGCGCGCCTGCACGGCGCGCCGCCGCCGCGCATCGCCCTGGCCGCGCCGACCGGCCGCGCCGCCGAACGCATGGCCGAAAGCCTGCGCGCCGCCGCCGCGCGCCTGGGCGGGTCGACCGGTCCGCTCCAATCGCTGGGCCTCGGCCCGGACCTGCTGGCCGCACTGCCGTCCCAGGCCAGCACCCTGCACCGCCTGCTCGGCGTGGTGCCCGACAGCCCGCGCTTCCGCCACGACGCGCGCAACCGGCTGGATGCGCAGGTCGTCGTGGTCGATGAAGCCTCGATGGTGGACCTGCCGCTGATGTGCAAGCTGGTCGAAGCCGTGCCCGACGGCGCGCGCCTGATCCTGCTCGGCGACCGCGACCAACTGCCCTCGGTGGAAGCCGGCGATGTGCTGGCGGCGATCGTCGAGGCCACCGGCGAAGACGATGGCCTGCCTGCGCCGCTGGTCGAGCGCCTGCGCCCACTGCTCGGCGACGCGGTGCCGGTGCAGGCCGCGCCGAGCGCGCTCGGCGCCTGCCGCGTGCACCTGCGTCGCGGCTATCGCCAGGCCGACAGCCTGGATCTTGCGCCGCTGGCCGAAGCCACCCGCGCCGGCGACGCCGACACCGTGCTGGCGCTGCTGCGCGGCGGCGGCCTGGCCGGCGTGCATTTCCACGAAGACTTGCACGACCCCCTGGCCGGCGCCGGGCGCGAACTGCTGCTGCCGGCCTGGCGCGCGCTCGCCCAAACCGCCGACCCGGCCCAGGCCCTGGCCGAAGCCGCGCGCCTGCGCCTGCTGACCGCCCTGCGCGACGGCGGCCAGGGCGCGGCCCCGTTGAACGCGCGGGTCGAAGAAGCCTTGGCCGGCGCGCACCGCCCGGCCTACTTCCATGGCCGGCTACTGCTGATCGTGGAGAACGAC
Source organism: uncultured Lysobacter sp. (assembly GCA_966185905.1). Lineage (GTDB taxonomy): Bacteria > Pseudomonadota > Gammaproteobacteria > Xanthomonadales > Xanthomonadaceae > Lysobacter. The sequence goes on from CBIFVU010000042.1 coordinate 22,429, forward strand.
TACCGCCAGGGCCTGTTCAACGGCGACATCGGCGTGTGCCTGCGCCGCGACGCCGCCGACCCCTCCGCCCCGACCCTGGCCTGGTTCGCCGGCGGCAGCGACGGCCTGCGCTCCTTCCACCCCAGCACCTTGCCCCGGCACACCGGCGCCTTCGCCATGACCGTGCACAAGGCCCAGGGCTCGGAATTCGACACCGTCTGGTTGCAACTGCCGCGCCAGGACGCGCGCCACCTCTCGCGCGAACTGCTCTACACCGGCATGACCCGCGCCCGCCGCGCCCTGCACCTGGCCGGCAGCGAAGCGGTGCTGCGGCAGGCGCTGTCGCGGCATGCCGCGCGGGG
>CBIFVU010000043.1:0-22454 GCA_966185905.1 uncultured Lysobacter sp.
TCCCCAATCCCCGCCCCACTCACAAATGCTTCAGCGTCTCGCGCAGAGAAGCCACGCAGCGGCGGCTGACCTCCAGCGGCTGCTTGCCGTGGCGCAGGACCGCCTGCACGTGGCCTTCGGCGTTGCGGCGCAGTTCGACGATCTCGTGGCGGGCGACCAGGCAGTTGCGGTGGATGCGCACGAAGCGCTCGCCGAATTCGTCTTCCAGCGACTTCAGCGACTCCTCGATCAGGTCCTCGCCGCGGGCGTGGTGGACGATCACGTATTTCTCTTCGGCGTGCAGGTAATGCACGTCCTCGATCGGGATCAGGCGCAGGCTGCCGCGCAGGCGCGCGCACAGGTGGCTGCGGACCTGCCCGGGCGCGGTCTCCCCGTCGCCGGCGCGCTCGCGCCCGGCGGCGAAGGTGCGCACGCGCTCCAGCGCGGCGTCCAGGCGCTCGGGGCGCACCGGCTTGACCAGGTAGTCGATGGCTTCGGCCTCGAACGCCGACAGCGCGTGGGCGTCGTAGGCGGTGCAGAACACCACCGCCGGGCGCGGCTCGAACGCGGCCAGGTGGCGGGCGGCCTCCAGGCCGTCGATGCCGGGCATGGCGATGTCCAGCAGCACCAGGTCGGGCCGGTGTTCGGCGCAGGCGTGCAGGGCGTGCTGGCCGTCGGCGGCCTCGGCCACGATCTCCACGTCGGGGCGCTGCGCCAGCAGGCCGCGCAGCCGTTCGCGCGCCAACGGCTCGTCGTCGGCGATCACCACTCTCATCGACAGCCTGTTGCCAGCTTTCATCGGCTCTGCGCCTCCACCCCGGTCGGCACGTGCAGTTCGCACAGATAGTAGCCCCCGTCCCATCCTGCGGTCATCCGCGCCGTAGGTCCATACGCATAGCGCAGGCGCTGGCCGATGCTGTGCTGGGCATGGCGGGCCCCCCGCCCGCGGGCCTCCAGCGGGGGCGGGGCCGGGTTGCGGATGCGCAACAACAGGTGGTCGCTGAGCTGGGTCAGGGCGATCTCGATCTCGCCCCCGCCCTGCAGCCGCGAGATCCCGTGCAGGACCGCGTTCTCCACCAGCGGCTGCAGGATCAACCGGGGCAGCGGCATGGTCCAGGGCAGCGGCTCGCGCTTGAGCCAGGCCACCCGCAGGCGCCCGCCCAGGCGCAGTTGCTCGATCGCCAGGTAGCGCTCGGCCAGCTCGACCTCCTCGGCCAGGCTGGAGTCGGTCTTGGACGCGCCCAGGGCGGCCCGGAACAGGTCCGACAGGTCCAGCACCGCGCGCTCGGCCACCACCGGGTCGCTGCGCACCAGCCCGGCGATGGTGTTCATGCTGTTGAAGAGGAAATGCGGCTTGATCCGCGCCTGCAGCGCGTCCACCTCGGCGCGCGCATTGGCCCGCACCTGGGCCTTCCAGCTTTCGTTGACGTAGAGGTAGCGCAGCACCACGCTGACCGCGAGCAGGGTGATGGTGGCGGTGCCGGCCACGAAGCGGTCGAAGCCGACCCCGGCCGGCACCAGGCCGATGCCGGTGGCGCTGTCGATGCTGTGAGTGACCGCAGCCAGGCCGGCGGCGATGGCGGTGGAGGCCAGCGCCGCCAAGGTCCCGCCCAGGCCCGCGGACAGCCGCGCCAACAGCCGCCGCGACACGCACAGCAACACCGAGATCGCCAGCGCCAGCCACAGCGCGAAGGCGCTGGAGGACGCGAAGCGGCCGGCGTCCCAGGCGCTGCCGTCGGGCGAGAGCGCGAGCACGATCACGATCAGTTCGGCCATGCTGAGCATGACCACCAGTCGCGGCAGCCGGCACAAGTCGGGCAGCCAGGTCTCGATGTCCTGGCTCGCCCAGCCGGGCTTGGCGGCGCTGGCCGGGGCGCGCTGGCCGGCCCCGGGCCGGGCCGGCGCGGCCTTGCCTGCGGCGGGCTGGCCCGCTGCCGTCTTGGCCGCTGCCGTCTTGGCCGATAGGGGCTTGCCCAGGCGCATGGCGGCGGTGGCCCGGGCTCAAGCGCCGGCGGCGAACCGTTGCGACATCCAGTCGCCCAGGGCCGCGATTTCCTCGGCGCAGACTTGATGCGCCATCGGATAGGCGTGCCAGTCGACCTGGAAGCCGAGCGTGCGCAGGCGCGCGGCGGCCATTTCGCCGCCGCGGTAAGGCACCACCGGGTCGTGCTGGCCATGGGCCATGAACGCCGGCTGCTTCGCCGCGGCCGGCGGCGCCTCGCGGACCAGGCGGTCGGCCAGAGGCAGGTAGGTGGACAGGGCGATCAAGCCGGCCAGGGGCTCGCGCCGGCGCAGGGCGGTGGCCAGGGTGATCGCGCCGCCCTGGGAGAAGCCGGCCAGCAGCACCCGCGAGGCCGGCACGCCGCGCTCGGCCTCGCGCGCGATCAGCGCCTCGACCTGGGCCACCGATTCGTCCACGCCGGTTTCATCGGCGCGGTTGGCCAGGTCCTGGAAATCGCGGATGTCGTACCAGGCGCGCATGCGCAGGCCGTTGTTGATGGTCACCGGGCGCACCGGCGCGTGCGGGAACACGAAGCGCAGCGCCGGCCAATCGCGGCGCACCAGTTCGGGCACGATCGGGGCGAAGTCGTGGCCGTCCGCGCCCAGGCCGTGCAGCCACAGCACGCTCCAGGCCGGCGCCGGGCCGGTCTGGTGTTCGACGGTTTCCAGCAGGTCGGGGGTCGAGGTCTCCATCGCCGCATTGTGGCGGCTGGACGCGCCGCGCGCCAAGCGCGACCGGGACGGGCGCGCAGAAGGGAGCGCGCGGACCGAGCGCGTTCGGGGGCGAGCGGTCGATAGCGAGCGGCCGATCGCTGCCTTCGATTGCGCTGGCACGGGCTGGCCGGCACGGGCCGCACCGAACGGACCGAACGACGCCGACGGGCTTGCGCGAGCGGGCCGGCCTCAGCGCAGGGCAGCGGCTCCAGCGGTCCCGGCGAATGGGGCCCGCCGCGCGGCCCGGGCGCGCGGCCGCCGCGCCTCTCGGCCTCAGCGCGCGCTGGGCAGCTTGAAGTTCAAGGTGCGGCGCATGCTGTGGGCCTGGCCGCTGGCTTCGAACCGCAACCGGCCTACCGCCGCCAACGCGGCCTCATCGAACACCCCGGCCGGTTCGGAGGAGACCACCTGCGCCGCGCCAGTGCTGCCGTCGGGCAGGACCGAGAAGGCTATTTCCACCCGCCCTTCGATGCGGCGGCTGAGCGCGGTGCGCGGGTAACGCGGCGTGGCGTCGGCGACCAGCCGCGGCGCAGCGACGCGCGCGGGGCTGCGTGCCGGCGCGGCGGCGGGCGCGATGCTGCGTGCGGGCCCGGCGGCGGGCGCAGGCGACGGTGGCGCGGCGACGCTGGGCGCGGCCACGGTGGCGGCAGGGCTCGTGGCCGGGCTGGCGGCCGGACGCGACGGGGCCTCCGGGGAGACGGCCTGGCCCGCGCTCGGCGCGCTCGCCGACGCAGGCGCGCTGCGCGCCTGCGTCCCACCGGCCTCGGCCGGCGCGGGACGCGGCGCTTCGCTGCCGGCGCCCGGACGCGCAGCCTGCGCCGCCAACACCCGCGCGGCCGCGGCGCGTTCGGCGGCCAGCCGTTCCGCCGCCAGCCGCTCGGCCTCGATCCGCTCGGCTTCGGTGCGTTCGCGCTGCTCGCGCTCGGCCGCCGCGGTGCGCAGGCCCTCGCGCAGGCGCGGCAGGGCAGGGGCCTGAGGATCCATGCGCGCCAGCAGGTCCAGCAGGCGCTGGGATTCGGCCGCCTGGCCGTCGCCCAGCGCCTGTTCGGCGGCGATCACCACATAGGGCTGCAATTCGGCCAGCGCGGCCTTGACCCCGGCCTCGGCCGGCGCGCGCTCGCGCAGGGCCAGGTAATACTCGACCGCGCTGTCGCCGGCCGGCGTGTGGATGCGCTGCTCGCGCAGGGCCTGGGCAGCGCGGCTGCGCAAGTCCTGCGCATCCAGCCCGTCCAGCGCCGGCGCGGACGCGCCAGCGGCGACGTCGGCCGGCGCCGGTGCACCCGGCCCGGCCGCCGGCTGCGAGCCGGGACCGCAGCCGGCCAGGCTCCAGGCCAAGCAAACCATCGCGCCCCAAGCCCACGCGCGCCCCTGCCCACGAACGGCGCCGGGCGCCGTCCCTGCTGTCTTGTCCAACCAACACCCCCTGTACTGCGACTGCATGCAACGGCGCGCAGACTAGGCATGGGAATGTGACCGCGGTGCGGCATCGCCCTTGCCGATCTTGTTGGGCGGCCGGACGCGCGCCGTGCGGGGCGTCCTGCCGCCCTGCGATTATGGCCACTGGCGCCGTGCGCTTCTGCGGACGGATACCGGCCCGGGCTTGTCCTCGGTCACAGCGCTGGCAGGTGAGTGCGGCGGGGCGTGGGGGCAATGCTCCCTGTTGCGCGCAGCAGGCAAGGCCTGGCGACTGAACCCGCGATGGAAAAACCGTCGTCCGAACCAAGCTGGAATTGTATAGCGCGTCCGCAGACCCCTATGATCGGCCTCATGTCCGCGGCCTCCGCCCTCGCCATCGCCTTGCGCCACCTCGTCTTCGGGGTGCTCATCGCGTTGATGCTGGTCAAGCCGGCGCTGTCGTTCGCCACCGAGATCGGCGAGCTGGCGCCGGCCGCCGCCAGTGCGCTCGCACACGGGCAGGCCGGCCAGGACGCGCCGGGCACGCAAGCCCCGGTGCCGCACGACGAAGACGGTTGCGGCGACAGCCGCTGGCACTTGGCTCATTGCTGCGCCCTGCAGGCCGCGCTGTTGCCGCGGGTCGAGCTCGGCCTGGCGCCGCTGCCGGCGCCGATGCCGCCTTCGCGCGCGGCGGTCGCCTTCGTGCCGACCCCGACCGCGGTCCCGTTCCGCCCTCCGATCGCCTGATCCCCTCGCGTTCGTTCCGCCCGGAACCGCCGCCGGCCTGAGGCCGTGCGCGCGTCCCGGTCGTGGCCGCGCGGCCGCGTGCCGCCCGGCCGTCCCGAGAATCAGGAGAGTCCCCCATGTGGTTGCGTCCGGCGGCGTTGGCCGTCCTGACGGCTGCGCTGTGCCTGCCGGCACAGGCGCAGTCCCCGCTCGTTCCCCCTGCGCCGCCCGGCGCACTGACAGCGTCCTCGCCCAGCACGGTCCGCGCGGCCGGCTCGCCGCCGGGCCTGCTCGCGGCGGCGCCGCGCGCCGGTTCGGCCTTCACCCTCGATGACGCCCTGGCGCGCATCGGCCAGGCCCATCCAGACCTGCGCCTGTTCGGCGACCAGCGCCGAGTGCTGGACGCCCAGGCCGAACTCGCCGGCCAGCGTCCGCCCCTGATCGCCGGCCTGGCCGTGGACAACGTGCTCGGCAGCCGCGCCTTGAGCGGCTTCAAGGCCGCCGAGACCACCCTGAGCCTGGCCTCGGTGTTCGAGCGCGGCGGCAAGCTCGATGCCCGCCGCGCCCTGGCCCAGAGCAATATCGACGCGCTCGCGGTCGAGCGCGAAGGCCGGCGCCTGGACCTGCTGGCCGAGGCCGCGCGCCGCTACCTGGCCATCGTCGCCGCGCAGCGCAGCATCGAACTGGCCGAGTTCGACATCGCCCAGCGCAAGCGCACCGTCGCTGCCGCGCGCCAACGCCTGCAGGCCGGCGCCTCGCCCGAATCCGGGCTGCTGACCGCGCAGGCCGCGCAGGCCCGCGCCGAGCTCGACCGCCGCCGCGGCGAGCAGGCGCTGCTGGCCGCGCGCCAGCATCTGGCCGCGCTGTGGGGCGAACGCGACCCCGGTTTCGCCCCGGCCGCGGGCGATCCCTTCGTCCTGCCGCCGATCCAGGAGGCCACCGCCCTGGCAAGCCTGCTCGACCGCACCCCGGAGTTGGCGCGTTTCGTCGATCAGCGCCGCATCGTCGAGGCGCGCGTGCGTCTGGCCCAGAGCGAGGCCACGGCCGACGTGAGCTGGCAGGTCGGCCTGATCCGCCAGCAGGACGGCGGCTCGGTGGGCCTGCTGGGCAGCGTGTCGGTGCCGCTGGGCGCGCGCAGCCGCGCCGAGCCGGCCATCCGCGGCGCCCAGGCCGAGGTGGCGATGCTGGAGACCCAGCGCGAAGCCGCCGGCCTGTCGCTGTACTCGACCCTGGTCGAGGCCCACGGCCGCTACCGCCTGGGCGCGCTGGAAGCCGCGCGCCTGAAGGAGGACGTGCTGCCGCGCCTGGCCCGGGCCGAGGCGGCCGCCGACTACGCCTATCGCGCCGGCGCGATCAGCTACCTGGAACTGGCCCTGCTGCAGGCCGAGAGCGTGGCGGTGCGCCGCCAGCGCCTGGATGCGGCGATCGGCGCGCAATCGGCGCTGATCGAGATCCAGCGCCTGACCGGCGAGGGCTTCCTCGCCCCCTCGCCGACCGCCCCGACCGAACCCGCAGGAGCCACCCGATGAAGCCCGAACTGATGATCGCCGCGGGCCTGCTGGCCCTGACCTTGAGCGCCTGCGGCAAGGACGAGAACCACACCGCGGCCGCGCCCGCCGCGGCCGCGCAATCCAAGAACCACGCCGACGAAGACCAGGCCGGCCACGAACACGCCGAGGGCGAGGGCGAGGCGGGCCACGCCGAGGAGGAGGTCCAGGCCACCACGATCCCGGCCGAAATCGCGCGCCGCTCCGGCATCGCCACCAACGCCGCCGGCCCCGGCACCATCGCCGACGAACACGACGTGCAAGGCCTGGTCACGCCGCTGGAAGGCCGCGTGGCGCGGATCACCGCGCGCTACCCCGGGCCGGTGCGTTCGCTGCGCGCCAACATCGGCGATGCGGTCAAGGCCGGCCAGACCCTGGCCACCATCGACAGCAACCTCAGCCTGACCACCTACTCCATCGCCACGCCGATCTCCGGGGTGGTGCTGGCGCGCAACGCCTCGGTCGGCGAAGTAGCGGTGGAAGGCACCGCGCTGTTCGAGATCGCCGACCTGTCCACGCTGTGGGTGGACCTGCACGTGTTCGGCGCCGACGCCTCGCACCTGCGCCCGGGCCTGCCGGTGACGGTGATGCGCATGGGCGAGGAGGTCGGTGTGGACACCACCATCGACCGGATCCTGCCCGGCACCGCCACCGCCAGCCAGAGCACGGTGGCGCGCGCGTCGATCAAGAACCCCGACGGGCTGTGGCGACCGGGCTCGGCGGTGCACGCGCGAGTCACCGTGGAGCGCCTGCCGGTGCCGCTGGCGGTGCCGCTGACCGCGCTGCAACGCATGGACGACCAGGACGTGGTGTTCGTGCGCGAAGGCGAGCGCTACCTCGCCCGCCCGATCAAGGCCGGCCGCCGCGATGCGCGCAGCCTGGAAGTGCTGTCGGGCCTGAAGGCCGGCGAGCAGGTCGTGACCGAGCAGAGCTTCCTGATCAAGGCCGACATCGAGAAAGCGGGGGCCTCGCATGAACACTGAGCCCCTGCCCACCGCGCGCGCCGGCTGGCTGGAGGCGATGCTGCGGATGTCCATCCGCCATCGCTGGCTGATGCTGGCGCTGACCCTGGCGCTGATCGCGCTGGGCGTGTGGAGCTTCGGCAAGCTGCCGATCGACGCCACGCCCGACATCACCAACGTGCAGGTGCAGATCAACACCCAGGCGCCCGGCTATTCGCCGCTGGAGGCCGAGCAGCGGGTGACCTTCCCGATCGAGACCGCCCTGGCCGGCCTGCCGCGGCTGGACTACACCCGCTCGCTCTCGCGCTACGGCCTGTCGCAGGTCACGGTGGTGTTCAAGGACGGCACCGACCTGTACTTCGCCCGGCAGCAGGTGGCCGAACGCCTGCAGCAGGTCAAGTCGCAGATCCCGGCCGGGCTGGAGCCCGAGCTCGGCCCGACCGCCACCGGCCTGGGCGAGATCTTCATGTACACCGTCGATGCCGACCCCAAGGCGCGCAAGCCCGACGGCAGCGCCTACACCGCCACCGACCTGCGCACCTTGCAGGACTGGGTGATCCGGCCGCAGTTGCGCAACACGCCCGGCGTCACCGAGGTCAACACCATCGGCGGCTACGCGCGGCAGATCCACATCACCCCCGATCCGGCGCGGCTGATGGCGCTGAACCTGACACAGCGCGACGTGGTCGCCGCGCTGGCGGCCAACAACCAGAACGTCGGCGCCGGCTACATCGAGCGCAACGGCGAGCAGTTCCTGGTGCGGGTGCCCGGGCAGATCGGCGGCATCGGCCAGATCCGCGACATCGTGCTGGACCGCCGCGACGGCGTGCCGATCCGCGTGCGCGACGTGGCCACCGTGGGCGAAGGCCCCGAACTGCGCAGCGGCGCGGCCACCCAGGACGGGCACGAAGTGGTGTTGGGCACGGTGTTCATGCTGGTCGGCTCCAACAGCCGGGAAGTGTCCCAGGCCGCGGCAGCCAAGCTCGACGCGGCCAACGCCAGCCTGCCCAAGGGCGTCACCGCCAACCCGGTGTACGACCGCACCACCCTGGTCGACCGCACCATCGCCACCGTGTCCAAGAACCTGGTCGAGGGCGCGCTGCTGGTGGTGGTGGTGCTGTTCCTGCTGCTGGGCAATTTCCGCGCGGCGCTGATCACCGCGCTGGTGATCCCGCTGGCGATGCTGTTCACCATCACCGGCATGGTCCGCGGCGGCGTCTCGGGCAACCTGATGAGCCTGGGCGCGCTGGACTTCGGCCTGATCGTGGACGGAGCGGTGATCATCATCGAGAACTGCCTGCGCCGCTTCGGCGAAGCCCAGCACGCGCTGGGCCGGGAGATGACCCGCGAGGAACGCTACGACCTCACCGCCAGCGCCACCGCCGAGGTGATCCGCCCCAGCCTGTTCGGCCTGGGCATCATCACCGCGGTGTACCTGCCGATCTTCGCCCTGAGCGGGATCGAGGGGAAGATGTTCCATCCCATGGCGATCACCGTGGTGCTGGCGCTGACCGGCGCGATGCTGCTGTCGCTGACCTTCGTGCCGGCGGCGGTGGCCTTGTTCCTCGGCGGCAAGGTGGCGGAGAAAGAAAACCGCGCCATGGCCTGGATCAAGCGCCGCTACGAGCCGATGCTGGCCTGGGCGCTGCGCAGCCGCGTCCTGGTCATGGGCGGCACCGCCGCGCTGGTGATCGCCAGCGGCCTGATCGCCACGCGCATGGGCACCGAGTTCGTGCCCAGCCTGGACGAGGGCGACGTCGCGGTGCAGGCCATGCGCATCCCCGGCACCAGCCTGAGCCAGTCGGTGACCATGCAGAAGACCCTGGAGCAGGCCTTCCGCGCCATGCCCGAGGTCGAGCGGGTGTTCAGCAAGATCGGCACCTCCGAGGTCGCCAGCGATCCGATGCCGCCCTCGATCGCCGACACCTTCCTCATGCTCAAGCCGCGCGAGCAGTGGCCCAACCCGTCCAAGCCCAAGGACGCGCTGATGGAGGAGATCCAAGCCATCGCCGGCACCCTGCCCGGCAACAATTTCGAGTTCACCCAGCCGATCCAGATGCGCACCAACGAGCTGATCTCCGGTGTGCGCGCCGATGTCGCGGTCAAGGTCTACGGCGACGACCTGGACACCTTGCTCAAGGTCGCCGCGCAGATCGAAGCGGTGGCCAAGAAGGTGCCGGGCGCGGCCGACGTGAAGACCGAGCAAGCCACCGGCCTGCCGATGCTGAGCATCGAACCCGACCGGCGCGCGCTGGCGGTGTACGGGCTGAATCCGGCGGCAGTGCAGGAGACGGTGGCGACCGCGGTCGGCGGCGAAGTGGCCGGCCAGTTGTTCGAGGGCGATCGCCGCTTCGATCTGGTGGTGCGCCTGCCCGAAGGCCTGCGCCAGGACCCGGCTGCGCTGGCCGACCTGCCGGTGCCGTTGCCGGCGGCGACTGACGACCGCGACGAATCCAGCCGCGATGCGACCTGGGCGGCCGGCGCGCCGCGCACCGTGCCGCTGCGCGAGGTGGCCAAGATCGATGCCGTGCTCGGCCCGAACCAGATCAACCGCGAGAACGGCAAACGCCGGCTGGTGGTCACCGCCAATGTGCGCGACCGCGACCTGGGCGGCTTCGTCGCCGAGCTGCGCCAGCGCATCGATGCCGAGGTGAAGGTGCCGGAAGGCTACTGGATCGGCTACGGCGGCACCTTCGAGCAGTTGATCTCGGCCAGCCAGCGCCTGGCGGTGGTGGTGCCGGCGACCCTGGTGCTGATCTTCGCCCTGCTGTTCATGGCCTTCGGCTCGGCCAAGGATGCGGCGATCGTGTTCAGCGGCGTGCCGCTGGCGCTGACCGGCGGCGTGATCGCCCTGGCGCTGCGCGGCATCCCGCTGTCGATCTCCGCCGGCGTGGGCTTCATCGCGCTGTCCGGCGTAGCGGTGCTCAACGGTCTGGTGATGATCGCCTTCATCCGCAAACTGCGCGAACAGGGCGACCCGCTCGACAACGCCATCGTCGATGGCGCCCTGGGCCGGTTGCGGCCGGTGCTGATGACGGCGCTGGTGGCCTCGCTCGGCTTCATCCCGATGGCCTTCAACGTCGGTGCCGGCTCGGAAGTGCAGCGGCCGTTGGCGACCGTGGTCATCGGCGGCATCGTCTCCTCGACCCTGCTGACCCTGCTGGTGCTGCCGGTGCTGTACCGCTGGCTGCATCGCAACGAGGAGCGCGCCGAGCGCGCGGCCGAGCGCGGCCCGGAGCCACCGGCCGAGCCGGCGCAGGGCGCCGCGGCGCACTGACCGGCGCGCACGGGCGCGGGCCGCCGCACGCGGCCCGCGCCTCCGTGGCGCGGCGCTCACGCGCGCCGCGCTGGAATGGGCCCTCGCCCGGCGGCGGCCCGCCTGACTGGAGCATCGACATGGGCAGCGGACACGATCACGGCACCGGCACGATCCGGCACGAGAAACCCCTGTGGTGGGCGCTGGGCCTGACCGGCGGCTTCCTGGTCGCCGAAGTCGTCGGCGCATTCCTCACCAACAGCCTGGCGCTGCTGTCCGACGCGGCGCACATGGGCACCGACACCGTCGCGCTGATGATCGCGCTGACCGCGGTCCGGCTCAGCCGGCGGCCGCCCGACGCCAAGCGCAGTTTCGGCTACGCGCGCATGGAAGCGATGGGCGCGATGGCCAACGGCCTGATGCTGTTCGCTGTCGCCGCCTACATCCTGTGGGAAGCGGTGGGCCGCTTCCGCGAGCCGCCGCAGATCGCCACCACCGGCATGCTGGTCATCGCCGCGCTGGGCCTGGCGGTGAACCTGGTCGCCATGCGCCTGCTCAAGGCCGGCAGCGGCGAAAGCCTGAACATGAAAGGCGCCTACCTGGAAGTGTGGAGCGACATGCTCGGCTCGCTCGCGGTCATCGCCGGCGCGATCGCCATTCGTTTCACCGGTTGGGCCTGGATCGACCCGGTGCTGGCGGTGCTGATCGGCCTGTGGGTGCTGCCGCGCACCTGGACCCTGCTGCGCGAGGCCGGCAACGTGCTGATGGAAGGCGTGCCGCGCGGCATCGACCTGGAATCGGTGCGCGCCCTGCTGACCAGCGCGCCCGGCGTGCTGGGCGTGCACGACCTGCATGTGTGGTCGCTGGGTTCGAGCACGCCGGCGATGACCGCGCACCTGGTCATCGCCCCGGACGCCGAGGCCGAGGCCTTGCGGCGCGAGTTGGTCCAGGCCCTGGACGAACGCTACGGCATCGAACACTGCACCTTGCAGTTGGAGAGCGAGGACTGCGGCGGCGAGGCCTGCGACGCGGCGCATTGAGCGCCGCCGCGATCGCGCCGCGAAGGGACCGCGGCGTGGCGAGAACGCGCGGCGCGGCGACCGCAGAGAATCGGCCCTGCCTCGATCAACCGGCCGGACAGGGCCCGCCGGCCTCGGCCCAGGTCTTGAACGCCTGCACGAACTGCGCATGCGGCACCGGCACCGGCTTGCGCTCGCCGCCCGGCTCCCAGCCCCACAGCACCAGCTTGTCCTCGCTGACGTGCTTGACCAGCGCCGGGAAATCGCGGTCGCCGTTCTGGGCGCGGTCCTGGATCATCGCGCACAGCTTGGCCGGCGGCAGGCCGATCCAGGCCATCTTGTGCTGCGGCGGCGGCAACTGCCAATGCGGCGCGCCCGGCGGCGCGTTGGGGCCGTAGCTGGCCGGCAGGTTGGCCTCGCCGTGGCAGGTCGAGCACGGCAGGCCGGCCGCGCCCTTGCCGTCGGGACCGCGCACCACGCCCTGGGCGTGCGGCAGGCCAGCGTCGAACTGCAACGGTCGGTCGCCGGGGATGTGGCAGTTCTGGCAACGCGGATGCTGGAACACCTGCTGCACGGTGGCGAAAGCGGCCACCGCACGCGCGCGTTGTTCGGGCGAGATTTCTTTCTGGCCGCAGCCGCCCAGGGCGACTGCGGCGGCGGCGCTCAGGGCCATGACCAATGCACGCATCCTCGTCTCCTCTCAGGCCGGCAGCCGCAGCGGCAGCTCGCGCAGACGCTGCTGGGTGAGCGCATACACCGCATTGGCCACGGCCGCGGCGATGGGCGCGGTGCCCGGCTCGCCGGCGCCGCCCATCTTGTCCTGGCTGGGCACGATGTGGACCTCGATCTGCGGCGCCTCGTCCAGGCGCAGCACGCGGTAGTCGTGGAAGTTGGACTCCTGCACCCGCCCGTCCTTGAAGCTCAGCGCGCTGTGCAGCACCGCGCCCAGGCCGAAGTTGATGCCCGACTCCATCTGCGCGCGCACGCCGTCGGGATTGACCGCCAACCCGCAGTCGATCGCACAGACCACGCGGTGCACGCGGATCGCGCGGCCGCCGCCGGGCTGCGGCGCCAGCGACACTTCGGCGATCTGGGCCACGAAGCTGCCGAAGGATTCGTGCACGGCCACGCCGCGCCCGCGCCCGGCCGGCGGCCGCGTGCCCCAGCCGGCCTTCTGCGCGGCCAGGTCCAGCGCCGCCAAGTGGCGCGGATGGTCCTTGAGCAAGCCGCGGCGGTATTCCACCGGGTCCTTGCCGGTCGCATGCGCGAGCTCGTCGATCAGGCTTTCCATCACAAAGCCGTTGTAGCTGTGGCCGACCGAGCGCCACCACAGCACCGGGATGCCGGTGCTGGGCGAATGCAGGTCCACGCGGCGGTCGGCGACGGCCTGCAGGTAGGGCGAATCGGCCACGCCCTCGACCGAGGTCGCGTCCACGCCGTTCTTGACCATGGCCGCCTCGAACGGCGAGCCCGCGGCGATCGACTGGCCCACCAACACCTGCTTCCACGCCACCGGCAGGCCGCTCGGGTCCAGGCCCACCCGCGCCGTGTGCACGTACATCGGCCGGTAGTAGCCGCCGCGCACGTCGTCCTCGCGCGTCCACACGGTCTTGACCGGCTTGCCGGCGGCCTTGGCCACCTCCACCGCCTCGGCGACGAAGTCCGAAGTCGGCGTAGCGCGGCGGCCGAAACCGCCGCCGAGGAAGACGGTATGGATCCGCACCTGCTCGGGCTTGAGGCCGAGGATGCGCGCAGCCACGCTCTGGTCCAGGGTCTGGAACTGGGTGCCGGTCCAGATCTCGCAGCCGTCGGGTTCGATCCGCACCGTGCAGTTGAGCGGCTCCATCGGCGCGTGCGCCAGATAGGGCACGTGGTATTCGGCCTCCACCACCTTGCTGGCTGCGGCCAGCGCGGCCTCGACATCGCCGGCCTGGTTGGCGACCGCGCCGGGGGTGTCGGCCAGGCGGCGGAATTGTTCGCGCAGCGCGGCGGTGTCCAGCCCCGCATGCGGGCCCAGGTCCCAGTCCACTGCCAGCGCGTCGCGGCCGAGCTTGGCCGCCCAGTAGTGATCGGCGACCACGGCCACGCCGCTGGGCACCTGCACTACGTCGCGCACGCCGGGCACGGCGCGCGCCTTGGCCGCATCGAAGGACTTGACCGTGCCGCCGAACACCGGCGCGCGCGCCACCAGCGCGGTCAGCAGGCCTTCGAACTGCACGTCCATGCCGAACTTGGCCCGGCCGTCGATCTTCTCCGGGCCGTCCAGGCGCCGCGTCGGCTTGCCGACGATCTTCCAGTCCTTGGCCTCCTTCAGCGCCGGCGGCGCCTTGGGTGCGGGCAACTTGGCCGCCTCGGCGGCCAGTTCGCCGTAGCGCGCGCGCTGGTCGCCGGCGATGGCCAGGCCGTTCTCGGTGCGCACCTGTTCGACCGGCACGCCGAAACGCTTGGCCGCGGCCGCCACCAGCAGGCCGCGCGCGGTCGCGCCGGCCTGGCGGTAGCGATCGAACTCCGACCACAGGCTGGTCGAGCCGCCGGTCATCTGCATGCCGAAGGCGGTGTGCGCGTAGGCCTGCGCAGCCGGCGCATGCTCGACCCGGATCCTGGACCAGTCCGCGTCCAGTTCTTCGGCGATCAACATCGCCAGGCCAGTCCACACGCCCTGGCCCATTTCCGAATGCGACAGCAGCACGGTGACGGTGTCGTCCTCGCCCACGCGCAAGAAGGCATTGGGCGCGAAGGCTGCGCTGGCGGCGGCCGGCGCGGCGGCCGGCGCGGCGGCCGGCGCCGCCTCTGCGAACCGGCGCGCGCCGGGCACCAGGAAGCCGACCACCAGCCCGCCGCCGAGCAGCGCACCGGTCTTGAGGAAGTGGCGCCGCGACGGCGCAGGGATGGCGTTCACGACAAGCTCCTGGGACGGGGCGGGGCGAGGCCGGCGCGCGGCCGGCATGGCGTCGGAGGATGCGCGCGAGGCATCGGCCTCAGGCCGGGCCGGGGTCCGCCCCGGCCGGCGCGCCGGCCAGTTCGGCGGCGCGCTTGACCGCGGCGCGGATGCGCGGATACGTGCCGCAGCGGCAGATGTTGCCGGCCAGCGCCTGATCGATGTCCGCATCGCTGGGCGCCGGCAGCTTGGCCAGCAAGGCCGCGGCCGACATGATCTGGCCGGACTGGCAGTATCCGCACTGGACCACGTCGATCTCGGCCCAGGCGCGCTGGACCGGGTGGCTGGCATCGCGCGAAAGCCCTTCGATGGTGGTGATGGCCTTGCCTTCCACCGTCGCTACCGGCGTCACGCAGGCCCGGCGCGGGGCGCCGTCTACGTGCACGGTGCAGGCGCCGCATTGGGCGATGCCGCAGCCGAACTTGGTGCCGGTGAGTTGGAGCAGATCGCGCAGGACCCACAACAGGGGCATGTCCGGCGGCGCGGCGACGTCGTGCTCGGTACCGTTGACCTTGAGTTTCATCGTCTGTCCCTGGCGGCGGCTTGGGATGGGTCGAGCCTACTCTCCCGGCGCGTTGTCCGCTATCACCGATTGCGCGCTGCGGCGGCCGCTCCCATCGCCAACGACGATGATCGCCCCGCAACGGCTGGAGATCGGCCCTCGGCCGGCCGCCGCGTCGCCGCACCGCAGCGCGCCCGTTTGCAAGCGCGCAGGCTGCGCCTAGACTCGGATCACTCTCTGCCGGGCGCCCCCGCATGGCCGATTCCCTGGAATCCCCCCGCCCTACCCCGAGCGCCGCCAACCCGGCGCCGGCGCGCCCCGCGCCGGGAGGCATGCGCGCGGTGCTGGAAGCCAGCGCCGCCGCGGCCGAGCGCGGCGACCCGGCGGCCTTGGCCGTGATCCTGGAGACCGAGGGCTCGACCTACGTCCGCCCGGGCGCGCTGGCCCTGTTCGGCGCGCGCCAGGGCCAGGTCGGCTGGCTCAGCGGCGGCTGCATCGAACCCGACATCGCCCTGCGCGCCGAAGAGGCCGCGCAGGCCCAGGGCATCGAATGGATGGACATCGACACCCGCAGCGACGAGGACCTGTTCTCCGGCTCGGCGGTCGGTTGCCGCGGTCGCCTGCGCCTGGCGCTGTTGCCGCTGGCCGCGCTGCCCGGCTGGGCCGCGCTGGCCGAAGAATGGCGCCGCGGCCACGGCGACCTGCGCCTGGAACTGCGCGGCGATGGCGCGCTGAAGGCCTCGGTCGGCGACGAACGCATGCGCTGGACCCTGCCGGTCAGCACGCCGCTGTGGCCGGCGCGCGCCGACCCCTGGCGCGTGGACGTGCCGGCGCCGCCCTCGGTGCTGGTGCTCGGCGCCGGCCCGGAATCGCCGGCCCTGCTGCCCTTGCTGCGCACCCTGGGCTGGGTGGTCACCCTGGCCGAGCGGCGCCCGCGCTGGTCGGCGCTGGCCGAACTGGCCGACCACGCCCAAGCGCGCAGTCCGGCGCAGGCCCTGGCCGCCGCGCGCACGCACGACGCGGCGCTGGTCATGCACCACCACTTCGAACTCGACCGCGAGGCACTGGAGCACCTGGCCGACAGCGCCAGCGGCCAGGCCATCGGCTTCATCGGCCTGCTCGGTCCGGCGCGGCGCCGCGACGACCTGTTCCAAGTGCTGCCGGCGGCGGCGCGCGAGCGCCTGGCGCCGCGCCTGCACTCGCCCATCGGCCTCAAGCTCGGCGGCGACGGCCCGGAAGCCATCGCCCTGAGCATCGCCGCGCAACTGCAAGCCCATCGCCACGGCGGCAGCGGATGAGCCATGCCGCGGTGGTCCTGGCCGCGGGCGCCAGCCGGCGCCTGGGCCGGCCCAAGCAGGCCCTGTGCCGCGACGGCGAGCCGCTGCTGCGGCGCAGCGCGCGGCTGGCCGCGGACAGCGGCGCGCTGCGCACTGTGGTCGTGCTCGGCGCCGGCGCCGCGGACCTGCGCGCGCAATTGCACGGCCTGCCAGTGGAGATCCTGCTCAATCCGGACTGGGCCGAGGGGCTCGGCGCCAGCCTGCGTTGCGCCGCCCGCGCCTTGGACGGTTTCGCCGGCGACTGGCTGGTGCTGGGCTGCGATCAACCGGCGCTGCAGGCCGCACACCTGGCGCGCTTGCTGGAAGGCGCGCAGCAGGCGGCCTCCGGCTGCGCCGCCACGGTGCACGACGACGCGCCCGACTCAGCCCCCTCGCCCCGGCCGCTGCCTCCGCGCTCTGCCCGGCTGGGCAGCCCCGCGCTGATCGCCGCTGCGCTCTGGCCACAGGCCGCCCAGTTCCAGGGCGACCGCGGATTCGGGGCGATGCTGTCGGCGCACTCCGCCGGCGCGGTGTGGCGCTTGCACGCGCCCGAGCTGGCTTTGGACCTGGACACCCCCGCCGACGTAGCCGAAGCCATCGCCCGTGGCTGGGTGGACGCCGAGCCCATGCCCCGGCCCTCTCCGTAGGAGCGGCGCAAGCCGCGAACGCGAACATCCCGTTCCCAATGGCAGCCAAGCCCTCGCCGACCGATCCACGCGCGCCGGCCGGCCGCTCCGCCCAGGGCGCGACCGTTCGGGCCGGTAGCCGCCAGGGGGCAGCCTGCGGAGCGGATCGTTCGCGGCTTGCGCCGCTGCTGCGAAGCGGCAGGCCCGGCCGCCGCATCCCGCTAAACCCGCCACCCCGTAGGAGCGGTGCAAGCCGCGAACGCGAACATCCCGTTCCCAACGGCAGCCAAGCCCTCGCCGACCGACCCGCGCGCGCCCGCCACTGCGCCCATGACGCGACCGTCCGGGCCGGGAGCAGCCTGAGGGAGCAGCCTGAGGGAGCAGTCTGGGGAGCGGCTGGAGAGCGGCTGGAGAGCGAAACGGCCCGGTCGCGGCTTGTGCCGCTGCTGCGGGGCAGCGGGCTCGCGAACGGGGAGTGGAGAGGCCGGGCCTTGGCGCCCTGCGGCCAAAGCCCGCGCCGCCCGGCCACAGTCCCTGTAGGCCGGGCGACGCAAACCGCACGCCGGCCCTAGGGAACCCGCGTGCCAAACACCGGCTGTGCGCCCGCCTCGGCATCGTAGATCCGCAGCCACAGCCCCTGGGGAACTTGCGCGGCGTACTTGCGGGCCTGCGGCAACACAGCGCGCAGCGCGTGCTCGGCGCTGCGGTATTCCTGCGCGATCTCGGCGATCGCCACGGCCAGCGCGTGGTCGTCGCCGCCGTTGCGCTGCTTCAGTTCGACGCGAAACATGGCTCGTCCTTTGAAGGTCCAAGCGGCCGCTCGTGGGGGCGCCCGCCATGGACGGGCCGAGACGCATGATGCCGTGGAACCTCGGTGCAACGATGCAATGCACGCCAGCGCAAAACCGTCGCCGGATGCCGCGTAAGCGTGTAGGAATTTTCTGACGGAAACCTGCGTTGTGTCGCAGTTATGCAACACCCCGCGGGGCCCGTCCCTCCTCGTCCATGCCGGCGGGCTTGGCTCACCGCCGCGGCCGTGCCTGCCCGGCCCAAGCGGCCCCGTCCAGCCGCGGTTGCAAGGCGGCGAAGCCCGCGCGCAGGGCCTCGGCGAAGGCCCGCACGCGCTCGGTGCGGCGCAGGTCCGGATGCAGCAGCAGCCACCGCTCCGAGGCCAGGCCCGGCGGCGGCGCGCCAACCTGGGCTGGGCCGAGGCGATCACCGCGGTCAATCAGACACCAGTGTCGGACCAGGCGTATGCGCGAGCGCGCGCGCAGTTCGACAATGCCCAACGGGTCGCGCTGAGCTATGCGGCGATCGCGATGAACGCCTGGAGCCGCCAGACCATCGCCTTCGGCAAGCCCGACCCGGCGCTGGCCGGCTGAACGCACCCGCAGCCAAGCGGCACCGGCTCAGAAGCGGTAGCGCGCCACCCGGCCCAGCCGCCGCAGCCAATCCCAGCGGTCGTAAAGTTGCAGGGACAGGCGCTGGCTCCACGGCAGCGCCTTCACCTCCGGCCGCTCGCCGTAGCGCGGTTCATCGACGAACTGCAGGCGCGGATGCCACTGCTCCACCCCGGCCGCGCCCTGCGGGCCCCAGTCGCCGATGCGCGCGCCGGTGGCGCGGATCATCGGCGCGGCGCGCAGCAGGCGCAACGCCAGGCGGTTGTAGACATCGCACAGCAGTTGCCCGCCCTGCGGGAAATGATCGACCAGGCGCCGCACCAGTTCGCGCGCGCGATGCTCGTCCAGATAGGGGAACAGGCCTTCGGCGATGATCAGCGCCGGGCGGTCGGAATCCAGGCGCGCGATCCAGTCGGGTTCCATCGCATTGCTGCCGAGCGTGCGGTAGCGGCCGGCGCGCTGCGGCAGCAGCTCGCGGCGCAGTTGGATCACCTCGGGGAAGTCGAGATCGATCCAGTCCACCTCCAGCGCCGGATCGACCCGGAACACGCGCGAATCCAGGCCGCAGGCCAGGTGCAGCACCAGGGTGTCGGGGCGCGATTGCAGCGCAGCGCGGGTCCACTCGTCGATCGCCCGGGCGCGCAGGGCCAGACCGCGGATGTCGTGGCCGCCCAGGCCGAAGCGCTCGAAGTCATAGTCGATGCGGCGGACCAGATCGTCGGCCAGGGCATCGTGCAGGATCGACGCGTCGGCGCGGTTGTCCATGGCCTTGGCGTAGAGCGTGATCAACAGAGTCTGCTGACTTCCTTCCAGGCGCATCGCGCACTCCGGTGGGACGACGGCGCGGCCGCGCACTGGCCGCTGCGGCATTGTGCCGCTGCCGGCGTGATGCCCAGGCGTAGGCGCCGGTCCGGCGTCAGCGCGGTCATCGCCGCGGTGCGAGGGCGGCGGCCGGTGCGCGGGCGGGCACGCAAGGGCGCCGACGCGGCAACGCAGGCGCAGGCACGGGCTGACGCGAAGGAGGCCGCCGAGAGAGGTCGGGATCGCGGGTCGGCAAGATCGCGCCGGCCGGCAGCCACTGGACTTGGCCGCCCGCAGCCGCCTGCTGCCCACCTCGCGCAGCGGCACGCGCTCGGTCGAGGCGATCGGCGCGCTGGCCGGCGCCCGGCCCTGCCGCGCAGTTCAGCCGCGCTCGTACAACTCGATCGGCAGGCCGTCCGGGTCGGCGAAGAAGGTGAACCGGCGCCCGGTGTACTCGTCCACCCGCACCGGCTCGACCGCCACCGCTTGCGCCGCCAACTCCGCGGCGCAGGCGTCCACCGAGTCCACCGCGAAGGCCAGGTGGCGCAGGCCGCAGGCCTCGGGCCAGGACGGCCGCGGCGGTGGATCGGGGAAGGAGAACAGCTCCAGCCGGCTGCCGTCGGGCAGGGCCAGATCGAGCTTGTGCGAACGCCGCGCCTCGCGCCAGGCCTCGGCGAGCACGCGCAAGCCCAGCACCTGGGTATAGAAGCGCTTGGAGCGTTCGTAGTCGGAGCAGATCAGGGCGACATGGTGGATCGAATGCAACTGCATGGGGCCGGTCCTGCGGGCGGGCGTGGCCCGCGACGGGGCGATTGTCGGATACTGCCGGACGGCTGTCGCCCACCCCAGGCGGCGGCGCGAATCCTTGGAGACGCTGCGTGACCGTGTATGTCGACGACGCCGTGTGGCCCTGGCGCGGCGAACGCTGGGCCCACCTGATGGCCGACACCCTGGAGGAACTGCACGCCTTCGCCCAGCGCCTGGGCAAGCCGCGCATCGCCTTCCAGGACAAGCCCAGCGGCTGTCACTACGACGTCAATGTGCAGATGCGCGAGCGCGCCTTGCAACTGGGCGCGGTGGCGATCTCGCGCCATCGCGACCGGGCCCAGGTGCGGGCCATCATCCAGCGCGCGCGCGACCAATACAGCGGGCGCGCGCGCTGAACCCCCTGCGGCGATATCGAGCGAACCGCGCGCTGCGGCGGCGGCGCGCTCAACGCCGCGCGTCGACCGCCATGCGCACGGCCAGCGCCGACAGCACCCCGCCCATGACCCAACGCTGCGCCGCGGCCCAGCGCGGCCGCCCGGCCAGGAACCCGGCGATCGCGCCCGCGGCGACGACGATGGCGGCGTTGATACTGACGCTGATGGCGATCTGCACCGAGCCCAGGGCCAGGGACTGCAGCATCACGTCGCCGCGCGGATCGATGAACTGCGGCAGCAGGGCCAGGTAGAACACCGCGACCTTGGGATTGAGCAGGCTGGTCAGCAAGCCCATGGCGAACAGCCGGCGCGGGCTGTCGGCGGCCAATTCGCGCACCTGGAACGGCGAGCGTCCGCCCGGACGCAGCGCCTGCCAGGCCAGCCACAGCAAGTACAGCGCACCGCAGGCGCGCAGGAGGTCGTAGGCATAGGGCACGGCCAGCAGCAGCGCGGTGATGCCGAAGGCCGCGGCCAGCAGATAGACCCCGAAGCCCACGGCCACGCCGGCCAGCGATACCAGGCCGGCGCTGCGGCCTTGGCAGATCGAACGCGAGATCAGGTAGATCATGTTCGGCCCTGGGGTGAGCACCATCACCAGGGCCAGGCCGGCGAAAGCGAGCCAGGAGGACAGAGGCAGCATGGACGCGCGATCCTTGGAGGAACCAGTGGATGCGATCATCGCCGATTCCCCAGGGCCGATGGTGGCCGCCCCTGGCGGCCGGCCGGGCCGGCAGGCGCCGCTGCACCCGGCCCAAAGAGAAACCGCACCGTCCCTTCCTGGGACGATGCGGTTTCGGGGCTCCCCTCTGCCGGGGGGGATCAGAAGCGCAGGCTGTACCGCGCGTTGAGGCCGTGGTCGTCGGCTTCGTCGGCGAACTGGCCGCTGTAGTTCAACTCCAGCAGGCCATTGGCGCTCAGGCGCGCGCCGATGCCGGCTTCCACCAAGGTGGCGTTGTCGGCCAGCGGCGCACCAGCGACGTTGAAGCCGGTGCCGCCGCTCCAGGCCACCGTGGTCTGCGGGGTCAGGTCGCCGCTGGCGTGCCGGCGGCCGATGCCGCCGCGCAGGCTCAGCCAATGCTCGTCCTGCTGCGCCCCCTTCAGGTTGACGTTGAAGCGCAGGCCCAGCGTGGACAGGTTGACCCGGCTGTCGCCGCTGCGGCCGTTCAACGCGGCCGGGCCGCCGCGCTCCTGGAAGCCGTCGGCCTTGACCCGCACCTGTGCGAACTGGGCGTAGGGCTCCAGCTCCCAAGCGCCGGCGCCGAAGCGATAGCCGCCTTCGACGAAGCCCTGCTGGGTGTCGGCGTCATAGGAGGCGCGGGTGCGGTCGGACAAACCGTTGAAGCCGATCCGGCGCTCCAGGTCGAAGTCCTGGCGAGCGAAGGCATAGCCGGCGCTCAGGCCGAAGCCGCCCCAGTTCTGGCCGGCGTATACGCCGATGTGGGTGGACTTGATCCGGCCGCGGTCGAGGCGGTCGTTCTCGCTGTCGGTGCGGCCGCTGCCGCCCAGCAGGCCCAGGCGCCAGCCGTTGCCGAAGCGATGGTCGTAGCCGATCAGGGTAGCGTTGCCATTGTACTCGTTGCGCGCGGCGTTGCCGTCGCCGTCCAGGCTGCCGCCGGACTTGAGCAACTGCACCCAGGCGCCATTGGAGGCCTCGGCGCCGTCGGCGGCGAACGCGCCGCGGCCGGAACGCGAGCGGGCCAGGGCGGCATCGCGCACGTGGCGGCTGTCGTCGATGGCGATCGAGCGCAGACTGGCGTGGCCTTCGCCGCTGAGCGAATCCAGCGCCGCCAGGGCCTGTTCGGGGAACAACTGGGTCAGCGGCTGCGGCAGGCCCTGCCCGATCGCCAGTTGATCGGCGGCGGCCGCGGCGGCGAGTTGGTTCGGGGTCTGCGCGGCGCTGGCCAGGGACAGGCCGCGGGTCACGTCCACGCCCACGCCGTTGGCCGAATAGGCCAGGCCGAAACGCAGGAACGGCGAGAACGAGGTCTGGTCGAGCGAATCGAACTGGCCGCTGACGCCGCCGGCGGCGCTGATCAGATTGAAGCTCTGGCCCAGCATGTATTGGCCCGG
>CBIFVU010000044.1:0-21474 GCA_966185905.1 uncultured Lysobacter sp.
AAAGAAACCCGGCCAAGGCCGGAGCCGTTCCAAAAAGAAACCCGGCCAAGGCCGGAGCCGTTCCAAAAAAGAAACCCGGCCAAGGCCGGGTTTCCGCAAACGACGGACTGGCCGGGTTTATTCGCGGCGCATCCAGGTCTGGGTGCGGCCGAGCAGGGAGAAGCCCATGAAGCCGCGGACCTCCAGCTTCTTGCCGCCGTCGGTCGGAGTGACCTTGACCGAATAGGTCTTGCCGCTGGCCGGGTCGAGGATCTGGCCGCCTTCCCAGGTGTCCCCGCTCTTGCGCACGCCCCAGAGGATGACCATGCCCTTGACCGGCTTGCCCTTGCGATCGCCGGTGCACTTGTCGCAGACCGGGTCCGGGCCGCGGTCGGACTGCAGGATCTCGCTGACCCGGCCGGCGAGGCTGCCGTCCTTGGCTTCGTAGATTTCCACTACCGACTTGGGCTTCTGGGTTTTGTCGTCGATGGTGGTCCAGGCCCCGACCGGCGACTGGGCCAGCACCGCGGTCGGCAACGACAGCAACAGCAAGGCGAACAATTTGGTACGCATGGCTCCCCTCCCAGGGATTGAGCGTGGTTCGGACCGCGGCGGCGCGTAGCGGCGCCGGGGTTGGGTCCTTTATACCGCATCCGCTGCGGTACGGTGGCGCCCGGTGCCGGGCCGGCGCGGCGGCTCGGGGTCTGTTCATCGCCGGCGCGCCGGAGGCCGGAAAAAACGAAGCCCGGCCGGGGCCGGGCTTCGTCCAGACGCATCGCAGCGGAGCCTTAGAACTTGTAGCTGGCGCCCGCGTAGATGTAACGGCCGATGTTGTCGTAGTTGGACACGACTTCGTTCTGGCCGAAGTAGTTGATCGGCGGATCCTTGTCGAACAGGTTGTCCGCGCCGATGTACAGGTCCAGGCCGGTGTTGGGGACCTTATAGCCGATCTGCAGGTTGTGGTAGGTGTAGGAACCGTTGCGGATCGGGCTGACCTGGCCCGGGTTGCTGGCGTAGCTCCAGGGCTCCACGCGCAGGTTGGTGTGCACGTAGCGCATATCCCAGGTGACGCGCCAGTCGTTGAGCTTGTAGTTGACGCCCAGGGTCGCCTTCCAGCGCGGGTCGGTGACGTAGCTCAGGTACTCGCGGTACTCGTTCGGGAAGGCCTGGAAGGCCCACTCGCGCGAGGAGATCAGGCGGCTGCCGACGAAGCGCAGCGCAGCCTGGCCGCCGAAGGCCTCGAAGCGGTAGTCGGCCTCGATGTCCACGCCGGCGCGGCGCGAGCGGGCCAGGTTCTCGTTGAGCGCGGTCCAATGGTAGATCGAGCCCGCCGGGAAGGTGCGGCCCTGGCCGTCGATGTAACCGCCCGCCGGCGCGCGCAGGATCGAAGCGCAGAACGGGTTGTTGACGCCGCCGGGGGAATCCACGCAGCGGGTCGCCAGGGTGTTGGCGGTGACCGCGCCGATGGCGTCCTTCAGGTTGATGCGCCAGTAGTCCACCGACAGGCCGAAGCCTTCGATGAACTCCGGCTGCCAGACGAAGCCGTAGGAGAACGAGCGCGCTTCTTCCACGTCCAGGTCCGGGTTGCCGCCGCTCACGCCCGGGCGGTTGGCGCCGTAGGTGTCGCGGTAGGTCGGGCCCAGGCCGAGCGCGGCGCAGTTGGCCGCGCGCAGCGCCGGGTCGGCGGCGGTGTTGACCGAGTTGGCACGGCCCGGGGTGGTGTCGCAGGGATCGTTGATGGTGGCGAAGTTCTGGGTCTGCGGATTGAACAGCTCGCCGATCGACGGCGCGCGCACCGCCTGGGCCAGGCTGGCGCGGACGCGGAAGGAGTCGTTGATCGCCCAGTCCAGGCCCACGTTCCAGGTCTTGGTCTTGCCGACAGTGTTGTAGTCGGAGTAGCGGCCGGCCAGGTCCATGCTCAGGCGCTGGATGCCCGGCAGGTCGGCCAGCAGCGGCACGCTGGCTTCGGCGAAGATTTCCTTGACGCTGTAATCGCCCTTGCGGCTGGGGATGGCGTTGAGGAAGGTCAGGCCCTGGGCGGCCAGCGGATCGGTGTTCTCCTGGCTGGTCTCCTTGCGGTACTCCAGGCCGCCGGCGAAGCCGACGCTGCCGGCCGGCAGGTCGAACAGGGCGGAATTGGCGACCGAGGCGCTGAACACCTGCTGGGTGATCCGGGTCTTGTTGACGGCGTTGTAGTTGAACCAGTCGCGCGCGTTCTGGTCCACCGCGCCGTTGCCGAACACCGAGAACGGCACGCAGCCGGTGCGGGCGATCTCGTGGTAGCGGGCGTTGGTGTTGGGGTTGATCGCGTTCGGGTCCAGGGTGACGCGGCAGACCAGGTTGCCGCTGCCGTCGCGGACCACGTCCATGCCGGCCTGCCAACGCTCGTTGATGCGGTTGTTCAGGTTCAGGCGGTCGACTTCGGTCTTGCCGTAGACGCCGGACACTTCATAGGTCCAGTTCTCGGACAGATAGCCCTCGAAGCCGGCGACGAAGCGCTGGGTCTCGCGCTCGACGTTCTCGCCGCGCTGGCCGGCGTCGACGTTGAAGCGGCCGACCTGCAGCATGCGCGAGCGGTCGGTGAGGCTGTTCAGCCCGTTGGCGTCCATCAGCGCGGCCAACTGCGGCGAGATGTAGGCGTTGTCGCGGCGGATGCGGAAGGGCTGGTCGAAGGCCGGCTGGCCCAGGAAGTCGGATTCGGTCTTGGTGTACTTGCCTTCGAAGAAGAACTTGTGGTTCTCGTTGATGTCGAAGTTCACCATCGCGTTGACGCTGTAGCGGTCGAAGCCCGGCTGCAGGTCGGCGACCTGGTTGGTGTCCAGGAAGTCGCAGTTGACGCAGGCTTCGGGGCCGTCGCGCGGGCCGTCGTAGCGGGTGCGGCGGAAGCTGCCGTCGTCGTTGAACTGGTAGCGCACGCCGCCGGCGTTGAAGGTGCCGCCGTAGGAAATGCCGGAGTTGAGACCGCCCGGCCCCATGAACACGCGCTGCGGGTTCTGCTGGCTGGCCGGCTTGGTCGGGTCGTAGGCCGGGTTGGGCATGGCGACCAGCAGCTCGCGGCCGATCGCGCGTTCGTCGCGGCGGAAGCGGTCCTGCTTGCTGTACTCGGCCGAGTAGACCACGCTGCCGCGGCCGCCGGCGAACTCATTGCCGCCGGTGAAGCTGACGAAGGAGCGGCTGAAGTCGCCTTCGCTGGCGTCGCCGGTCTGGCCGCGCAGCTCGTAGCCTTCGAACTTCTTCTTCATGATGAAGTTGACCACGCCGGCGACCGCGTCGGCGCCGTAGACGGCCGAGGCGCCGCCGGTGATCACTTCCACGCGCTCGATCAGTTCCACCGGGATGGTGTTGATGTCCACCGCGGTCGAGCCGGAGATGCCGCCGACGTGGCGGCGGCCGTTGACCAGCACCAGGGTGCGCGAGGTGCCCATGCCGCGCAGGTCGAGCAGGCCCAGGCCGGCGGTGCCGATGGCGCGGGTCGAGTTGCCCAGGGTGTAGGTGGCCGACAGCTGCGGCAGGGTGGTCATCAGATCGCCGATGGTCACCGCGCCGGTGGAGCGGATTTCCTCGGAGCTGATGCCGATCACAGGCGAGGGGGTGACGAAGCCGATGCGCTTGATGCGCGAACCGGTGACGGTCACCGCATCGATGTCGGTCGGGGTGGAGCTGGCGGCCTCGGCGGCCGGAGCGGCGTCCTGGGCCTGGGCCGCGCCCGCGGCGGAAATCACGATCGCGCTGATCAGCGCCGCCGTCAGCCTGCTGCGTTGCAGGCCGGTGGAATTGCGTACTGCCATTAGGTTGTCCCCCTAGCTCAGAGAAGTGGTGCGCGTGGAACGGTTTCGCGTGTTCTGGTTGCCTTCCCGGGCTTAACGATCCATTTACAAAAATGAACTTAGCACAACCGCAACAAACTGTCCCTTACGGGAGTTGTACTCGATCTTTACACAAAACAAACATTCAGTTCATTGAATCCACTCGTTAATTGTGTTTTTAAGTGTAAGTGCCGATGCAGCAAGGCCGCCCCGGAGGCCCCGGGCGAGCTGTGACGGCCGTCTGGATTGTGTGTCCGGTATGCATCTGATGCCAATTTCAGATTGCATTTTGCCCGGTGTTCCACGTAGGTGGCGCGGTGGGCGGCCCGGGGCCGGATCGCTGGCTGCCGGGCCGACGGGCCGCGGGCATCGAGGTCGCCGTACCCTGCACAAAAACGGGAGTCGGGAGTCGGGAGTCGGGAGTCGGGAGTCGGGAATCGGGAATCGGTAGGGCAGAGCGCGGGACGTGCGGACGCGCGCGCGACCGCTGTTCCGATTCCCCATTCCCCATTCCCGATTCCCGATTCCCCATTCCCGGAACAAAAAAAAGCCCGGCCGAAGCCGGGCTGAGTGGATCGTGCCGAGTGCGCGGCTCAGCGGAAGGAGTACTCGAACTGCGCCGAAACCTCGCGCCCGATCGGGCTGTAGGCATCGTAGAAGTACGGATAGGAGTCGAAGCCGCCGTCTTGCGGGTGGAACTTGTTGAACACGTTGTTGACGAAGACGGTGACTCGCGCCTGCTCGGTGATCTGCTTGCCGAGGTTGACGTTCCACAGGAAGTACGGAGCGATGCGGCCGGTTTCCTGCCAGTTCGGCAGGCTGCCGTAGCGGGTCATGAACACGGTCGCGTTCCAGTCCTTGTGCTGCCAGTTCACCGAGCCGCGCACGCGGCTGCGGAAGGCGAAGTTGCCCGGATCGTCGCGCCAGTCGCGTTCCACCGGGTCGGTGGCCAGCAGTTGGCGTTCGCTCTTGAGCGTGTGGGTCCAGCCCAGCTCGGTGCGGAAGTCGCCGAAACGCGCGGTGCTGAAGCGCCAGTTGAGCGCGGCGTCGATGCCGGTGACGTGCAGCAGCGACTGGTTGACCGGGCCGCTGCGCACGCCGTCGATGCGCGGGGTCGGCTCGCCCGGCGCGTCGATGCGGCTCACGCGGCTGACGATTTCCTGGCAGAACGCCGAGTCCGGCGCGAACTGGAACGGTTGGCGGGTGCGGGTCAGGCCGGTGCGGCAGCCGGCTTCGTTGTCGAGGATGTAGGCGCTGGACAGGGTGGTGACCGCGTCGTCGAGCTGGATGTCGTAGTAGTCCACCGACAAGGACAGCCCGTCGATCACATCCCAGACCATGCCGGCGCCCCAGGATTCGCCGGTCTCTTCGGTCAGCTTCGGCTCGCCCTTGCTGGTGGCGAACACCGAGTAGTTGTAGACCGAGCCCGTGCACGAGCTGGCCGCCAGGCCGGAGCTGAGGCAGCGGTAGGTGTCCAGCGAGGTGGTGAAGCTGCCGCTGCCTTCGTTGAACACGAAGTGCATGTCCGGCGCCTTGAAGCTGGTGGAGTAGTTGCCGCGGAACAGCAGGTTGTCCAGCGGGCGCCACTCCAGGCCGTAGCCCCAGGTCTTGGCGTCGTCGACCTGGGTGATGTCGTCGTACTTGTCGAAGCGGCCGGCCAGGCTGGCCTTGAGCGAGGCCAGGATCGGGATGGAGAACTCCACGCCCGCCGCGTAGCGGTCGCGGTCGCCGCCGCCGTTGGTGCCGGTGAGGTTGTAGGTCTCCATCACCGTCGGCAGGATCGTGCGCGGCGACTTCAGGTCGTAGCCCTGCTGGGTGAAGTCCAGCACCGCGGCGAAGCCGAGCGGCCCGGCCGGCAGGTCGAACAGGTCGCCGGACAAGGTCGCGCTGCCCTGGGTCACCCACGACTTGGAGGTGTATTTGAGCGTGTCCGACATCGCCCGGTACTGCTCCGGGGTCAGCGGGGTGTAGAGGCGCTCCAGGTTGATCCGGTAGCGCGGCGTGCCGGTGGTGTTCAGGCGCGGGCCGAAGAACCAGTCGGTGACCTTGGAGCCGTCCAGGCGCGGGCGGGTGCGCTCGGCGCGGTATTCGGCGCGGCCCAGGGTCACGTCCCAGTCGAAGCGGCCGACCGTGCCGCGCAGGCCGAAGGCGGCGTCCAGCGACTTTTCGGTGTAGTGCTGGAAGGTGCCCTCGATGCCGCCGTATTCCTGCGGCGTCAGCAGGCGGCTCATGTTGAGATTGGTGTTGAAGCCGGTGTCGAACCAAGTGGTGACGCGGCCGGTGCGGTCGATGTGCGGGCCGCTGATCGACTCGGTGCCGCCGGACAGCTTGGACTTGGAGTGGAAGCCCTGCAGGCTGGCCCAGGCTTGCAGGCCGCTGGCGAAATCGTAGGTGCCGTACAGATAGCCGGAGAAATCGCTGTTGCCGTTGGCGATGGTCTGGTAGCCCACGTTGCCCCAGGAGCCGCAGCCGGCGCCGAGGTTGGTCACCGCGCGGGTGGAGGCGACCACGGTACGGAAGTTGTAATCGACGAACTCGCCGCCGAAGCGTTCGCAGGCGCCCGGCGGCGGGGCGATGTAGGACCCCGCGGCGCCGCCCGGGCGGTTCAGGCGCAGGCCGACGCTGGGCTGGTTGACCCCCAGCTCCGGGACCGGCAGCGGGTTGTCGGCGGTGGAGTCCATGAAGTCGCGCTGGTAGGCGAACACCGGCTCGTCGGCGTAGTACTCCAGCGCATAGGTCAGGCTCCAGTTGTCGCCGGAGCGGCCGCCGACCCACTGCACGTTGCCGAAATCGCCGCCGCCGGTGGTCGAGGTGCCGCCGCGCACGGTGAGCTTGTCGCCGTCGAAGTGGGTCTTGAGCACCACGTTGATCACGCCGGCGACCGCGTCGGAGCCGTAGATGGCCGAGGCGCCGCCGGACAGGATCTCGATCCGGTCGATCGCGGCGGAGGGGATGTTGCCGAAGTTCTGGAAGTTGCTCTGGCCGTTGTAGGGGAACGGATAGTCCGCGGCGCGGCGGCCGTTGATCAGCAGCAAGGTGCGCCCGGGACCGAGGCCGCGCAGATTGACCGGGCTGCCGTTGGGGGTGAAGCCGCCGGCGGAGCTGAGTTCGTTCTGCACCACGCCGCCGTTCTGGGTCAGCGTGGACAGCGCGTCGAACACGGTGACGAAGCCTTCGCGTTCGATCTGGGCCGAGCTGATCACGGTGACCGGCGAGGGCCCTTCGATCTGGGTGCGCTTGATGCGCGAGCCGGTCACGACCACGCCTTCGAGGTTGGTCGCCTTCTTCGATGCGTCCCCGGCCGGGGCCGGGTCCTGCTGCGCCTGCGCCGTCCCCACGACGCCGCCGATCAGGATCGCGGCGGTGAGCGCCCGCGACAGCCTGCTGGGGCGCAGGCCGTTGTTGAGGTGTGCCATCTGTTGTCCCCTGGAACGTTGAGTACGAAAGAGTCCGGCTCTGCGGCCGCGATGTGCCGACCCTGGCGTATTCATTGATTCCTTCGGCTGAAATTAACATGGGATTAACCCGAACGTCACGCTCCTGCAATGCACGGCGATAGGTGGCCGCTGAGGTTGATCTATCTTGTTGATTTGAAGTGGCTTTCACCCAGGCTAGGCGCGTGTTCGGCCGTGCGCGCTGGACTTGACCGCCGCTATGCACTTTCAAGTTGGCTTTGTTGCCTTTTTGCCAGCTTTGAGTTGCCATTGCGTCGCTGCATCGCCAGCGTGCCCGCTTGGGCGAAAGACAGGCCGCCGGGGCCGCTGCCGGCGTGCCGCCGGGCCGGGGCAGGACGAGGGTGCGATGCAGGCCTTACCATGTGGCCTGGGCCGCGCCAGGCGGCCGTGGCTTCCCCCTCAGAGCTTCCATGCCCTTGTACTTCCCTAGCGCGGCCGGGCGTCCGGCATGAACGAATCGCTGCAGGCCGCGATCGCGGCGGTCCACCTTCCCGACACCGACCTGAGCCTGGGCCAGTCGCAAGCGCGCGTGCGCGCCGGCGAGGCCGAGGGCCGGGTCGCGGTTTCCATCGCCGCGGGCTTCCCATTGGCCGGCCTGCGCGCCGGCCTGGAGGCCGGCATCGGCGCGGCCCTGGCCCCGCTCGGACTGGTCCTGGCCGGGCTGGAGTTGAACGCGCGGGTGGTCTCGCACGCGGTCCAGCCCAACCTGTCGCCGCTGGCCAACGTGCGCAATCTGATCGCGGTCGGCTCGGGCAAGGGCGGGGTGGGCAAGTCCACCACCGCGGTCAACCTGGCCCTGGCCCTGGCCGCCGATGGCGCCCGGGTCGGGGTGCTGGACGCGGACATCTACGGCCCCAGCGTGCCGACCATGCTCGGCGCGCACGGCCGGCCCGACAGCCCGGACGGCAAGCACATCGAACCGCTGCGCGCGCACGGCATCGAGGCCATGTCGATCGGTCCGCTGGTCGAGCAGGACACGCCGATGATCTGGCGCGGCCCGATGGCGACCTCGGCCCTGACCACCTTGCTCAACGACACCCAGTGGAGCGAGCTGGACTACCTGGTGGTGGACCTGCCGCCGGGCACCGGCGACATCCAGCTGACCTTGTCGCAGAAGATCCCGGTGGCCGGCGCGGTGATCGTGACCACGCCGCAGGACGTGGCCACCCTCGACGCGCGCAAGGCGCTGCGCATGTTCGAGAAAGTGCAGGTGCCGGTGCTGGGGCTGATCGAGAACATGGCCGTGCACGTGTGTTCGCAGTGCGGGCACGCCGAGCACCTGTTCGGCGAAGGCGGCGGCGCGCGCATGGCCGCGCAGTACGGCGTGCCGCTGCTGGGCAGCCTGCCGCTGGAGATCGCCATCCGCGAACAAGGCGATGCCGGGGTGCCGGTGGTCGTCGCCCAGCCGGACTCGGCCGCCGCACGCGCCTACCGCGGCGCGGCCCGGCGCCTGGCGGTGGCCCTGGCCCAGCGGCCGCGCGTCACGCCCTCGATCTCGGCCTCGCTGCTGGGCTGAACGCCGCCGCCGCGGCCTGCGGCGCGCGCGTCCAGCCCGTACAATCGCCGGTCAGCGCGCGGCCCGCAGCGCCGGCCGGCCGCCTCCTCCCCGCAACGCCATTGGAACGCCGCATGAGCATCAAGTCCGACCGTTGGATCCGCCGCATGTCCGAGCAGCCCGGCGGCATGATCGAGCCGTTCGAGCCCGGCCAGGTCAAGCAGTCCGCCGACGGCCAGCGCATCGTCAGCTACGGCACTTCCAGCTACGGCTACGACGTGCGTTGCTCGCGCGAGTTCAAGGTTTTCACCAACATCAACTCCACCATCGTCGATCCCAAGCGCTTCGACTCGGGCAGCTTCGTGGACGTGGTCGGCGAGGAGTGCATCATCCCGCCCAACAGCTTCGCCCTGGCGCGCACGGTCGAGTATTTCCGCATCCCGCGCGATGTGCTGGTGGTGTGCCTGGGCAAGAGCACCTACGCGCGCTGCGGCATCATCGTCAACGTGACCCCGCTGGAACCGGAGTGGGAAGGCCACGTGACCCTGGAATTCAGCAACACCACGCCGCTGCCGGCGCGCATCTACGCCAACGAGGGCGTGGCGCAGATGCTGTTCTTCCAGTCCGACGAGGTCTGCGCGACCTCCTACAAGGACCGCGGCGGCAAGTACCAGGGCCAGGTGGGGGTGACCTTGCCCAGGACCTGAGTGGCCGGGATTGGGGATTCGGGATTCGGGATTGGCCCAAGGGCCGGGATTGGGGATTCGGGATTCGGGATTGGCCTAAAGGCGGGGATTAGGGATTCGGGATTCGGGATTGGCCTAAAGGCGGGGATTGGGGATTCGGGATTCGGGATTGGCCCAAGGGCCGGGATTGGGGATTCGGGATTCGGGATTGGCCTAAGGGCGGGGATTGGGGATTCGGGATTGGCGTAGCGGCCGGGATTCGGGATTGGCCCAAGGGCGGCGCCACTGTTTTCCCAATCCCCAATCCCCAATCCCCGCTCCCAAGCCTGCTATCTTCTGCCAGCACTTCAACCCTCTCGGCGCCGTGGTGGGGAACCGCGGCGCCGTCGTTCATCGCCAAGGAGCAATCGAATGGATCCGAATCCCTATCAAAGCCCGCAGTCGTCGTTGGTGGAAAACTCCGGCGACGGGCAGGAGCTGGCCGGGCGCGGCGTGCGCCTGGCCGCCGCGCTGCTGGACAGCTTGATCATGCTGGCGCTGTTCGTCCCGCTGATGTACTTCGGCGGTTACTTCGCCGCGGTGATGGAGGCGGCCCAGACCGGGCAGCAGAGCTACGGCCTGCAGATGGCCTGGGGCGTGGGCGGCCTGTTGCTGTTCTTCGCGGTGCAGTACGTGCCGCTGAGCCAGAACGGCCAGACCTGGGGCAAGAAGATCCTCAAGATCAAGATCGTGGACCTGCAGGGCCGCAAGCCCGACCTGGGCACCCTGATGGGCAAGCGCTACCTGTTCCAGCAGGGCGTGGGCATCGTGCCCTGCCTGGGGCCGCTGGTGCTGATCGTCGATGCGCTGATGATCTTCCGCCAGGACCAGCGCTGCCTGCACGACCTGATCGCCGGCACCCGCGTGGTGGTCGCCAACTGATCCCGACCGCGGCCCGGCCGCACCGCGCAAGACCCTGCGCGCCGATGCCCCCGTGGCATCGGCGCGTTTTTTTTGCGCGATCCGCGCCCGCTCATCGCTCCCGTGCCTGTAGCGGCGGCGCCCGCCGCGGTGGGCCGGGCAGGGGCAGGGGCCGGCGGCGATGGGGCGGCTGCCTCGGCCAGGGACGGCGCGCGGTCGCGGCGGGCGCCGCGCCTGCGGCGCCAGGCCGCCGGTTCGGCGCTCAGGGCCGCTGGTAAGTGACGAAGAAGCCCTGCAAGTCGCCGTTCTCGATGTACGGCTCGACGCTGACCACGTTGTAGCCGCGGGTGGTGAAGGCCTGGTGGGCGCGGCTGAGCGCGTTGGCCGCGCCCTGGTTGCGGAAGCCCCAGGAGGCGTCCACCCACAGCGTCACCGCCTTGAGGTTCTTGGACACCGCTTCCTCGGCGACCTGGTCGGGATTCTTGTCGAACAGGCCGGCCTGGACCGGGGCGAAGACGGTGGCGGCGGCGATCAGGGCGGCCAGGCAAAGGCGACGCATGGGGAGCACTCCGTGAGGGCGAAGGGAAGCAGCGGCAAGGCTGCGGCGGAAGGCCGGCGCCGGCCTCAGCGCAGGGCGATCGAGTACATCAACAGCACGTTGCAGGCCAGCAGCGCCGCGCCGGTGCGCCATTGCGCCCGGATCACCCCGTAGGGGTCCTTGAGTTCCAGCAAGGCCGCCGGCACCAGATTGTAGTTGGCCGCCATCGGCGTCATCAGCGTGCCGCAATAGCCCGAGAGCATGCCGATGGCGGCCAGCGAGGCCGCGTCGGCGCCGTGGCCGTGCACCAGCAGGGGCAAGGCGATGCCGGCGGTCATCACCGGGAAGGCGGCGAAGGCATTGCCCATGACGATGGTGAACAAGGCCATGCCCAGCGCATAGGCCAGCACTACGGCGAAGGCGTTGTCCACCGGGATCAGCGCGCGCACCACACCGGCCACCGCTTGGCCCACGCCGCCGGCCTCGAACACGCTGCCCAGCGTGGCCAGCAGCAGCGGCAGCAGCGCCGCCCAGCCGATCGCATCGACCAGGCGGCGCGATTGCTCCACTCCGCTCCACGGCGTCTGCCGGGTCAGCCGGCAGGCGGCCAGCAGCGCCGCCGCGCAGGCCGCGGCCAAAGCGATCAGGGTGACGTTGGCCGTCTCCAGCAGCGGCCGCTCGCCGATGCGCACGTACTTCAGCCCGAGCGCGCCGAGCAGGGTGAAGGCCGGGATCAGCAGCGCCGGCCAGAACAACTGGTTGCCCAGGCGGCGCGACTCGGCCTGCTTGAAGGACTCCTCGCTGTCGGCATAGCGGCCCTTGCCCAGGCCGCCGCAGCCGGCCAGCAGCGCGAGCGCGACCACGCAGGCGCCGACCGCGGCCGGCGGCAAACGGTCGGCGGCCAGCATCAGCAGCGCCAGCAGGCCCCAGAACAGCGCGGTGGTGACCCGGCGCGGGTTGGCGCGGTCGCGCAGGCCGCGCCAGGCCAGCGCGGCGAAGTAGGCGCCGAGCAAACCGTAGACGAAGGCCAGGGTGATCATGGCGACGGCGCGTCCGGGCCGGTGGTGCGGGCGCCGCCGGCGGCGGCCGGCGCGTCGGTGTCGTCGCGCGGCCCGGCCTCGTCGACAGGGGATGGGCCGGGATCGGCGGGGTCGCGGGTGGCGGCGCACTCCGCGGCGGCGGCGGGCGCGGGCGAGTTGCGCTGCGCGGCCAGGCGGCGCTCGAAGCGCAGCACCCGCACGGCGTGGATGAGGAAGGCGCAGATCGCCGTCGGGATGCCCCACAGCGCGATCTGCAGTGGGTCCAGGGCGATGCCGTGGCCGGCGTAGAAGCTCTGGATCAGCAGCACCGCGCCGAAGGCGATGAACAAGTCCTCGCCGAAGAACATGCCCACGTTGTCGGTGCCGGCGGCCATGGCGCGGATGCGTTG
Organism: uncultured Lysobacter sp.; assembly: GCA_966185905.1. Classification (GTDB taxonomy): domain Bacteria; phylum Pseudomonadota; class Gammaproteobacteria; order Xanthomonadales; family Xanthomonadaceae; genus Lysobacter. The sequence continues at coordinate 12,289 of CBIFVU010000044.1, forward strand.
GCGCTGGTCCTCGTCCAACTCGCCGTGCGCGGTTTCCGCCGCGCCTTCGGCCATCGGCGCCAGCAGCGGACGCACGGTCTGCGGATGGCCGCCCAGGCTGGTCAGGCCCAGCGCCGAGGTCAACTGGCGCATCAGCAGGTAGGCGATCAGCAGCCGCGCCAGGGTCGCCCCGCGCAGCCGCGCCACCCAACGCTGGGCGTGTTCTTTCAGGCCATGGCGTTCGAGCAGGCCGATCACCGGCAGGGTCAGCAGGAACAGCAGCAGGAAGCGTTTTTCGGTGAAGGCCTGGCCGAGGATGGACAGCACCTCCAGCGGCGAGAGCTGCGCCGCCAGTCCGGTGACGAAACCGGAAGCGACCACCACCAGGGCCGGGTTCAGGCGCAGGGCGAAACCGAGCACGACGGTGGCGACGCCGAGCAGGGGCCAGTAGTTCATGCGCGGTCCTCGTGCGGGGAAGGGGGCCGGATCGCTGCGCGGCGCGCGCGCGATGGGCAGGGCGAGGCGCTCATCCCGGCCCTCGCCGGGCCGGCGCGCCGGTCATGGCGCCGCCACGCGCACGCCCTGGGCCTGCAAGGCCGCACGCAGGGCCTGGGCGAAGGCGGCTGCGTCGGGGCGGTCGCCGTGCAGGCACAAGGTGTCCGCGCGCAGGCGCAGCGGCCCGGCCGGGGTGGCCACTTCGCCGCGCTGGACCAGGCCGCGCACTTGCGCCAGCGACTGCTCCAGGGTGTCGAGCACCGCACCGGGGCATCCGCGCGGCAGCAGCCGGCCGCGGCCGTCGTAACCGCGCTCGGCGAAGACCTCGTGCGCTGCGCGCAGCCCGGCGCGTTCGGCCGCGGCGGTCAGTTCGGACTGGGCCAGGCCGTAGACGATCAGGTTCGGGTCGAAGGCGGCGACCGCGCCGACGATGGCTTCGGCGACGATGCGATCGTCCGCGGCCAGGTTGTACAGCGCGCCGTGCGGCTTGACGTGGCGCAGGCGCAGGCCTTCCTCGTCGGCCAGCGCGGCCAGGCGCGCGAGTTGGCCCAGCACCAGCATCGCGATCTCGTCGCGGGCCAGCGGCAGGGCGCGGCGGCCGAAATGCGCGCGGTCGGCGTAGCCGGGATGGGCGCCGGCGGCGACGCCGTGCTCGCGGCACAGGCGCAGGGTCGCGCGCATGCTGGCCTCGTCGCCGGCGTGGCCGCCGCAGGCGATGCTGGCCGAGCTGATGTGCGGCAGGATCGCTGCGTCGTCGCCGCAGCCTTCGCCCAGGTCGCAGTTGAAGTCGATCCGGTCCAGCATTGCGGCGTCCGCGGCGGCGCTAGTTGCGCTTGAACAGCAGGCCCAGTCCGACCGCGATGAGCACCGCCGGCCACCAGGTGGCCAGCAGCCGGGTCAGGCTGAGGTTGGTGAAGCCCAGGTTGTTGAGCAGGAACAGCGTGCCGATGACGATCAGGATCAGCGCGCCGATGACGTGGGATTTCATCTGCCGTGGGTCTCGTTGCGATGCGGGGCGCCGGGGCCCGGGTCCGGGTGAGTCTAGTCGGGTTGGACCGGGGCGGCCATGGGGGCGGCAGGCGCAGGCCGCGGCGGATCGGCCGCCCGCCGTTGCGGGTTGCGCGGCGCCGGATCGAACCGGTGCCGGAGCGTGTCGGAGCGCATCGGAGCGGGCCGGGCAGGCCGGTGCGTGGGCCCGCCGCGTCCAGTGCAGGCCGGCCGCGCGCGCCCCGGCGAGCGCGCGCCCGGTGCCCGCGCCGCGCCCGGCGATTGCGGCACGGCCGCGGCGCCGCCGGATCAGCGCAAGCACCTGCGGGCGCACGCACAGGTGGCGCTCGCGGCCGCAACCCAGCGCGAGCGCCACGAACGCCCTGCGCCTTACTGCGCGGGCTGGCCGTTCGGCGCCGGCGCCGTCGATGCGGGCGCCGCCGCCGTTGCCGCCGCCGCCGTCCACAAGCGCGTCTGCGCGGCCGTGCCCATCATCTGCCCGCGCACCAGCGGGATCGGCGGGCCGCCATAGCTCAGGAACTGGTCGTGGAAGGACTTCCACGCTGCGCGGCCGCCGCGACTGGCGGTCCAGTCCTGGCGCAATTGCAGGATCATCAGCTTGCCCAGGGTGTAGTTCAGATAGGCCGGGTCGTAGGTGCCGCGCGCGGCCTGCTGGCGGGCGTTGCCCGGGTCCTGGAAGGCTTTTTCCTTGAACATGCGCTCGGACTCGGCCACGGTCATGCCGCCGGTGTGCAGGCCGATCGCCGAGAGATAGCGCACATCGCGCAGCAGGGCGTTGGTGAGCTGGCCGATGTGCAGCTCCGGCGTGGCCCCGTCCAGCCCGGCCTCGAACATCATCTCCTCGGTGTAGTGCGCCCAGCCCTCGGCATAGGCATAGCCGACGAACAACTGGGCGAACTTCCACTGCGAGCGGTTGGCGTGCAGGAACTGCAGGAAATGCCCCGGCCAGACTTCGTGCGCGGAAGTGAACAGCAAGTCGGCCTTGCCCGGCACGTAGGCGTCTTGCTCGGCCTTGGGCCAGCTCGGGTCGGGCGGCGCGATGTAGTACACCGAGGGCAGGTTCTTCTCGTACGGGCCGGGGATCTCGATGTAGGCGAAGTTGTTGCGGTTGAACGGCGGCGCTTGCTCGACCTTGGCCTGCTCGGTGCCGGGAATGGACACCAGGTCCTGCTCGACGATGAACTGGCGCAGCCCGGCCAGTTGCGCGCGCGCGCCCTCCACTGCGCCGCCGGCGGGCTTGTCGGCGTTGGATTTGTCGATGCAGGCCGGCAGGCTCTGGCCCGGGGCGAAGGCCGCACAGGCCTTTTCCAGCGCGGCCAGGTTGCGCGCCAGGTCGGCTTCGCCGGCGGCCTTGAGCTGGTCCAGCGGCAGGTCCACGCCTTCGGTGGCCTTGAGCATGCGCGCGAACTTGTCCGCGCCCAGCGCGTAGTCCTGGGTCGCGCGCGGCTTCTGCGCCTTGAGGTGGTCCGACAGGCCGCGCATGGCGGTCACGGCGGCGGCGTTGGAGGCCTGCAACTGCGCCTGCAACTCGGCGTCGGCGACTTCGGCGAAGGCCTTGGGCACGTCGCTTTGGAAGAACTGCGCCAGACCCCCGAAGATCGACACGCCCAGGTCGATGTAGCTGGCCGGCAGCGGCCCTTGCAGGTTGGCGCGGATCTGTTCGGCGGCCTTGGGCAGGCTTTGCTGATAGGCCACGAAGGCCTTCATCCGCTGCGGCAGCGGCGCATAGGGCCGGGTGAGGTACATGCTCGGCGACAGGTCGCCGGCGTAGTAGGAGGGATTCTTGGTCGGGAAGCCGGAGTCTTCCAGCCAGAACAGTTGGCCGTCGATCACCGCGCGCACGTAGTCGCGCTGGTAACGCTGGGCCGGAGCCAGGCGCTCGTCGCCGAAGGCGTCGATGGCGCTGCGCTGGGCGCGCAGCCATTGACCGGTGCGGCGCAGGCCTTCGGGCGAGTAGTCGGGCAGGCGGCCGTCGAATTCGTGCTTGCCGGCGTTGGCGCCCCAGGTCGGGAAGTGCTCGAAGAAGCCTTGCAGGAAGGCGTCCACTGCGGCGTTCCATTCGGCCGACTCGGCCGGGGCGGTGGCCTGCGGCGGGCTGGCTGCGGACGAGGCGGCCGGAGCGGCTGGTTCGTCGGGGCGGTTGCAGCCGGCCGCGACCAGCGCCGCCAGGACGCAGGCCGACAGGGGGATCAGGCGCAGGGATCGCATGCAGGACCTCCAGGAGTGGAACAGGGTAGGGCGTGGACCGCGCGGGTCGCGGCGGCGAGGGCGGGCGCAGGCTGCGCCCGGGCGAGGCAGGAGCGGGACCGATGCGCGCCGGCCGACGCCGGCAGGGCGTTCGCGGGCAAGCCCCTGCCGGCAGGGCCGAGGCGCGCCGTGCCGATGCTCGCGGCTGCCGATACGGCGGCGACAGTGCCGTTCGGGCTAGAGACGCCGGCCGTGGTCGGGACTGCGAAGCCGGTCGCCTGCGCCGGCCTGGGGCCGCGCCCGGACCGCCGGCGGGGACGAGCTTGGGGCCGGGATGGGATCTGGCATCCAGTGGGGTATCGCGCTTGGCATCGAGCTTGGCGCCGGAGCGGGCACCGGACCGGGCATGGCGCCAGAGAGGGGGCCGGGCACGGAACCGGCCCTTGGACTCGGCGCGGCAGGGCCGTGGGCCGAGCGAGGGCGAAGGCGAACGCGGCCGCGCGCGGGCCCGCCGGGGCCGGCCGCGGCCCGGCCCTCATGGCCGGCGCAGGCGCGCGTCCACCGCCAGCGCCAAGCGCGCCAGCCGGACCTGGCGTTGGCGCAGCGCAGCGGCGGCCTCCTCGGCGTCGCAGGCGGCCAGGCGCAGCCGCGCGTGCGGGCCGGCCTGGGCCAGCCGCGGCAGGTCGGCCGCGATCACATGGCCCAGGCGCGGATAGCCGCCGACTGTCTGGGCGTCGGCGAGCAAGACGATGGGATGCCCATCCGGAGGCAACTGCAGCGTGCCCGGCGCGACCGGTTCGGACACGCCGCTCGCCGCCGGCGCGGGCAGGGCGGCGCCGTCCAGGCGCAGGCCCTGGCGGTCGCTGGCCGGATGCACTCGCCAGCTGTGCCGGGCCAGCCCGGCCAGCGCTTCGGTCAGGGTCGGGTCGGCGCTGGGGCGGAAGCGGATCGGCGTGGTGTCGGGCGGATCGAATTCCGGATCGATCCACCAGGACGGCGCCCGGATCCTCTGGATGGCCGCCCGCGATGACCCATCTGCGGCTTCGCCCGGTCCCCACCCGCCGGGCCCTGGTCGGCCCGGCCCGCGCGCGTTCGGTTTCGTTCCGGGCGGTCTGGAGGGGGGCCGTCCCGGTTCGTTCCATCCCCGTCCCTCCAGGCCGTTTTTGTCCAGGCCGCTTGCGTCCAGACCGTTTTCGTCCAGGCCGTTTTCGCCCACGCGGTGGTCGTCCTCCCGCCCGCACTGGCCCAGCGCCAGCCGGTCGCCTGCGCGCAGGGCGCGGCCGGCCACGCCGCCGAAGCCGCCGCGCAGGTCGGTGCTGCGGCTGCCGAGCAAGCGCGCCACGTCCACGCCGCCGGCCAGCGCCAGCCAGGCGCGCGCGCCGCCGCGCAGGCCGCCCAGGCGCAGTTCGCCCGGCGGCAGCGCGACCGGGCGCCCGCCCGGCACCGCTTCGCCGTCCAGGCGCGCGTCCACGTGGGCGCCGAGCAGGGCGATGCGCAGCGGCCGCAGCAGGCGCAGGCGCGGGCCGTGCAGGCTCAGCTCCAGCAGCGCGGCGTCGTCGGGGTTGCCGACCAGGCGATTGGCCAGCGCGGCCAGGCCGGGGTCGAGCGCGCCGCCGCGGGCAACGCCCAGGTGGCGCCAGCCGTCGCGGCCGAGGTCTTGCACGCTGGTCAGCGGGCCGGGGGCCAGGATCTCGATGGCGAAGGGCGTGGCGGGCGATATGGCCGCGTGGGGCGCGGGCCCGCGCGCTGCCTGCCTGGCGCGTCCGGCGAGCGGCGGGCGCGGGCGGGACGCCGCCGCGTCGCGGCCGGCATCCAGATCGTCGGTGCCGGAGCTTGGGCGGCCCGTGCGGTCGTCGTCCGGCCGTGCGCGGCCCAGGCCGTCGCCGGTGACCGCATCGACCCAGGCGCGGCAGCTGGGGCCGCCGCTGTCCGCGCGGTCGCCGTCCGGTCCGCACAACGGCGGCGCCAGGCCGTTCTGGCGCGCGATACGTTCGAACGCATTGGCATCGATGGCCCGGAACCGCACGCGGTCGCCCGGTCGCAGCAGGCTCGGTTCGGCTGCGGCCGGGTCGAACAGCGGCCACGGGGTGCGTCCGAGCAGGCGCCAGCCGCCCGGCCCCGGCCGCGGATAGATGCCGGTCTGGGCGCCGCCGATGGCCACGCTGCCGGCCGCCACCGCGGTGCGCGGGGTGGCCAGGCGCGGCAGCGCCAGCGCCGGGTCCAGTCCGGACAGATAAGGGAAGCCCGGGGCGAAGCCGATCATCGCCACGGTGTAGGTGGCTGCGCAGTGGCGGCGCACCAGTTCGGCCGGGTCCAGGCCGAGCTCGGCCGCGCTGGCGGCCAAGTCCGGGCCGTGCTCGCCGCCGTAGGCCACCGGCAGCTCGATCATGCGCGCCGTCGCGGCGGTGTCGGCGTCCAGAGGGGTGTCGCCGCCGGCGCCGTCCACCGCGCGGACAGCGGCGAGCAGCCACGCGCGCACCACCGCGGCGGACACGGCGCAGGGGTCGAAGAACACCGCCAGACTGGCATAGGCCGGCACCACATCGCCCAGCCAGGCCGGCGGGCGCTGGCGCAAGTGCGCGGCCAGCGCGTGCACGCGCGCGTTCAGGGCCGGGTCGTGGCGGTCGCCCAGGCGCAGCAGCCAGGCATCGTCGGCCAGCGCCAGCGCTTGCGCCGGCGCGCACGGCCCAAGCGCCGCCGCCGGCCCGCCGCGCCCCGCGCCGGCCGCGTTCACGCGCCCAGCGCGTCCTGCAGCCGGCGGATGCGCTGGACCAGCGCATCGGGCGAATACGGTTGCGCGCTGGCCATGCCCCACACCGGCCGCGGCCAGGCGATGTCTTCGCGATAGCGCGCGATCACGTGCACATGCAACTGCGGCACCAGGTTGCCGAGCGCGGCCACATTGAGCTTGTGCGGGCTGAACGCGGCCTGCAGCGCACGGCTGGCGCGCGCGATCTCGGCGGTCAGCCGCTGCTGCTGGGCCTCGTCCAGATCCACCAATTCCACCGCGCCGTCCACGCGCGGCACCAGGATCAACCAGGGATGGTTGGCGTCGTCCATCAGGCGCAGTTCGCTGAGCTCGAACTGGGCCACCGGATGGGTGTCGTCGGCCAACTGCGGATGCAGGTGCCAGGGGTTCATTTCAGGTTGTCCGCGAGGAAGTCCAGGGTCCGCGACCAGGCCAGCGCGGCGCTGTCGGGGTCGTAGTCGGCGCGCTGGTCGCAACTGAAGCCGTGGCCGGCGTCGTAGATGTGGATCGGCGCATTGGGCAGGGCCTGGCGGTGCTGCTCGATGGCGTCCGGCGGGATGCTGCCGTCGTGGCGGCCGAAGTGGAACAGCAAGGGCGCGCGCGCCGGCTCGCCGAGGAAGGGCAGGGTGCGCGCGCCGTAGTAGCTCACCGCCGGCAGGCCATGGCGGGTGTTGGCCAAAAACGCCAGCGAGCCGCCCCAGCAGAAGCCGACCGCGCCGGTGCGCAGGCCCTCGGCCTGGAGCAGGTCGGCGGCGGCGCCGACGATGTCGCTGGCGCGGTCGAAGCCGACCGCGCTGCGCAGCTCGACCCCGCGCGCGGCGGCGGACTGGTCGTAGCCCAGCTCGACCCCGCGCTCGACCGGATCGAACAAGGCCGGGGCCAGGGCCGCATAGCCGGCCTCGGCGAAGCGCTCGGCGACCTGGCGGATGTGGGCGTTCACCCCGAAGATTTCCTGGATCACCACCACTGCGCCGCGCGGCACGCCGCTGGGGTCGGCGCGCCAGGCCCGCACCGGGCCGGCGGGGGTGTCCAGGTCGATCCAATGGGCCATGGCGGCGCTCCTCGTGCGAAGGCGGGTGCTGATTGCGAATGAGCCTCGAATCCGGGCCAGTTTAGCCCCGGAGGCTATAATCCGCGCCCCCGCCGTCCCATTGGCTCATCGCCCGGCCCCGGTCCGCCGCCGGCGGCCGGCGCCTTCCGTTCAGGTCCGCCATCGCAATGTCCTCCGCCAGCCAAGCGCCAGCCTCGCCCAAAGTCGGTTTCGTCAGCCTGGGATGCCCCAAGGCCCTGGTCGATTCCGAACGCATCCTCACCCAGTTGCGGGTGGAGGGCTACGACATCGTGCAGACCTACGACGACGCCGACGTGGTCGTGGTCAACACGTGCGGCTTCATCGACTCGGCGGTGGCCGAATCGCTGGACGCCATCGGCGAGGCGATCGCCGAGAACGGCAAGGTCATCGTCACCGGCTGCCTGGGCAAGCGTTCGGAGCTGATCCGCCAGGCGCACCCGGACGTGCTGTCCATCAGCGGCCCGCAGGACTACGGCAGCGTGATGAGCGCGGTGCACTCGGTGCTGCCGCCCCGGCACGACCCCTTCATCGACCTGGTGCCGCGGCCGGCCGCGCACCGGCTGGAGGACGGCATCGGCGTCAAGCTCACGCCCAAGCACTACGCCTACCTGAAGATTTCCGAAGGCTGCAACCACCGTTGCAGCTTCTGCATCATCCCCTCGATGCGCGGCGACCTGGTCTCGCGTCCGGTGGACGAGGTGCTGCGCGAGGCCGAGAAACTGGTCATGGGCGGGGTCAAGGAATTGCTGGTGATCTCGCAGGACACCTCGGCCTACGGCGTGGACATGAAGTACGCCGCGCGCGCCTGGCGCGGCCAGGACTACCCGACCCGGATGAAAGCGCTGTGCGAGGGCCTGGCCGAGTTGGGCATCTGGACGCGGCTGCACTACGTCTATCCGTATCCGCACGTGGACGAGATCATTCCGCTGATGGCCGAGCGCGGCGCCAACGGCATGCCCAAGCTGCTGCCCTACCTGGACATCCCGTTCCAGCACGCCAGCCCGCGCGTGCTCAAGCTGATGAAGCGCCCCGGCGCGGTGGACAAGACCCTCGAGCGCATCCAGCGCTGGCGCGCGGTGGCGCCGGAAATCGCGATCCGCAGCACCTTCATCGTCGGCTTCCCCGGCGAGACCGAGGCCGAATTCGAGGAACTGCTCGACTTCCTCGACCAGGCCCAGCTCGACCGCGTGGGCGCGTTCGCCTATTCGCCGGTGGACGGCGCCCAGGCCAACGACCTGCCCGATCCGGTGCCCGAGGCGGTCAAGCAGGAGCGGCTGGAGCGCTTCATGGAGCGCCAGGCGGACATCTCCGCGGCCAAGCTGGAGGCCAAGGTCGGCAGCGTGCAGCGGTGCCTGGTCGATGCGATCGACGGCGAACTGGCGATCGCCCGTTCGATGGCCGATGCGCCGGAGATCGACGGGCTGGTGCAGATCCAGAACGGCGAACAGGCCGGCCTGCGGGTAGGCCAGTTCGTGGACGTGGAGATCCTGGGCAGCGACGAGCACGACCTGTACGGCGAAGCGATCCTGGCCGATTGATCGGCGTCCCGCGCTCCCCTGGCAGCGGCGCAAGCCGCGCCGAGGGGGCGCTGCCGTCGGCCGTGGGGGAAGCGCCGACGCTGTATTGCCGCGGTCGCGGCTGGCGCCGCTCCTACAGCGACTGTCGTTGCTCCGGTCGCCCTCGTCGGTGCGGCGCA
>CBIFVU010000045.1:0-20586 GCA_966185905.1 uncultured Lysobacter sp.
ATCCGCACCGAGCTGCGCAACCTCAAGGAAGAATTCGGCGACGAGCGCCGCAGCGAGATCCGCGCCAGCGAAGAAGACCTGGACATCCTCGACCTGATCGCGCCGGAAGACGTGGTGGTCACCCTGTCCCACGCCGGCTACGCCAAGCGCCAGCCGGCCAGCGCCTACCGCGCGCAAAAGCGCGGCGGCAAGGGCCGCAACGCGGCGGCGACCAAGGACGAGGACTTCATCGACAAGCTCTGGCTGGTCAACACCCACGACACCCTGCTGACCTTCACCAGCGCCGGCCGGGTGTTCTGGCTGCCGGTGCACCAACTGCCCGAGGCCGGCCCGAACGCGCGCGGCCGCCCGATCATCAACTGGCTGGCGCTGGAAGCCGGCGAGCAGGTGCAGGCGGTGCTGCCTGTGCGCGAGTACGACGAAAACCACTTCGTGTTCTTCGCCACCCGCAACGGCCGGGTCAAGAAGACCCCGCTGACCGAGTTCGCCTTCAAGCTCGCGCGCGGCAAGATCGCGATCAACCTCGACGACAGCGATGCGCTGGTGGACGTGGCCCTGACCAACGGCGACTGCGACGTGATGCTGTTCGCCTCCAACGGCCGCGCGGCGCGCTTCTCCGAATCGACCGTGCGGCCGATGGGCCGCACCGCCAGCGGCGTGCGCGGCATGCGCCTGGTGGCGGCGTCGGCTTCGGAGAACGAGAGCGACGATGCGGTCGTGGCCGAGGGCGATGCCGACGCGGCCGATGCGCCCAACGACAGCGGCACGGTGGTGGTGAGCCTGGTCGTGGTCGAGGGCGACGGCGACATTCTCACTGCCAGCGAACGCGGCTACGGCAAGCGCACGCCGGTGGAGGACTACCCGCGCAAGGGCCGCGGCACCCAGGGCGTGATCGCGCTGAAGACCAATGAGCGCAACGGCGCTCTGGTCGGCGCGATCCAGCTCAGCGACCACCACGAGGTGCTGATGATCTCCGACGGCGGCACCCTGGTGCGCACCCGCGCCGCGGAGATCTCCCAGGTCGGGCGCAACACCCAGGGCGTGACCCTGATGCGCTTGTCCGAGGGCGAGACCTTGCAGACCATCGAGCGCGTGGACGCCTCGCTGGACGAGGCCGAGGAGGGCGCCGAGGGCGTGGACTCCCCGGCACCGCCGGCGGCCGACGCCCCTGGGGCGGCCCAGGGCGATCACCCGGCGGCCGAGGCCGGCGACGTGCCGGCGCCGGAGGAAGGTTGATCCAGGCCACCGGGCCGGGCGTGGCGCCCGGTCCGGGCCCCGCTCGGGGTTGAGGCCACGCCGTCCTGTCTTGTGCAGACACCGCCTTCGGGCGGTGTTTGCGTTTTGGGGCGGGTTGGGACCGGGAGTTGGCGATCGGCGGCACCGTGGCCGGAAGCGATGGGGCAGGGGAAGGCAGGGCTGTGATCGGGGGCTGGCTGTCTCGTCCGTTGATCGGGTGCGGGCGGCGCGACGCAGGCCGTGTCGAAATCCGCTGGCGTGGTTCGTCGTCCTGGTGAGAGCCGGTCGCGGGGTGCCGCGGACCGGTCCATGCGGAGGCGGCGCCGGGACGGGCCGGCTTCCCCGTCCCCGGGGCCTCGGCCCTGTTCGCAGGAGGAGTCATGAGCTACGTCGATGGTTTCGTGGTGCCGGTGCCCAAGGCGCAACTGGCGGCCTATCGCAAGCTGGCGCGCCGCGCCGGCAAGATCTGGATGGAGCACGGCGCGCTGGAATACGTGGAGGCGGTCGGCGACGACACGCCGTTCGGCAAGACCACCTCCTTCCCGCGCAGCGTCAAGCTCAAGGACGACGAAGTGGTGGTGTTCTCGTGGATCCGCTACGCCTCGCGCAAGCAGCGCGACCGGATCAACGCCAAGGTCATGGCCGATCCGCGGCTGGCCGACATGATGGATCCCAAGGCCGTGCCCTTCGACGCCAAGCGCATGATCTTCGGCGGCTTCAAGCCGGTGGTGGTGTATTGAACCCGGCGGCGCCGGGGCACGCGGCCGGCGCCGTCCGCTCCGGCGGGGAGGCTCCGCCGGCCGGCTGGGGCCAGGAGGCTGGGCCGCTCAGGGCGCCGGGCGGACGCGCGCCTGGCCGGCTCAGCGCCACAACGCGAACGGCAGCAGGCCCCAGGCCGCCAGTACCAAGCACCATTGCAGCACCGCTGCGGCCGCCGCCGCGTCGGCGCGGTCGGCCCAGCCGGCCGGCCGCTGGCGCAGGCTGCGCCAGAGTTGCCACAGCATCAGCGGCGCCAGCGCCGCAGTGGCCAGGTACAGCGCCAGCGAGGCCGGGGTGCGGTCGCCCAGGGCCATGAACGATTGCAGCGCGAACAGCGGCGCGGGCACGACCAACAGCGCCGCCCCCAGCGCGCCCGGCACCGGCCAGGGCCGGCGCCGCCGCGCCAGTCGCAACGGCGTGCCGAGCAGGAACCAGGCCAGCCCCGCCGCGCCCAGCGCAAGATTGGCCCACAGGCCCCAGAACTGCCAGGACGGCAGTTCGCGATAAGTCTTGAAGCCGTCGCTGATCAGCCGCGCGCCGCCGTCCTGCTGCAAGAGCACATGGCTGGGGCGGCGGCGATCCTCGGCGGCGAACAGGCGGCCCCCGACCGGACGCAACAAGCGCGCCTGGCCCTGCATCGGCTCCAACCGCAGTCCGCCCGCTGTCTGCGGCCGCAACCGTAGCGTATTGCTCAACAGGTCGGTGTAGCGGAACGGGGCGAAGCGACTGGGGTCGATGACGTAGCGCCCCTGCCATTGGGCCAGGTCCGCCGGCGGCGGCGCGACCGCGGCCGCGGTGGCTGGCGGCAGGCCCATGGCGCGCACCAGCAAGGCGTCGAAACGGCCGTAGTCGGCGTTCTCGGCGTCGGAATTATGGGCGATGAAAAAGGCCTGCCGGTGGTCGGGATACAGGCAGAACATGGCGTGATAGCCGACGATGCTGCCCGAATGGCACAAGCCGACCGCGCCCTGGCGTTCCTGCCGGGCCAGGCCCAGCGCGTAGCCGGCGTCCAGGCCGGCGCGAGCGGCGGCGGTGGAACCGGGCCGGCCCATCTGCCGCAGCAAACGCGGATCGACCAGAAGGCGGCCGCCGGCCTGGCCGTCGCCGAGCAGGAACGCGGCCAGCCGCGCCATGTCCCCGGCTGTGGTGGTGAACTGCCCGGCCGGCCGCAGCCACATCGCCTGGCTGGGGTAGGGGCGCAGGTCGTCCAGATGGCCCCAGGCCAGGTCTTCGCCGCCGGACCGGTCCTGGCGCACGAACTCGAAGCGGCTGTGGGCCATGCCCAGCGGCTGCAGCAGCTCGCGCTGCAACCAGGTTTCGTAGCGTTCGCCGGCTGCCGATTCCAGCGCGATCGCGGCCAGGGCGTAGCCCATGTTGGAGTAGGAAAAGCGCTCGCCCGGCGCGGTGCGCACGCGCAGCAAGCTGGGGTCGTCCTGCGGGAAGGCCTGCCGCAGCGGGCTGTCGGCGCCGGCGCGTTGGCTGAAGACTTGCCACAGGCGCGCGTCTTCCAGGCCGGCGGTGTGGTCGAGCAGGTGGCGCAGCGTCACCGGCCGCTCGGCGCGCCAGGGGTTGTCGAAGCGCAGCCCGCCCAACTGCGGTTCGACCGGCGCATCCAGGTCGATCCGGCCTTGGCTGGCCAGGCGCAGCAGGCCGACCGCGACCAAGGTCTTGGTGATGGAACCGACATTGACCCGGGTCTGGGCCGTCATCGCCTCGCCGGTGGCGGCGTTGCGCTGGCCGGCGGCGCCCAGGTGGACGGCGCCGGTGCGGTCGGTCCATGCCCAGACCGCGCCGGCCAGGCGCTGGCGGCGCAGTTCGGCGGCCATCGCCGGGGCGAGTGTGGCGTCGGCGCCGGCGTGCTGGGCCGCGCTGGCGGACGGCGCGCCGGCGGACGGCATGACGGTGAGCGGCATGACGGTGAGCGGCATGACGGCGGGAGGGCCAGCGGCGGCGGCCGAGGCGTTGGAGACGATGGCGAGCAGCGCCCACAGCGCGCAGGCGCAGGGGGCGAGGGCGCGCGCGGCCCAGCCTCGCAGGGCCGCCGAACGCGGCGTGGGCGGCCCGCTCATGCGTCCTGCGTGGGCGCGGCCGGCGCGCTCGGCGGCGTCGCGGCGGGCGCGTCGTGGCGGTCGTAGTGCAGCCGGTCCTCGGCCAGGCCGGCCTGGCGCAGGCGCTCGGCCGCGCCGTGGACCATCGCCGGCGGGCCGCTGAGGTAGACCACGTGGGCACCCAGTTGCGGATGGTCCTGCAGCGCGGCTTCGTGGACCAGCCCGCGGCGCATCTGCGCCGGCGCGTGGCCCTCGGACACCACCGGGACATAGCGGAAATGCGCGTGGCGGCGCTGCCAATCGCAGGCCAGGGCGTGGTCGTACAACTCGCTGGCCTGGCGCGCGCCCCAATACAGGGCGATCGATGGCGCTCGCCCGGCGTGCAGCAGGTGCTCGGCGATGGCCTTGATCGGGGCGAAGCCGGTGCCGCCGGCGATCAGCAGCACCGGCGAGGCCGCCGCGTCGGGCGCGGTCGCGGGCGCGTCTGCGCAGAGCCGTCCGAAGGGGCCTTCCAGGCGCAGGCGGTCGCCGGCGGCGAGCGCGCCGAACACCAGGCCGCTGACATCGCCGCCCGCGACCCGGCGCACATGCAGTTCGATCAGCCCGTCCGCGCGCGGCGCGTTGGCGATGGAGAACGGACGGCGGCGGCCGTCGTCCAGCACCACGTGCAGGTACTGGCCGGGACGGTGGCGCAGAGGAGCGGCAGGGTCGGGCCGCAGCAGCAGGCGCGCGATGTCGCCGATCAGTTGCTTGTCCACGACCTCGGCACTGCCGGGCTGGGGCTCGATGGCCTGCGCCGGAGCGGCCGGCGCCGGGAGCGCGCCGATGCCTGCGCTTGCGCCGGCGGGCCGGTCGCAGGCCGCCGCTGCGGCCGCCGCCGACGGCGGCGCCCCGCAGGGCGGCCGGCCCGGCGGCGCGATCTCACCTTCCGGGGTGGTCAAGATCGTTCTCCTGGCGGATGAAGACGCTGGCGCGGGGCGGCCGGGAGTGCTCGGGCGCGTTCGCCGCGGCCACCGGCTGGTCGCGCGCGTACACCGGCTTGGGCAGGATCAGCTCGGCCACGCAGCCCGGCCGGTCGCTGCGGTTGAACAGGCGCAGGCTGCCGCCGTGGGCTTCGGCGATCTGCCGCGACAGCACCAGGCCGATGCCGCTGCCGTGTTTCTTGGTCGAGTAGAACGGCACGAACAGGTTGACCGGATTGGCCACGCCCTGGCCTTCGTCGACGATGCGGATCGTGCACAGCCCGCGTTCCTCGGTGCAGCTCAGGCGGATCGGGCTGTCCGGGTCGGGCGAGGCTTCGTGGGCGTTGCTGAGCAGGTTGATCAGCGCCTGCTCGAGTTGGTCGGGGTCGAAGAACAGCGGCAACTCGCGGTCGGGCAGCTCCAGCTCGACCCGCGCGCCCTCGGCCAGCCGCGGCAACTGGCGCAGCAGCGGATTGATGTCGGCGAGCACGCAGTTGGGCTGCGGCAGCTGGGCGATCTGGGCGTAGCGGCGGATGAAGCTGCGCAGGTGCTGGGAGCGGTTCTGGATCAGGCCCAGCGCGCTGTCCACGTCTTCGCGCACCGACCAGGGCATTTCCGCGCGCAGCAACAGCGATTGCAGGGTGCCGGCCATCGAGGCGATCGGCGCGAGCGAATTGTTGACCTCGTGGCTGAGCACCCGGGTCATGCGCTTCCAGGCCTTGAGTTCCTCGGCGCGCAGCACCGCGCGCACGTCGGCGACGAACAGCAACTGGATCGGCTGGCCGCCCTCGATGTGGCGCTCGCGGCTGATCCGCCAGGTGCCGCTGGCGGCGGGGAAGTCGAAATCCAGCACGCCGCCGCTGCTGTCCTGGCCGAGCAAGGGCTCGATGCCCAACTCGGCGGCGCTGCGGCCCAGGGCTTCCTGCGAGGGCAGGGCGAGCAGCTCGAAGGCGGCCTTGTTGCCCATCTTCAAGCGGCCGGCCTGGTTGAACACCAGGATCGCCACGTCGATGTTGGACAGCACGGCGACCAGCATGCGCCGGCTCTCCTCGCTGTTCATGCGTTCGCGCTGCATCGCTTCGGCCAGGGTGTTCAGCGACAGGTACAGGCCGCCGAGTTCGTCCTTGCGGAAGGAGGAGTGCCCGCGCAGCCGGTAGTCGCCGCCGCGCAGCGCCTCGACCAGGCTGTACAGGGCCAGGATGTGGCGCAGCACGCTGCGGCGGACGAACAGGGCGCAGCCGAGCGCGGCCAGCAGCAACAGCGCGGTGATCAGCAGCTTGGGGTAGCGCGAGATCGGCAGGTACCACACCGAGACCGCGCCGATCAGCGCCCCGGGCAGGCCGACGCTCAGGCCCAGGACGAAGAGGCGGTCTTCGTAGGCGAGCCGCATCGATCAGCAACCATGCTTGTCGAGGCGGCGGTAGAAGGCCGAGCGCGACAGGCCGAGCGCGCGCGCGGCGGCGGTCGCGTTGCCGCCGTGCTTGCGCAGGGCCACTTGCAGCAGGCGTTTTTCCGCGTCTTCCAGGGTCAGGTCGGTCCAGTTCTCCGGCACCGCCGGGGCCGGCTCCGGCGCGGCCGGGCCGGACAGGCCCAGGTCGGCAACCGACAGCCGGCGCTGCCGGCTCAGCAGCACCGAGCGCTCGACCACGTGGGTCAGCTCGCGCACGTTGCCCGGCCAGGGGTAGTGCTCCAGCGCCAGGATCGCGGCTTCGTCGAAGCATTCCACCTCGCGCGAATACTTTTCCGCGAACCGGCGCAGGCAGTGCATGGCCAGCGGCAGGATGTCCTCGCGCCGCTCGCGCAGCGGCGGGATGTTGATCTCGATGCCCTTCAGGCGATAGTGCAGGTCGCGGCGGAACTGGCCGCTTTCCACCAGCGCCGGCAGGTCGGCGTTGGTCGCGGCGATGATGCGCACGTCGGCCTGGCGGCTCTGGCTGGAGCCGAGCTTCTCGTACTGGCGCGATTCGAGCACGTGCAGCAGCTTGGCCTGCTGCACCGGCGGCAGGTCGCCGATCTCGTCCATGAACAAGGTGCCGCCTTCGGCCAGCTCGAAGCGGCCGATGCGGTTGTTGCGCGCGTCGGTGAAGGCGCCCTTGACGTGGCCGTAGAGCTCGCTCTCGAACAGGGAGTCCGGGATCGCGCTCATGTTGACCGGCACGAAGGAGCGCTGCGCGCGCTGGGAACGCTCGTGGATCAGCGAGGCCAGCAGGCTCTTGCCGGTGCCGTTCTCGCCGGTCAGCAGGATGTTGATGTCGGTGGAGGCGACCTGCTCGGCGACCTGCATCACCCGCCGCATCGCCGGCGAGTTGACGATCCACTGGGACGGGTGGCGCTCGCGCTTGAGCAGCTCGTTCTCCACCTGCAGCCGCTCGCTGGTCTCGCGGCTGCGGTGCAGTGCGGTCAGGTTGCTGACCATGTTCAGCAGGCGCAGGTTGTCCCACGGCTTCTCGATGAAGTCGTTGGCCTGCTGGCGCATGGCGGCCACCGCCAGGTCGATGCTGCCCCAGCCGGTCATGACCACCACCGGCAGATTGGGATGCAGGGCGCGGACCCGCTCCAGCAGGGCCAAGCCCTCGCTGCCGGAGGTGGTGTCGCGCTGGAAGTTCAGGTCCATCAGCAACAGCCCGAACTCGCGCCGCCCGAGGGCGGCGAGGGTTTCCTCCGGGGTGAAGGCGGCGACGGTGGCGTGGCCGGCGTTCTTGAGCAGCAAGTGCAGCGCAGCCTGCACGTCCTCGTCGTCGTCGGAGATCAGGATGGGCAAGGCGGACAGCATGTCTTCTCCATGAGCGGCCGGCGGTGCAGCGGATCGCCGACCGTATGTTCCGTCATCATTCGTAGTGGAGCGCCCTGTTCGGAGGGATCCTGACCGCGTGCCTTGCGGGCAGCCAGGTAGCCAACCCGACGACCGTGGCTAGGATAGCGATTACCCCGGCGAAGAGAAAGGGCGCTTCGCTGTTGAAGTTGTACAGCACGGTGGACAGCAACATCACCAGGCCGGCGCCGATCAACAAGCCGATGCCGCCGCCGATGGCGAGCTGTTTTCCGCTCTCGGAGAACAACAGCATGAAGATGTCGCGGCGGTCCGCGCCGAGCGCCCGGCGCACGCCGATCTCGTGCGTGCGCAGCACCACCGAGCGCGCGGTGATGGCGTAGATGCCGCTGCCGGCCAGCAGCAGGGCGAGCAAGGCGAAGGCCAGGAACAACTGGCTCACGAAGCGCATGCCGCTGCTGCTGCGGGCGAGCTGTTCCTCCAGCGTCTGCACGCGCCACAGCGGCACGTCGCTGTCGATCCGCTCCACGCTGCGCACCAGCAGTTCGGAGGACTGCCGGTTGGGCGAGCGCACCGACACGATCAGGCTGGTGACCAGGTTCTGCGCCAGCGGCAGGTACACCGCCGGCTTGCGCCGATTCTCCTCGAACGGCGGCCCGTGCAGCACCTGCTCGCTGATGCCGACCACGGTCAGCCAGGGCGAGGCGGTGTCCTGCGGATTGAGCTTGAAGCGCTTGCCCAGCGCCGACTGGTTGGGCCAGAACTGCTTGGCGAAGCTGTCGTTGACCACGGCCACGCCCAGGCTGTCGGCATCGTCCTCGGCGCCGAATTCGCGGCCATCGAGCAGGCCGATGCCGCTGGCCTTGAAATAGCCGGGCAGGGCGGTGACCACGATGGTCCGCGGCAGTTGCTTCTCGCCCGGGTCCATCTGGTCGCTCAGCACCGGCGTGCGCGAGCCGCTGGACATGCCCGGCAACGAGTTGCTGACGGTGGCCGCGTCGGTCTGCGGGTCCAGGTTGGCCATCAGCTCGTTGCGCACTTGCTCGGCGAAGCGGGCGACCGACGCGGCCGAGGCGACGTGGTGTTCCTTCTTCAAGGTGATGTTGCCGTACAGCACGCCCTGGGTGGGCGCGCCGAAGTCGGCATTGATGCTCAGGTACATGCTGCGCACCAGCACGCCGGAGGAGATCAGCAAGGTGGCGCAGAGCAGGATCTCCAGGCCGACCATGGCGCGGGTGAAGCGGGTCAGCCGGCGCCCGAGCGCACCGCGGGTGCCGTCGCGCAGGAAGGTGGCCAGGTCGCCGCCGCTGGCGCGCAGCGCCGGCAGCAGCCCTACCAGCAAGCCGACCCCCAGCACCAGGACCGCGGCGAAACCGACGGTGCCCCAGCTCAGGCTGAAGTTCCACCAGAACGGGATGTCCTCGCCCATGCTCTCGATCTGGCCGCGCGACCACTCCATCGCCCAGGCCGCGCAGAACAGTCCGAGCAGGCCGCCGGCAGCGGCCAGGGACAGCGACTCCATCAGCATCTGCCGGACTAGGCGCGAGCGCGGCGCGCCCAGCGCGGCGCGGATGGCCAGTTCCTTCTGGCGTTCGCCGGCGCGGGCCAGCAGCAGGTTGGCGACGTTGGCGCAGACCAGCAGCAGGATGAAGGCGGTGGCGACGATCATCACCCCGATCATGCTCATCGAGTTGGCCATGATGACCTGGGCGAAGGGCCACACCTTGACCCCGTGGCCGTGGTTGGTCTCCGGATGGGCCTCGGCCAGTTCCTTGGCCAGCTCGCCCAGGGCGCGGTTGGCCTGGCCGAAGCCGACGCCTTCCTTGAGCCGGCCGTAGATCTGCACGTTGGGCTTGGCGCCGGGCTGGAGCACGCCGGGATCGACGAAGGGCAGCCACAACTCGGCGATCAGCGGGAAGCGGAAGCCATCGGGCATGATGCCGACGATGGTGGTCGGCTTGTCGTTCATGCGCACGGTGCGCCCGATCACTTCCGGATCGCCGGCGAACTCGCGCTGCCACAGCCGGTAGGAGATCAGCGCCACCGGCGCCGCGCCGGGGCGGAGGTCGGCGGCGGCCAGGGCGCGGCCGAGCATCGGCTTCTCGCCGGTCAGCTCGAACATCGCCTCGGTCACGTAGTTGCCCACCACCCGCTGGCCGATGCCTTCCTGGGCCAGGATGACGTCCTCGGCGCGACCGGGGAAGAACAGGTCGAAGCTGTCCTGGCGCTCGGCGAAGTGCTTGTAGTCGTAGTAAGAGATCGTGCCGCCCTCGGCTTCCACGCCGTTGACCACGCTGTCCACCGCGACCACGCGGTCGGCCTCGGGGAAGGGCAGGTCGCCGTAGGCGAACATCTTGATCAGCACGTACATGTACACCGACAGGCCGAAGCCGGCGGCGAACACGAACACGGTCAGCAGCGAGAAGCCCGGGGTCTTGCCGAGCAGGCGCAGCGCGTAGAGCCATTCGCGGAACATGCGGCGCTCCTCAGGCGGTCGCGGCGGCGAGCTGCAGGGCGTCCTCGCGCTGCCGCCGGTGCGCTTCCACCCGCTCGGAAGGCTGGGCGGTGTCGCCGACGATCTTGCCGTCGAACAACGTCACCTTGCGCGAGGCGGCGTTGGCCAGTTCGGGGTCGTGGGTGACGATGCAGATCGTCTTGCCCTCCGCGTGCAGGGTGCGCAGGATGTCCATGACCACCTCGGCGTTGCGCGAGTCCAGGTTGCCGGTGGGCTCGTCGGCCAGCAGCAGCGAGGGCGCGGTGACCAGGGCGCGGGCGATCGCCACGCGCTGCTGCTGGCCGCCGGACAACTGCGAGGGGTAGTGCTTGGCGCGGTGGGCCATGCCCAGCTTCTCCAGTGCCTCGTTGGCGCGGCGCTTGCGCTCGGCGGCGCTGACGTCCTTCTGGTAGGTCAGCGGCAGCTCGACGTTCTCGGTGATGCTCAGGTCCGAGATCAGGTTGAAGGACTGGAAGATGAAGCCGATCTCCAGGTTGCGGATGCGCGCTTGCTCGGAGCCGTTGAGGGCGTGCGCGGCGCGCTTGTTGAGCGTGTACTCGCCGCTGCTGGGCGAGTCGAGCAGGCCGAGCAGGGCCAGCAGGGTGGACTTGCCGCAGCCGGAGGGGCCGCAGATGGACACGTATTCGCCGCGGGCGATGGACAGGTTGATGTCCGACAGCGCCTGGGTCTCGACCTCGTCGGTCAGGAAGGTCTTGCCGATGGCGCTAAGCTGGATCAGGGGCTCTTGCATGGCGGGGCTTCCTGTTATTGGCCTTTGAGGTCCACGCGCTCGGGGTCACCCCAGGGCGAGGTGTCGCTGGTGATGATGCGGTCCTTGGCGGCGAGGCCTTGCTTGACCGCGATATGGCTGGAGGAACTGGCGCCGAACACCACCCGCACGCGCTCGGCGCGGTCTTCGTCGACCAGCCGATAGACATAGGCGGTCTGGCCGGGGCGGGCGAAGGCCGGCCGGCGCACGAACAAGGTCGAGGCGATCGAATCGGTGGCCACGCTGCCCTCGATGCTCAGGTCCGGGCGCGCGCCCTTGGGCGCGGGCGAGGTCAGGGCGACGTCGACCTTGACGATGCCGTTGGTCACCGCCGGGTCGATGCGGGCGACCTTGCCCTCGACCAGGCCGTTGCGGGTGTCGATCTGCGCCCGCTGGCCCAGGGCCAGGTCGCGCGCCTGCAGCTCGGGGATGTGCAGTTCGGCGTAGAGCGAGGCCGGGTCGATGATGCGGGCCAGGTTCTGGCCGATGCTGACCTGCTGGCCGGCGGTGAGCTGGGATTCCTGCACGATCCCGGCGATGGGCGCGCGCACCTCCAGCGAGGCCACGTCCAGCTCGGCGCGTTCGAGCTGCTGGCGCAGGCGCTCGATCTGGGCGTCCTTGGCCGACAGCTCGGCGGAGATCTTCTTCTGGAAGTTGGCGATCCGGTGCTGCTCGAGCTTGGAGGTCTCCTGCAGCTGCTGCACATTGAGCTTGGTGCGGTTGTAGTCCAACTGCGAGATCAGCTCGCCGTGCTGGGCGATCAGCCGGGTCTCGCGTTCGAGCTGGAAGCGCGAGCCTTCCAGGTCGCGGTTGGTCTGCAGCAGCGCGACCTTGTGGTCGAGCAGCTCGCTGTCGAGCTTTTCCACCAGGGCCAGGCGCTCGGCCTTCTGCGCGTCGATCTCGCTGCGCAGTTGGTCGGCGGCCTGCAGCAGCGCCGGGTTGGACAGGCGGGCGATCAGGTCGCCGGCCGCCACCACGCTGCCCGCGCGGACCTCGATGTGCTCGACATGGCCGGCGACCTTGCTGACCTGCCACAGCTCCGCGCGCGGCTTGAGGATGCCGTTGCCGTGCACGCGCACGTCCAGCTTGCCCTTCTCGACTGTGCTGACGATCACGGTATTGCGCGATACGCCGTAGCCGACGCTGCCCAGCGAGAGGGCGGCGAAGGACAGCGTGCACAGCCCGACCACGCTGTAGCCGATCAGCGCCGGCTTGGACAGCCAGCGATTGCGCGCCCGACGTTCCCGAACCTTGTCCATGGAGAGAACCACCTGGAATGAGTTGCTGAACGACGGAAAGCATGTTCCGTGCCAACTTGCCCAAAACCAGGTTTTCCAAGCCCTCCGGGGCTGTGTGTGATCGCGTGCACGTTAATTCGCCCCGAAACCGGACGTGCTTTGTCCCAAAGTCGGACACTCGCTGAGTGTCCGGACGACGCGACGTTCCGTGCGGTGGCGCACAGTAGGGGTGTCCGTTTTTGGAATTCTAGTCGTCCCGCGCGTCCCAAAACCGGACACTTTTTTGTGCTTGCGGTAATCCATCCCATATCCGAAGAGAGGGGGTGGTGAACGTCTTGTATGTGTTCGAGAGATTGGCACAGTATTTGCTTATGCCGTACACAGGGGGCAAGCGACCGATTCCGCAAAGGGATGCGGCCGCTGCGAGCCAACAGCCACATCCGAACGCTAAGGAACAAGCAAATGGATAGCGATGTCTCGAACGAGCAGTACAAGGTGGTCGTCAACCACGAAGAGCAGTACTCGATCTGGCCGCTGGACCGGGAGAACCCGCTGGGTTGGTCGGATGCGGGCAAGGCCGGGACCAAGGACGAATGCCTGGAGCACATCAAGACCGTCTGGGTCGACATGCGCCCGCTGAGCCTGCGCAAGAAGATGGCCGAAGCGGAGGCCGCGGCCTGAGCCGCCGGCCGGACCGCTCGCCGGCCGGCCTGCCCATCCGCTGCGCCTGACCGGCCGCGCCCTTCCGGGGCGGCCGCGACATCCAAGCACCGATCGCCGCCCCTGCGGGCGGAGGGCCGGCTGTTGCCCGAAAAAACCCATCCTGCGAAAGGACGCCTCGCGATGACGGACAATCCCTGGCTGTATTTCCCGCGCCGCCGCCCGCTGGCCTCGATGCGCTTGTTCTGCCTGCCTTTCGCCGGCGGCGGCGCTTCGGCCTATCGCGCCTGGCCGGACGGCCTGCCGGAATGGATCGAGCCGGTGGCGATCCAGTTGCCCGGCCGCGAGGGCCGTTTCGCCGAGCCGGCGCTGCGCGAGCTGCGTCCGGCCTTGCACGGCATCCGGGCCGCGCTGGCGCCGCTGCTCGATCGGCCTTACGCGCTGTTCGGCCACAGCATGGGCAGCGTCATCGCGTTCGAGCTGGTCCGGCTGCTGCGCCGCGAAGGCTTGCCGCTGCCGCGGCATTTGTTCGTCTCCGGCCGCCGCGCCCCGCAACTGCCGCTGGGGCGCCGCGCCTTCCAGGATCTGCCGGACATGGAACTGGTGGCCGAGATCCGCAAGCTCAGCGGCGATGCCAACGGCCTGTTCGACAGCGAAGAGATGCGCGCGCTGCTGCTGCCGATGGTGCGCGCCGACTTCGCTCTGCACGATTCCTACGCCTACCAAGACGAGCATCCGCTGGACGTGCCGGTCTCGGTGTTCGGCGGCCTGGACGATGAGACGACCTCGGAGCAGAACCTGCGGGCCTGGCAGGCGCACACGTTGCTGCCGATCCGCCTGGGCCTGTATCCGGGCGGGCATTTCTTCGTCGATTCCTCGCGCCGCGAGGTATTGCAGGCGCTGGCCGAGACGCTCGCCAGCGCCGCTCCCACCGCGCCGCGCGCGGCAGTGGCCTGAGGGAGCGGGCAGGGATGAGCCAGCACGCCAGCGGCGCTTCGACCGATACGGCCCCGGCCGGCCAGACTCTGTGCATCGACGGTGCGCCGGTGGCCTTCGCCAGCGTCAACGAGGCCATCGGTTTCCAGGTCCGGCAGCGGCCCGCGCAGACCGCCTTCGTGTTCCTCAAGGACGGCGAAGTCGAAGCCGGGCAACTGCAGTACCGCCAGCTCCACCAGCGCGCTTGCGGCATCGCCGCCGCCCTGGCCCACAGCGGCGGCGCGGGCGAGCGGGTGTTGCTGGTGTTCCAGAACGGGCTGGAGTTCATGGCGGCCTTTGTCGGCTGCCTGTACGCCGGGGCGGTGCCGGTGCCGGTCTATCCGCCGCTGGCCAAGAAGGAGCATTGGCAGCGGCTGGAGGACATCGCTGCCGATTGCGGCGCGAGCCGGTTGCTGGGCACCCAGGATTACCTCGCCGAGCTGGCCCGCCATGTCGCCGACCTACCGGCGCTGGCCGCCTGTGCGCCGACCGCGATCGACTTCGCCCAGGCCGCGCCGCAGGCGGGCGAAGCCTTCCAGCCGCATGCGCCGCGCCCCGACGAACTGGCTTTCCTGCAGTACACCTCCGGCTCGACTTCCAAGCCCAAGGGGGTGATGGTCACCCACGCCAACCTGCTGCACAACATCGGCATGATGCAGCAGGCGTTCGGCCACGATCAGGATTCGGTGTTCGTGTCCTGGTTGCCGCTGTTCCACGACATGGGGCTGATCGGCAACGTGCTGCAGTCGCTGTGCATCGGCGCGCGCTGCTATGTGATGACTCCGGCCGCGTTCCTGCAAAAGCCGATGCGCTGGCTGCAGGCGATCTCCCGTTATCGCGCCACATCGAGTTTCGCGCCGAATTTCGCCTACGAATTGTGCGCCCAGCGCGGCGCGGCCGGCGAGACCGAGGGCCTGGACCTGAGCTGCTGGACCATGGCGCTCAACGGCGCCGAGCCGGTGCGCGCGCAGACCCTGCGGCGCTTCGCCGATACCTTCGCCGCGTGCGGGTTCTCCGAGCAGGCGCTGTATCCGGGCTACGGCCTGGCCGAGGGCACCCTGTTCGCCTCCGGCGGCGGCCGCATGAGCGGCGTGCGCACGGTCGATGTCGACCCGGTGGCGTTCGACCGCGACGGTCGCGTGGAGCGATCCAGCGCGGCCGACGCGCGGCGCTTGGTCGGGTCCGGGCGCGCCTGGTGCGGCACCGAGATCGCGATCGTCGATGCCGCCAGCGGCCGCGCCTGCGCCGAGGGCGTGGTCGGCGAGGTCTGGCTGAGCGGCCCCAGCGTCGCGGCCGGCTATTGGCAGCGCGAGGACGCCACCGGCGCCAGTTTCAAAGCCCGCTGCGAGGGCAGCGACCGCGACTACCTGCGCACTGGCGACTTGGGTTTCCTGCTCGAAGGCGAGTTGTTCATCGCCGGCCGGGTCAAGGAACTGATCATCCTGCGTGGCGCCAACCACTACCCGCAGGATCTGGAGCAGGCGGTGCAGGCCGCCGACGAAGCGCTCAAGCCCAGCGGCGGCGCCGCGTTCTCCATCGATGTCCAGGGCGAGGAGCGCCTGGTGCTGGTGCAGGAAGTCGAGCGCACCCAACTGCGCAGGCTCGATGCCCAGGCCACGATGCGGCGCATGCGCAAGGCGCTGGTCGAGATCTTCGGCATCGCCCCGCATGCGATCGCGCTGATCCGGCCGGCCTCGCTGCCCAAGACGTCCAGCGGCAAGATCCAGCGCAGCCGTGCGCGCGAGCGCTTCCTGAGCGGGGAGCTGGACGTGGTGGCGCAATGGCGGGCCGGCGTTGACGCCGAGGGCGACGGTGAGGGCGCCGCGGCCGAACGCACTGCGCCGAAAGGCGGCCCCGCGGCCGCCACTCGCGCAGTCGCGAGTCCCGTCCTCGACACGGCGGCCGCCGACGCGGTGGCCGCCTGGCGCGAGCGGCTGGCGGGTCTGGCGACGGACGTGCTGGGCCAGGCCCTGGGCCCCGCACAGGCCGAGCAGCCGTTGGCCGAACTGGGCCTGGATTCGCTGATCGTGGCGCAGTTGCAGCAAGCGGTGCAGTCCGCTGGCGGCGCGGCCCTTCCCACCCGGCTGTTCTTCGATGGCGGCACGCTGGCCAGCCTGGCGGCGTATCTGGGCGAACATTCGCCCCTCGCCACCGTCGCGGGGGCGAGCAAGGGCGCGGACGAGGCCGACCCGGGCACGGGACGCGAGGTCGCGACCGGCTCGGCCCCGCTGAGCGACAACGAGCGCCAACTGTGGCTGCTGCATGCCGTGTCCGATGCCGGCGCGGCCTACCACGTACCGGTCTGCCTGCGCGGCGAGTTCGACCCGGGCTTGCTGCGCATCGCCATGTCGGCGCTGGTCGACCGCCACGATAGCCTGCGCACGGCGTATGCCGAGTGCGACGGCGAGCCGTGCGCGCGGGTGCTGGAGCGCGCGCGCGACCTGCCGCGGCCGTTGCTGCGGATCGAAAGCGGCGACGGCCTGGACCCGGACGCCCTGGTGCAGCGCCTGGAGCAACTGTGCCGCGAGCCCTTCGACCTGGCTGCGGGCGAGGTGTTCCGTGCGGTGTGGCTGCCGGCGCAGGCGGCCGATGGCAGCGCCGACCCGCATTTGTTGTTCGTGTTCCACCACATCGCCGTAGACTTGGCATCGGTGCGCTTGGTGTTGGCCGACTTCGGCCGCATTTACGCCGCTCTGGCCGAAGGCGCCATGCCCGAGGCCGCGCCGCGTCCGCGCGCCTACCGCGAATTCGCCCGGCGCCAACACCAGCGCCGCCACGAGCCCGCTGCACAGCGCGCCGCCGCCCATTGGGCGCAAGCGCTGGAGGGCGAGGCGCCGGTGCTGCAATTGCCGTTCGACCGTCCGCGCCCGGCCTTGCAGACCTTCAACGGCCATTCGCTGGACTTCGCCCTTGCCGATGTGGAGCCGGCGGTGCGCGCCGCCGCCGCGCGCATCGGGGTGACACCGAACACGTTGTTGCTGGGCGCCTACCAGTTGCTGCTGGCGCGCCTGAGCGGGCAGAGCGAGTTCGCCATCGGCGTGCCCCTGCCCGGCCGCGAGGAGGCCTCTTTCGCCGCTACCGTGGGCTATTTCGTCGCCCCGGCGATGTTGCGCGCGCGCGTGGCCGGCGAGGGCGACTTCGCCGCCCTGGCACGGACAGCCCAGGCGCAGCTGGCCGAGGCGGTCGATCACCAGGGTGGCGCGATGGCCGCCTTGCTCGATCGCGCTCGCGACGCGGCCGACCGCAGCGCGCCGCCGCTGTTCCAGACCTTGTTCGCCTATTACCCCGCCTCCGCCGACGGCGTGGCGCCGTTCGGGCCGCAGGCGTCGATGCCGGTCCGCCCTGGCGGACTGGCCACGCGCCTGCGTCCGCTGCCGGCAGCCGGCGCGCAACTGGACTTGTCGCTGTTGGTGGCCGAGACCTCCGCCGGCCTGCACGCGCGTCTGGAGTTCAATACCGATTTGTTCGACGCGTCCAGCGTGGAGCGCTTCGCCGAGCGCTACCGCGTCGTGCTGGCGGCGGTGTGCGCCGATCCATCGCGCCGGCTGGACGAGTACCAGGCCTTGCCGGCGGCCGAGCGCCAACGCGTGGTGTGCGACTGGAACGCCACCGACATCGATTACGCAGAGTCGCGCAGCCTGCACCGCATCATCGACGATCGCGCCTGCGCCGATCCGGATGCCGAGGCAGTCCGCTGCGACGGGCGCTCGTTGTCTTATGGCGAGCTCAAGCGTCTCAGCGACCGTCTCGCCAGGCGCCTGCGTCGGCGCGGGATCGGTACGGAAGCGTGCGTGGGCGTGTACCTGCATCGCTCCATCGACATGATCCTGGCGTTGCTGGCGGTGCTGAAGGCCGGCGCGGCCTATGTGCCGGTGGACCCGGATTACCCGCAGGCGCGCCGGCAGGCCATTGTCGAAGGCGGCCGTCTGGCCTTGTTGTTGAGCGACCAGGCCTTGGCCGCCGAGGCCGAGGGACACGGCGTGCCGGTGCTGCGGTTGGCCGACGAGCTGGCCGATGCCGTGGCCGGCGAGCAGGGCCCGGGCGTCGGTTCCGACGCCGGCCTGCCCGACGTGGACGATGACAATCTTGCCTATGTCATCTACACCTCCGGCTCCACCGGCCAGCCCAAGGGGGTAATGAACACCCACGGCGCGATCCGCAACCGCATCCTCTGGATGCAGGCCGCCTACGGCCTGCAGCCCGGCGACCGGGTGCTGCAGAAGACGCCCTTCAGCTTCGACGTTTCGGTCTGGGAATTCTTCTGGCCGCTGATGCAGGGCGCGGTGCTGGTGTTCGCACGGCCGGGCGAGCACCGCGACGTCGACGCGCTGGGCCAGACCCTGGCGCAGGAGCGCATCGATACCCTGCATTTCGTGCCTTCGATGCTGCAAGGCTTCCTGGAAGGCCAAGCGCCGGACCTGCCGGCGCTGCGCCGGGTGTTCTGCAGCGGCGAGGAACTGCCCGCGCCGTTGGCGCGGCGCTTCGCCCAGCGATATCCCGGCGTGGCGCTGCACAATCTGTACGGCCCGACCGAGGCGGCGGTGGACGTGAGCTACTGGCCGTGCCTGGACGAGTTGGACGCTGCGCGCGTGCCCATCGGCCGGCCCATCGCCAACCTGCGCCTGTACGTGCTCGATCCGGCGCTGCGTCCGCTGCCGATCGGCGTGGCCGGGGAGCTGTACATCGGCGGCGTCGGCCTGGCGCGCGGCTACCTGCATCGCCCCGACCTGACCGCCGAACGCTTCCTGCCCGATCCGTTCTCCACCCGGGGCGGCCGGCTCTATCGCACCGGCGACCTGGCCCGGCACCTCGCCGACGGCCGGCTGGAGTACCTGGGCCGCGCCGATCACCAAGTCAAGCTGCGCGGTTTCCGCATCGAGCTGGGCGAGATCGAGGCGGCGCTCGCGCGCCAGCCCGGCGTCGGCGAAGCGGCCGTGGTCGTGCGCGGCGAGGAGGCTGGCCGGCACCTGGTGGCCTACGTCGCTGGTCAGGGGCTGCGCGTCGGTGCGCTCAAGGCCGCGCTGGAAGGGCAATTGCCCGCCTATATGGTGCCAGCGCGGATCGTGGCGCTGGATGCGCTGCCGTTGAGCGCGAACGGCAAGATCGACCGCAAGGCCTTGCCGGACGTGGCGGTCACGCGCGATGACGGCGAGCGCATTGCGCCGCGCAACCCGCGCGAAGCCAGCATCGCCGCGGCCTGGTGCGCGGTGTTGGGGTTGGCTTCGGTGGGCGTGACCGAACGCTTCTTCGACCTGGGCGGGCATTCGCTGCTGGCGGCCAAGCTGGTGGCGCAGTTGCGCGGGGAGGGCTTGGCGCTGCGCGTGCGCGATGTGTTCGAGGCCCCGACCGTGGAGCAGCAGGCGCTGCGGGTGCGCGCCGGCGAGGCGGAGCTGGCGTTGTCGCGGGTGCCGCGCGGCGAAGCTGCGCCGCTGTCGCCTGCACAGGAACGCCTGTGGTTCCTGGCCCAGTTGGAAGGCGCCAGCGCCACCTACAACATGCCGGCGGCAGTGCGGATCCAGGGCGGACTGTCGCGGCCGGCCCTGGTGCAGGCGTTGGAGACAGTGGTGGCGCGGCACGAAGTGCTGCGCACCGTCTATCGCCAGGTCGATGGCGAGCCGCGCCAAGTAGTGCTGCCTGCCGAGCGCTTTGCCGTATCGGTGGAGGATTGGCGGGCCTTGCCGTCCGAGGAGCGCGAACGGCAACTGGCCGCGCGGGTCCAGGCCGATGCGTCACAGCCGTTCGACCTGGCCGAAGCGCTGCCCATCCGCGCCAGCTTGATCGAATTGGGCCCGCAGGAGCATGCGTTGTTGCTGTGCCTGCACCACATCGCCGGCGACGGCTGGTCGGTGGGCGTGTTGCGCCGGGAGCTGTCGCAGGCCTATTTGTCCGCGTTGACCGGGGCCCCGGGATTGCCGCCGCTGCGGTTGCAATACATCGATTACGCGCATTGGCAGCGCCGCTGGCTGACCGAAGCGCAGCAGCAGGCGCAGTTGGATTACTGGCAGCAGCAACTGGCCGATCTGCCGCCGCTGCTGGAACTGCCGACCGACCGGGCGCGCCCGGCGGTGCAGAGCTACCGCGGCGACAGCCTGCCGGTGGCAGTGCCGCAGTCCCTGGCCACCTCGCTCAGGACTCTGGCCCAGACCGAGGACGCGAGCCTGTTCATGGTGTTGCTGGCCGGCTTCCAGGCGCTGCTGGCGCGCTACAGCGGCCAGACCGATATCGCCGTAGGCTCGCCGGTGGCCAACCGCCCGCGCGCCGAGCTGGAAGGCCTGATCGGCTTCTTCGTCAACACCGTGGTGCTGCGCGCCCAGGTCGATGGCGGCACAGGCTTTCGTTCGCTGCTGGCCCAGGTTCGCGATACCACGCTGGCGGCCTACGACCACGGCGAATTGCCGTTCGAGCGCTTGGTCGATGCGATCCAGGCCGAGCGCAGCCTGAGCTACAGCCCTGTGTTCCAGGTCATGTTCGATCTGCAACACGAGCCGCAGCAGGCCTTGTCCTTGCCCGGACTCCAGGTCGCGCCCTTGTCCGACGGAGCGATGGGCGCCAAGTTCGATCTGCTCCTCGCGTTGGCCGAGCACGAGGACCGGATCGAGGGCAGCCTGCAATACCGGTCCGATCTGTTCGATCGCGCCACCATCGAGCGCCTGTGGCGGCACTACACGGCGCTGT
>CBIFVU010000046.1:0-20060 GCA_966185905.1 uncultured Lysobacter sp.
ACCGCCAGCGGCCCGGCCGACATCGAATACGCTTACGACACCGTGAACCCGGACTGCGCGGCGAACGAAACCTTCGCCCTGGGCCGGCTGACCGCGATGCGCACCCCGGGCACCGAACTGCGGTACTGCTACGACCGCTTCGGCCAAACGGTGCGCAAGGTGCAGACGGTGGACGGCCGCAACTTTGCCCTGCGCTACGCCTACACCACCGCCGGCCTGGTGCGCACGATCGCCTACCCCGACAACGCGGTGGTCGACTACGTTCGCGATAGCCTGAACCAAGTGACCGAAGTCGGGGTCAAGCCGGCCGGCGGCGTGCGCAGCGTGCTGCTGAACGGCGTCGGCTACGAACCCTTCGGCCCGGCCACCGGTTGGACCTACGGCAACGGCCGCTCACTCAGCCGCAGCCACGACCTCGACTACCGCCCCCGATCGATCCACGACCCGGCCAGCGGCGGCCTGTCGCTGCATTACGGCTACAACAGCGTCGGCGAACTGACCGAGCTCAAGGACGGCCTGCAAAGCGCGACCCTGGCGCGCTACGACTACGACCCATTGGGCCGGCTGACCACCACCCGCGACGGCCCCACCGGCACCGCGCTGGAGACCTACGGCTACGACGCCACCGGCAACCGCACCAGCCTGAGCAACGGTGGCGGCACCCAGACCTACACCTACCCCACCACCAGCCACCGGCTCGGCGCCGTCGCCGGCATCGCCCGCAGCTACGACGCAGTCGGCAACACCCTCAGCATCGGCGGCGCCGCACGCGAATTCGTCTACGACGCCAACGACCGGCTGAGCCAGTTCAAGCAGGCCGGGCTGGTCAAGGCGAGCTACCGCTACAACGCCATCGGCGAACGCGTCGCGCGCGCCGACAGCGCCAGCGGCCCGGCGGCGGCCTACAGCGTGTACGACGAAGCCGGCCGCTGGCTGGGCGACTACGACGCCACCGGCGCGACCCAACAGCAGGCGGTGTGGCTGGGCGACGCCCCGGTCGGCCTGCTGGCCGGCGCGGGCACCGCGCAGAAACTGCACTACGTCCAGCCCGACCACCTGGGCACCCCGCGCGCAGTGATCGACGCGACCCGCAACGTGGCGATCTGGAGCTGGGAGGCCAAGGGCGAAGCGTTCGGCAACAGCGTGCCCAACCAGGATCCGGACCTGGACGGCACGGCATTCGTGTTCGACATGCGGTTCCCGGGGCAGCGCTACGATGCGGCCAGTGGGTTGGTCTACAACTACTTCCGCGATTACGACCCGGGGACGGGGCGGTATGTGCAGAGTGATCCGATTGGGTTGGATGGTGGGCTATCCACATACTCTTATGTGGAGTCTGATCCCCTTTCTTCGTTCGATGCCGAAGGCCTGCAAAAGGGCGGCGCTCGCACTTGGGGCAACGGCGGGACTGTTTCGTACACCTATCCGCTGTCTACCCAGGCGCGTTGGCAGATCAACCAGATCCGGACGCTCGACCCTACGTTTCAATTTCAATCCATCGGACCAAGGGGGCAAAGGGTCACGCGACAGGATGTTAATGCTCTCCACCAGATCTGGCTTGAAACCCGCGCAGCCCATCAGGCCCTCTGGCCAAACAGTTGTCCTCCAAATAATAATCAAACCTATGAGCGGCTCGGTCGGGAAGTCGCGAGAAATAGGGCGATTCATGAGGCCTATAAAGATACGTTGCGTGCGCAAATGGGAAGGCCCGCCGTTCATGACGCGGCTCTGGCCGAGCTTATCAACCCGCTTTACCGATCTGGCGCTACTATTGGGAGCGGAAGCACGGCGGCGGCGGTTCGGCATGAATTAATAACCGGTCAGCCAGTGGGTCGAAAATTCCATTCTCAAAAGGCGATGGATAGTATCCGGTCGCTCGAACGCTGGTTGTCGAATAATCCTACCGCGCGGGCTGGTGATCGGGCTGCGGCCGAAAATTTGATCAGAGATATGAATAATGCACTTAACGGGAAGTGATATGAATAAAGAGGCATTCTTGATGTCGCTCCTGGATATTTCCGGCGGGATTCGGGAAGCGTATGAGGAGATGGTCGAGGACTGGAGCCCTGAAGATCCGCCTCCCACTACGCTTTATGCTGCTCTTGGCTATCAGATCGCCGATGACTTTTTGGGTTATCACTCTGAAGCCAGGATGCGTATATTCTCGCTCGTGGAACAGGCAATGGAGAGCGAGGATGAAGATTTGGGAGAGGTGGTAGCGACGGGGCTCATAGAGGCCCTAGTCACCCGGGCAATGGAGACTGAAGGGCTATGGGAGCAAATCAAACCGCTCCTGGGTCCGCAATCGTTGTACCACGCCGAGGCCTGGCTATCGTTTTGACTTCGCGCCATCATCGCCCGGATCTTAAGTCATCGATACTGAGGAGCTGTTTTGCAACCAATTGTGAAGATTCGATAATAGAGGCCACGAAGCCGTGAATACTCTCTTGTTCGTTATTGAAAGCGGGTCCGAGTGGCTGCCGGAAGGTTGGATTGAAAGTCAGGATGGACGAAAGCTGCCAAACGATCAGATGGTTCTGGAAAGAAAAGGTTCGTGGATTTCATTTTTCCATCACGAAGACGCTTTCTCGGAATTCAGCGATGACGAAAAGGGGCTTCTGGCACATCTTGCTAATCCCGTCGCCTACTTGGTCGAGTGGAATGAAGATGAGCTGGTCGATGAATTTTTGCGTGCGATACCCTCCGGTTGTGATGCGATGATCGATAATGATCATGGGCTTATGATCTCGGTGGACGGTGTCCGTGGCCGTCCGGTTTCATCATGGAAGAATTCTCCGCGTTCGCCCTCCTAGGCTCGTCTCGAGGCGCTTGGGCGGATGTACTCGACTTGGATAGGGTTGGCCATGGGGTAGCAGTCCCAGCCCTGTGGCGGGGCTGGCTGCGGCGGAGCCAGTGGGACAACGACGTCGCCGGCCATATCGCCACTATCGGCGGCGCCGCGACGCCAACGACCGGCTGAGCCAGTTCAAGCAGGCCGGGCTGGTCAAGGCGAGCTACCGCTACAACGCCATCGGCGAACGCGTCGCGCGCGCCGACAGCGCCAGCGGCCCGGCGGCGGCCTACAGCGTGTACGACGAAGCCGGCCGCTGGCTGGGCGACTACGACGCCACCGGCGCGACCCAACAGCAGGCGGTGTGGCTGGGCGACGCCCCGGTCGGCCTGCTGGCCGGCGCGGGCACCGCGCAGAAACTGCACTACGTCCAGCCCGACCACCTGGGCACCCCGCGCGCAGTGATCGACGCGACCCGCAACGTGGCGATCTGGAGCTGGGAGGCCAAGGGCGAAGCGTTCGGCAACAGCGTGCCCAACCAGGATCCGGACCTGGACGGCACGGCATTCGTGTTCGACATGCGGTTCCCGGGGCAGCGCTACGATGCGGCCAGTGGGTTGGTCTACAACTACTTCCGCGATTACGACCCGGGGACGGGACGGTATGTGCAGAGTGATCCGATTGGGCTGGAGGGTGGCGTTTCTACATATACCTATGTCGGAGGGAATCCGATCATGGCGGTGGATTCGCTTGGACTAGAGACATGCGTTGTTACTACCTCAAACGGAGTTTTCCGCGATCATTCGGCGCTTTATATGTCTCAAGGCGGGGAAAGCGGGGAGGCCGTTCTTTACGATCCCGCAGGTTCGTATGCGCGGAGTAATGAAAGTGGCGAGGGTGATTTCGTAGAAGGCGATGCAGCGGATTTGGCCAAATTCGCCAGCCATCACAGTGGTTCCAAAATCGAAAAGGTCTGCAAGGACACGAGCAAGGTTGAAGAACAGCGTCTGGTCAGGAAGATTATTGCTATGGCTAGTCCAGGTGTCGCAACATGCGCTATAAACGTATCAAGTGCTCTGCACGGCTCGCCAGATTTTCCGAATGTGAAGTCTGGCACCTTCTGGCCCGGTAATCTTTACCGAGATGCAGGCGGCGTTGAGCCTGGAATGCCGATTCCAAACCCTTATTTGCCAGACCCATACAAGTGATCACGATGAAAGTCTCACTATCCATTAGTCGCGTATTTTTTGCGTTTTCTGTAACGGTGGCGTTCGGGATTTGGCTTCATATTATTGGCCGTCAATACCTTCCGGCAATGCTGCTCTCAGTAAATTTGATCTCTTTTGGACTTATTGCCTATGTGGCATGGCCATGTTTGCGAAAGCGGGCGTTAATTCTTCGGCTTTTGGCTGGCGCATGTATTGGCTATCTTGCTTCGGTTGTATCCGCAGCAGTGGTTACATTGGCATTGTATGATTCGAGTCAGTTCATTGAACGCTTCTTTCCGTCGTCGCTTTATGTGTACCCATTTATATCGCTTGGCTGGCTTTACGGAGTAGTTATCGTCGCGCTTGTTGGGCATTGCGGCTCGGATAAAGCGCAGGGCACTCCCGGATTGAAATAGCCGGAGCCCCGCTCATCGCGGGGCTTCTTCTTGGTCGCTGGCTCAGTCCAGAGGTGGTAATGGCTGTCTTCGTTGGAGATAAGAGCACGTTTGCGATTGAGGCCAGCATTGAAGCGCGGGGCGGGCCGCCCTTTGGTGGAGTCAGAATATGGCTGGCAAACAGATATGTTGGCGCTTATGAGGATCCAGTCCCGCTCTTTACCTTTCTTTCAAGTATAAAGCGGATTCCCGATCTGGATATCGGGGCCGCCGGTGAATTTGCGCGATCGGACGAAGCATTCCTGGCCGGCGTGATCAGTGGGGCTATGAAGGGTGGCGATAAATACCGGCTTTATTTGGGTGAGTCATTCGACGATTTTTCAGTGGTTGGATATCGCGGCCGGGAAGTGATCCGGATAGTCTGGAGTTTGCATGAAAATCCATTTTTCAGTTACCCAGACTATCCGGCCGGAATTCAAAGTGCGTCAGTTCCTTCGCAAGCTTTCGAGCGTGTCGTCGCTAATTTTGAAGCGGCCGTCAGGGGTGGGTAAATTCGCGTCAAATCCAAGCGGCGTGGTGACGAGATCATACGGAAGCTGGGAGACTGCGACGCTGCCGACGCGACCCGGCAGCAGGCGATCTAAAGAATAGGGGTAGGGGCCATCTGGAAAACTAGTGCCTTTTGAGAAAGCGGGGGTAGCAAGAACCTGATAGCGCTTGCTGCCATCCCCAGGCGTTGATCCTGCGGCAGACTTTGCTTTGCGTGTCTGCTTGCAGGCCGATATGCAGAACGGTCTTCTACGGGCAGGATTAGGAGGGGTATGGAATATTCCGAAGTTGGAGTCTTGTCCGACAAAGAATTCGAGCGTGCCCTTTCGGGAGGCGATCCCGGAAAGATCTGTGAAGCTCTGTTGTCGATGGCTTATTTCGATCCTGACTGGAGGCATGCACAAGATATATGTCTGGCCTACCTTGAAAACCCGAATCCAGATATCCGGGGCGTGGCCGCGACTTGTCTTGGGCATATTGTTAGAGTCCATGGCCGTCTGGACAAGGAACGCGTACTGGGCGTGCTCAATAGTAAATTGGACGACTCGTCCATTAGAGGGCAAGTCTCCGATGCGCTTGACGACATAAATATGTTCATGCCGTAATCGAGTTGGGCGTGCGCCGATCTCGCGCACGGCCCAAATTCTTCGCTGCCCCAGATTTAAATAAAAGGCCCGGGAAGCGGGAGATTTTTCAGGCGAATCAGGCCCGCTGCGAGCGGTTCTGTGCAGGGCACGGAATCGCTCTGCCTTACGATAGGCAGGCTTCCGGCTGGAAAAAGCCGGTGAGCGAAACGCCAGCCTCCAGCACGCTGCCGGCGGCGCCCGGCTCAACACGCGCGCCGGCCGAAGACGCGGCTACGAACAACTCACACAAGGAGCGTTGCGGTGAATCGAGAAAATTTCCTGGTCTCGCTGCTGAATGTTTCCGATGGGATCCGGAAGGCGCACAGGGCGATGATTGAGGATTGGCGCCCTGAAGATCCGCCTCCCACTACGCTTTATGCTGCTCTTGGCTATCAGATCGTCGATGACTTTCTGGGTTATCACTCTGAAGCCAGGGGGCGCATATTCTCGCTCGTGGAGCAGGCAATGGAGAGCGAGGATGAAGACTTGGGAGAGGTGGTAGCGACGGGGCTCATAGAGGCTCTAGTCACCCGGGCAATGGAGACTGAAGGGCTGTGGGAGCAAATCAAACCGCTCCTGGGTCCGCAATCGTTGTACCACGCCGAGGCCTGGCTATCCTTTGACTCCGGATCATGATCGATAGAGCAACTCCGATTTCAGGCCCGAGATGCGGAAGGTAGGAACTCGATAGCGGTAAAAGTGAAGTCGGAGCGCCCGTGGAAGACAGGAGCAGCAAGTGATTCGCATCGACCCGGACTTCGAGCTGGCGCGGTTCAGCGATCTGGACTACGAGGGAATCAGCGTGGAAATCCGTTACCGGGGGATGCCCGTGGCGCAGTTGAACCAAGACAGGGGCCCGGCCGCCTGCGAA
The DNA here is from genome assembly GCA_966185905.1 of uncultured Lysobacter sp. Lineage (GTDB taxonomy): Bacteria > Pseudomonadota > Gammaproteobacteria > Xanthomonadales > Xanthomonadaceae > Lysobacter. Next base: position 6,441 of record CBIFVU010000046.1, read on the forward strand.
CTTGTCGTCCCATCGCGGTTTTCGCCGGCCGACGCGTGCTTTGCGTTGCCGCTGGACGGTTTCATGGACGCGTTGAGCGCAGCGAAGGCGTCGCTGGCCGGGCTGGATTGACCTGCGCCCACTGAACTGGAATCGATCGACCCGCGCCCCAGGCCAGGCCCAACCGCAGCCCTCGGGTACACGGCGATGGGCGCACCGGTCTTGAGACCTGTCCGCTATCCGGACGCGGGCGCCCCTGGAAACGACAACGGCGAGCCAGGCACCGCCCGGCTCGCCGTTGTCATGGTGAGTGCGACGCCGGCGCGACGCCGGCGCGGCTCAATCCTCCGAGAGGCAGCCCAGCCCCACCTTGACGTACCAGTAGCCCGATGACGGCTGGAATTCCTCGACCAGGATGGTTTCGTCCTGGGTGGGTTGGCCCCAGCCCAGGTAGCAGGCCTGGAAGGCATAGTACGAGGCGGCATCGTAGGCCTGGTCGCGGTCGTGGCCGTAGCCTTCGCCGATGGCCTGGTAGTAGCGAGAGTCGGCGGGCGCGACGCCGCTGAACAGGACCGACACCAGGAAGGCGGCGGCGATGGCGCGGTACTTATTCGTCTTCATACGTGCTCCTTTCGAGTGAAGTGGAAGGCTGCATGACGCTCGCGACGGCTATGCGCGCAAAACGTCGGAGCGGCCCCAAACCGAGACTGGATTCGCTGTTTCTGTTGCGTGAGCGCGGGCGTGGCGGCCTCTCCCCGTGTTCGGCGCGCCACCAGGCTCATGCGTTCCCGGCCCGCGCACCCTAGCATGCACATCGGGCCTGCGCGTGAGCGGTCCTGGCGCCGTTCGAGCAGGCATGGTTCGAGCAGGCGCTGGAGGAACGCGCGCGAGCGAGCGCGCCAGCGACCCGGGCCGGCGCAGCCATCGCGCGCGTATGCGGAAGCGTTCAACGCTCCGCTTCGCCCGCGATCACTCTGTCCCACACCGCCGGGCTGCCGAGCTTGTCCTCGACGAAACCGATGAACGCCTCCACCTTGCGCGGCCGGTATTCGCGCGCCGGATAGACCGCGTGCACGCCGATCGGCACCAGGCTCCAGTCCGGCAGCACTTCCACCAGCGCGCCGCGGGCCAACTCGCCGGCCACGGCGAAGGTGGCGGTCTGCAGGATGCCCCAGCCGTCCAGCGCGGCCTGCACCAGCGGCAGGCCGTAGTTGGCCTTGAGCCGGCCGCGCACCGGCACTCGCAGGGGTTCGCGCTCGCGCTGGAATTCCCAGGTCGGGGCGTCGCGGAACAGGGTGTAGTGCAGGCAATCGTGTTCGACCAGATCGCCGGGCGCGGCCGGGGCGCCGCGGCGGGCGAGATAGTCCGGCGAGGCCACCAGGATGCGCCGGGTCTGGGCGATGCGGCGCGCGACCAGGCGCGAATCTTCCAGCGCGCCGACGCGGATGGCGGCGTCGAAGCCGGCGCCGATCAGGTCTACGAAGCGGTCGTCCAGTTGCAAGTCCAGGTCGATGCCCGGGTGGCGGCGCAGGAACTCGGGCAGGTGCGGCAGCACGTACAGGCGGCCGAAGTTCAGGGGCAGCGAGACCCGCAGCTCGCCGCGCGGCTGCGCCGACAGGTCGTGCACGCGTTCGCCCGCGGCCAGGATCTGCGCCAGCGCCGGCGCGACTTCGGCGTAGTAGTGGCGGCCGGGCTCGGTCAGGCTCAGGCGGCGGGTGGAGCGGTTGAGCAGCTTGGTTCCCAGTCGCGCTTCCAGGGCGTTGAGCCGGCGGGTGATCGCGCCCGGCGTCACCGCCAACTGCCGCGCGGCGGCGGTGAAGCTGCCTTGGCGCAGGATCGCCTCGAAGGCTTCCAGTTCAGCATAGAGGCTGCCGGTCATCGTTGAATCGCTCTCAATGATGAGTTGTCCTGACGATCCTATATCCACGATGGGCTCAACAATAGCCTGTGCGTCCCGACCCTTCGTTCTCCTGGAGCCCGTCATGGACGCTTTCCAACTGCAAGGCCTGAGCCTGGACACCCTGCGCCGCGTCGATCTGCCCGAACCCCAGCCCGGGCCGGGCCAGGTGCGGGTTCGGGTGGCCGCGGCCTCGATCAATTACCGCGACTACGCCCTGGCCAGCGGCCGCTACCTGCCCGAGCTGCCGCGGCCGTTCGTGCCGCTGTCCGATGGGGTGGGCCGGGTCGATGCGCTGGGGCCGGGCGTGCAGGGCGTGGCCCTGGGCGAGCGGGTGATCGGCCACTACACCACCGCCTGGCGCGAGGGGCCGTTCCAGTCGCGCAACCACATGAGCAAGCTCGGCGGCCCGCTGGACGGCTGGCTGGCGCAGTGGATCGTGCTGCCGGCCGATGCGCTGGCGCCGGCGCCGGCGTATCTGGACGATCTGGCGGCCTCGACCCTGCCGGTGTCCGGCCTGACCGCCTGGAACGCACTGCAGGCCCTGGACCTGGCGCCGGGTGCGAGTGTGCTGGTTCAGGGCAGCGGCAGCGTGTCGATGATGGCGCTGCAGTTGTCGGTGGCGCGCGGCCTGGACGCGATCGTCACCACCGGCGAGCCCGGCCGCGCCGATTGGCTGCGTTCGCTGGGCGCGCGCACGGTGCTGGACTATCGCCGCCCCGATCTGGCCCAGGCGCTGCGCGCGGCCACCGACGGCCGCGGCGTGGACGGGGTGGTCGAGGTGGCTGGCGGTGCGTCCCTGCGCACCTCGCTGGAGGCTGCCGCCGACAACGCCCACATCGCCGTGGTCGGTTTCTTGCAGGACCGCGAGGTGCCCGGCGATGTGATCGGCCCGATCCTGGCCCGTCGGCTCAACCTGCATGGGATCAGCGTGGGCAGTCTGGCCGACCTGCGCGCGTTCCTGGCCGAACTGGAGCGCCGCCGCCTGCAGCCGGTGGTCGGCCGGGTCCATGGTTTCGACGAGGGCGCCCAGGCCATCGCCGCCCTGGGCGGCGCTCGCTCGCTGGGCAAGCCGGTGGTGCGGGTGGGCTGAGACGCGGTCCGGCCTGGCCGGCGCGGTCCGGACGGGGGGCGCAGCGGCCAGGGCCGCCGGGCGCAGCCCCCGGGCCGGGCCCGGCCCGCCCCGCTCGCCGCGGCGCCGGCCTAGGGTCTGTCCCAGCTTTCGCCCGTCCGCCGGGCCGGGCATTTTCCCGCTATCCACACCGGAGCAGGGGCTGGCGATGATCTACGACAGGGCGATAGCGGACCGCGTTCCGTTGCAGTACTACACCCCGCCGATCGAGGTGCGGCCGCCGACTTCGCTGGCCAGCTACCAGGGCAGCGGCGCGGTGCCGCAGGGCGACGGCAACTTCGCCGACGATGTCGCCAGTCCGCAGCCCAACCGGCCGCAGGACCTGCAGTTCGCGCTGATGGCCAACGACGTCTACACGCCGACGGTCGACGCCGACGGCGTGGCCACCACCACCGACTCGCGCACCGAGCTCGAGGCCGCCGGCTGGAACCGCCTGGAGCCGCAAGGCGACCACCTGGTCGATGCGCAGGGCAACCAGGTTCCGATCGATCCTTCCGAGCTGGAAGACCCGCAGAGCGGCTTCCGCGCGGCGATCTACCAGAACGACCAGGGCCAGTACGTGGTCGCCTTCGCCGGCACCAACGACTGGGGCATCGGCGATGGCGGCGACCTGGACGACAACCTCGCCCAGGGCGCCGGCGCCACCACCGAGCAGTACAGCCAGGCGATGGCCCTGGGCCGCCGCGCCGAGGCCGTGTTCGGCGACGGCAATGTCGCCTTCTCCGGGCAGTCGCTCGGCGGCGGCCTGGCTTCGGCCGCCACCCTGGCCACCGATTCGGCCGGCGTGACCTTCAACTCCGCCGGCCTGAGCAACGACACGCTCGAAGACATGGGCTACAACCCCAACGCGGTGCGCGCCGATGTCGCCGACAGCGGCCAGGTGCGCCGCTACGTGGTCGATTTCGAGCCGCTCAACACCGTGCAGCAGGACGTGCCCGGCCTGAACCTGGCGCCCGACGCGGTCGGCCGCGAGTTCCGCCTGCCGGTGCCCGATGGCGTGTCGCCGTTCAATCCGAAGGACACCCACGGCGGCGGCGGCGACAACCCGTCCTATGTCGCGGCGATGCGCGAGGAGACGCCGTACCGCCGCGACACGCTGTACGACAACCCGCTGGGGCTCTACAACAACGTGCAGGAGCGCGGCGGCGAGCTGTTGTTCAACGCCACCGGCAGCCTGATCGAGAACAGCGTCGCCACTGGCAACGACGTGCTCGACACCCTCAGCGCCAAGGGCAGCGACATCGCCCAGACCGCGCGCGAGGACTTCGGTCGGGGCGACTATGTCGCCGGCACCTACAGCCTGACCGGCGATGTGCTCGAGGGCGGCTTCAACCTGGCCGCCGATGTCACCTCGGGCCAGCTCAACACCACCGGCGACCTGCTCGCCGACGTGGGCAACTACGGCGGCGGCGTGCTCCGCGACGTGGGCGAATACACCGGCCTGGAAGCGCCGGCCGACTTCCTGGCCAGCGTGGTCGAAGGCAGCGGCCAGGGCCTGGATACCGTGATGGAGACCACCTCGGGCGTGGTCGAATGGGGCCTGGACGGCCTGGGCACGGTCAGCGAGGGTCTGCTGGACGTGACCGGCGATGTACAGCAGGGCGTGACCGACCTGGCCCAGGCCACCGGCGAGGCCTTCGTCGATGGCGTCGATGGCGCTGTCAGCTGGGCCAAGGGCCTGCTCTGACGCCAGCGCGCCGGGCCGTTGAGCGGCGCAGCGATGCGCCCGCGGCCTTGATCGTGCGGTATCGCGCTGCGGCCGGCCTCGTGCCCGGCGGCGGCGCTCATTTCGGCGTTTGCGTCGTGCGTGCGTGGGGATGCGCGCACGACGGTCGCGCCGATCAGCGCAGCAACAGGGGACGCTGGCGGCGGCGTCGATGGACGGTGCAGCAGGGGAAGAGGGGCCCTGCGCGCGCGGCGACCGAACGGGGCGCCGAAGTGTCCATTCGCGCCGGCCTGCATCGGTTGCGCGAGACCTCCAGGGACGGACGCAGGGCGGCCGGGACGGGCGCGCGGATACCGCGTGTTTCCGGCGAGGGCGGCCGTCGGCGGGATGACGCACGCTGGGGCGGCGCGCACGCCCGTGGCGCGCATTGCGATCGCGCGCCACCGCACGGCCCGCGGCCGGATGGCCGGCGATTTCGGGGCGTGCCCGCTGCGGCTGCGCCGGCACGCACTGCACCGGCACGCACGCATTGCGGCGCTCGCTTGCGCTGGCCTATGCTGGCGCCATGCCGCACCGCCATCGCCGCATGAACGCTGGCCCGATCCATCCGGGCCCGACGCCGCCGCCGCGGCGGCCGCGTGCGTCTTGGCTGTGCGCCTGGTTGTTGATCGCCTGCACCGCCTGCGCCCGGCAAGGACCCGACACGATGAGCCAGAAGACCTTCACCGACGCCGGCCACGCACAATTGGCCGGCGCCGTGCGCAGCGGCGATACCGCCTTGATGCGCGAACTCATCGCCGCCGGCGGCAATCCCAACGCCCAGGGCGAGCACGGCATCACCCTGCTGCAATGGGCGGTGCGCAGCGGCAGCCGCAGCGGCTTCGATGCGCTGCTGGCCTCCGGCGCCGACTACGCCCGCGGCGACGACAACGGCAACACCGCGGTGCACACCGCGGCTGCGGCCGAGAGCGAGTACTTCCTGCAGCGGCTGCTCGCCGCCGGCGCCAGCGCCAATCAGGCCAATACCGTCACCCAGGCGCCGCCGCTGTTCGCCGCGCTCAAGGCGCGCCGCGCCGACAACATCGCGCTGCTGCTGCACGCCGGGGCCGACGTCGGCGCCCGCGACCGCCAGGGCACCACCGCCCTGCACCTTGCCGCGCAGATCAACGACACCGCCACGGTGCGCGCCCTGCTGGAGGCCGGCGCCGACCCTTACGCCAAGGACGGTGCCGGCGCGAGCTTCCAGCGTTATCTGTTCATGGGCGACGAGCGCCTGCTCAAGGGCAGCGCGCAGCGCGATTTGGGCGCGATCCAGGACTGGCTGCGCGCTCGTTCGATTCCGATCGAGGACGGCGCGCCGGGTTGATCCCGGGCGTTCGCGGCAGCGTCTGGGCGCGAGGCCGGTCCAGGCGCCATCCGGGCCGGATCGCCTGTGCACTGTCTGCTCGGCATTTCGGCTCCGTCTCTTGGGGTTCCGACCGCTCGCCGGGCGCTGCGCTCGCCTGCGGTCGCGCCGACTTTCCGGCGCCACAGTGCCGCTGTGCCGCCGACCAGCCGACCCGATGCTGCGTCCTGCACGGCAGCGCGCGCAGCGGGCTTGTTTTGCTCCGACCGCTCGCCGGGCGCGGCGCTCGCCTGCGGTCGCGCTGACGTTCCGGCGCCACAGTGCCGCTGTGCCGCCGACCAGCCGACCCGATCTGCGCCCTGCGCGGCAGCGCGCGCAGCCGGCTTGTCGCTGCCGCCGCCGGTTCGCCCATGAGGGCGCTTCGCCGCGCCGCTGCCCTGCCGATAGCGACCGGCACGCGGAGCGTGCGAACGTGGAATGGACTGTGCGCCAAGCGAGCGAGCGCACGCCCGACCCGCGTGGCCGAACAGGCATCCGACCCGCGAGCCAAAAAAACGAACGCCCGCGCGAGGCGGGCGTCCGTCGGTCAGGCCGGGCGTCGCCGCCCGGCCGGTGCAGCGATCACGGCAGCAATTGGCAGCTCGACGGCTTGGCCGAGGTGAACAGCGAGGACGTGGCCCACTCCGGATGGTCGATGAAGGGGTTGCGGTTGCCCTGGAAGCTGTGGATCACCTCGTTGCGCGCCTGCTCGGCGGCATCCGGCGGATCGGCCTGGTGCCATTGCAGCAGGGTGCTCAGCAAGCCCATGTAGGCCGGCGAGGAGGAGGTGATGACGATCTTGCTGCGGTCGTCGGTCAGCTCCAGGTCCGGTTCGGCCTGTCCGGTGTTGGGATCGTTGCCGCCTTCGTAGCGGATGGCCATGTACAGCACCGCGCGCGCCATGTCGCCCTTGCGCTTGCCCCAGACCTCGAACGAACCGCCGTTGCCGTCGGGCGTCTTGACCCAGTTGGAGTTGCCCGGGTACATGCCGCTGCCGCCGCCGCTGCCGTTGTTGATCTCGGTGACGCGCTCGCCGCAGCCGCTGGACAGCGAGCAACTGGCGAAGGGCTTGTTGCCGCGGTCGGCGTTGTAGGCCGAGTCGGTCAGGTACAGCATGTGGGTGTCGGTATAGGGCGCGTTGGGCAGGCCCTTGTTGCCGGTGGTCGAGCCGAAGCCCAGCGAGTTCGGCCAGGTGTGCTCGCGGTTGTACTTCAGGCCGCTGCCGCTGCCGGCGCGGTCGGTGACCTTGACGAAGCTGCGGTTGCGGTAGGCGTCCAGGATGCGGCCGGCGTTGTTGGGATCTTCGTCGGCGATCTCCAGGATGGTCCAGGTATTGGTGGTGCCGCCGCTGTAGGGATAGACGGTGTGGCCCTTGATGGTCTCGTGCAGCGAGCAGCGCAACTGGCTCGGGCTGGAGGTGTTGACCCGGCTGTAGTAGCCGCCCGGGTTGCCGCCGCCGCTGGCGACGGTGAAGCCGACCACGGTGTTGGCCGCCGGGCTGGCGCCGCCGGCATCGACGACCTTGGCCGCGGTCACGGTGAAGGTGCAGGCCTCGCCGGCGTGCAGGGCGGTGCCGGTGGAGGCGGTGAACGCCGTGCCGCTGGAGGGATAGCTCAGCGTCACCGTGCCCGAGGTGGCGCACTGCAGGCTCAGCGCACCGCTGGCCAGGGTGACCGCTTCGCTGAAGTTCACGCTCAGGTCGCCGGCGGCGGGGAAGCTGCTGGAGCCGTTGGCCGGCGTGGTGGAGACCACGCTGGGCGGGGTGTTGCTGCTGCCCCCGGCGAAGGTCTGGGTGTTGTTGCAGGCGCCGAAGGTCTGGGTGGCCGAGGCCTTCCAGGTGAAGTCGGAATATTGGCTGCCGTTGCCGGAGAGTTGCAGCGAGGTGCCGGCCGGGGTCGAGCCGGACTCGGACACCGGCAGGTTGGTGCTGCTCTTGCCGGCGGCCGGGCCGTTGCTGGCGGTGATGCCGCCCTCGTAGCTGAGGAACTGGACCACGTTGCCGCTGCCGTCGACCAGGGCGAAGCCGTCGTTGGAGCCGTTCTGCAGGCCGTTGGTCGGGTAGCTCAGGGTGGCGATGCGTACACTGCCGCCGCAACTGACCACGCTGCCGGCCGGCACCAGGTCGTTGTCGTAGGTGGTCGCCGCCGAGGGCGTGGAGCCGTTGTAGAGGTAGACGCGGTAGTTGCTCAGCGTCTCGCCGGCCGTGGCCACGATCTCGATGCGCTCGCCGACGTCGCCGGAGGAGGTGGCGTCGTCGTAGTGGAATTCATTGATGAACACCGCGGCCTGCGCCATCGACGGCAGCAGGGTGGCGATGGCCAGCGCCAGGCCGGCCAAGCGGCGCGCGGGCAGGGCGGAGGAACGACCACGGGCGTGGTCGCGGACGGACTTCGGCATCGAACGGGCTCCTTGTGTAGGCGACGCAGTCGCGCGGCGACCGCGGTCGGAGGCACCCTCCCCAGGGTGCATACGCTGGAGTCTAGTCCGGGTTTGTGACATCGCCAGCCCGCCGGCGTTGCAGCGCACGCAGGAACTGTAGTGGCGGTCACAGCTTCAGCGTGTGCGTGGTGGCGCGGGCGCCCGGGCGCGTCCGGTGCGCAGCTCGGCCAACTGCTCGGCGACCTCCACCAGCGGCGCCTTGGCCCGCGCCGGCGCCTCGCGGAAGGCGCGGATCAGGCGCAGCTCCAGCGGATCGTCCACCAGCACCGCCTCGGCCGCGGCGACCGAGTCCATGGCCGTGTCCGCCGACAGGTTCATCTTGCCGCGGCCGGTGGCCAGCCACTCGAACTGCACCCCGGTGACCAGGGCCACCTCGCGCAGATGACTCATGCTCGGGAACTTGCCCTGGGTCGATTCCCAGTGGCCGACCGCGCTGCGCTGCACCCCTACCGCGCTGCCCAGCGCGGCTTGGGACAGGCCGGCGTGGCGGCGGGCCAGGCGGATGCGCTGCTGAGGGGTCATGTCGCGGCTCCGTGATTTTTTCCGTGAAAAAACGCCGGTTGCTACCATTGTTCGCCAGGCGACCGATAGCCACGCCAGCCTGTGCGTTTTGGGTCGCCGGGCGCGCATTGCGAGTTCGCTCGATCAAAGGCTTGCTGCACGCGGGCGCCTCCAAGGCGACCGATAGTAGCGCCATCCGCACGCCGTGTGGGTGGCAGCGGTCATGAGGACTTCGGAAGATGGCCCCACGCTGATACGGACGTCGGCCAAGACACGAGGTCGGTTCGGGGGAAGGGCGCAGGACGCGCCTTGCGCAGGACGGCCTACTCCGCACCAAGGAGCGCGTTCCACGGGACGCGCTCTTTCTTTTTGCGCCGCCGCGCGGCTTCGCTCGCTTCGGCCGAGCGCGCGCGGCCGGCGGCTCACCCTGGGGTCGGCCCGGGGTCGGGTACGCCCCAGCTTGGCGGCCCGCGCGAGGGTGGCGAGCATGGCCGCACATCCACCGCATCGAAGGCGCGCCATGTTCGACAACGCCGCAATCCAGAGCCGCTCCGTCTCGAACTGGCCGCTGCAGGCCGAAGCGCCGGCGACCCAGCCCTCGGCCGCCGAGCGCGCCCCGGTCGCCGACGGCGTGGCGCGCATGCTGCGCGCGGTGCCCGACCAGGGCACCGAAGCCGGCGGCCAGTCCGGTTCCACCGACGAGCGCGAACTGGTCGCCTCCGAGGACAGCGTGACCGCCGGCGGCGTCCGCGACGCCTACGACATGCAGCTCTACCGCGAGCCCGACGGCACCTACACGCTCGAACTGGACATGAAGATCGAGTTCGACTTCACCAACGGCCCGGACGGCCAGACCTGGACCCAGGCCGAGAAGCAGCAGTTCATCGACGACTACAAGGCCGCGGTGGAAGGCACTTGGAGCGGCCACACCATCACCAGCGACACCGGCCAGAAGGTCACGCTGGACGTCAACCTGGACGTGGTGGAAAAGCCGCAGGGCTTCTTCGGCGGCGTGCGCGACATCGTCGACGGCAGCGAGAACTGGAGCATCGAGGTGGTCAAGATCGATGCCGGCGGCTTCAACCAGAGCTACGTCGTCCCCAGCCAGAACACCGGCCGCTTCGACAGCGAGGACGTCAATCCCGTCAACAAGGGGGCCAGCGACCCGCAGGTGGGCGCCGCGCACGAGTTCGGGCATATGATCGGCTTGCCGGACGAGTACAATGGCAACGGTGGGCCCGATGCCAAGAACGATACCGACAGCGTGATGCACACCGGCATGGACGTGCGCGATCGCCACCTGGATATCGTCGAGGCCTGGGTCAACGACAACAACTGAGGCTCCGATCCCTCGGGGCCGGCATGATCCGCACCACGCGCAGGGCGAACCCGAGCATGGCGAACCTGTTCAATGGCATGCCGTTCAAGCGCATGCTCTACGCGACGGCGTTGTTGGCCAGCTTGCTGACCGGCGCCTGCGGAGCGGGCGCCAATGGAGACCGTATGAAGGATGATGCGAAGTTCGATGTCGCGTGGCAGGCCGTCCGCGATGCGGCGACCGCCGATGCGCAGCGCAAGGGCATCGATGCTTTCCTGGAGTTGAACCAGCAGGCGGGCGCACCGCCGTTGATGGTGAACGTGACCCGGCGCGACAGCGGCGAGAAGGCCGCCATCGACCAGGCGCTGTGGGACAACCCGCAGCAGTACGAGGTCACTCTGCGCTACGGCGACCGGCGCTACGGCTTCACGCCCTTGTCCCGCTCCAGCCTGGAACCGCTGTTCCGGGAGTGAGGGGGCGGCGGCACCGGTACCCACCGAAGTCCACGCGAGCGCGGCCCTTGGGCCGCGCTTTTCGCTTGAGCGGTCGGGGTCATGACCGGCACCGAGGCCCCCGCAGGCCCCGGCGCCAAGACCCGCCCGATACCGAGGCCCTTGAGACCAGAGCCGTCGAAGCCAGGGCCGTCGAAGCCAGGGCCCCTACCGAAGCACACCCGCTGCTAGCTCCCTTGGCCCCCGGCGCCCCGAAGGCCCGGGACGACTTGCCTGAGCCCGCTTCGGCCAGCCCCGCAGCCCGGCCTCGGCCAGCCGGCGCTGACCCCCGGTTCGGGCCCGGTCACAGTTCCCGGGCAAAATTCGCCGGGCCCCCTTGAAAGCCGGAATAGGCGCCCTATCTCGGTCGCAGTCCCGGCTTGCCGGGCGCTTTTGCCTCCGGCGTTGGCACTCTCCGGGGGCGACTGCTAAAATTCACCATCTTTACCCATCCATTCAAGCACTTACAGAGGGTCGCCATGAATCTCAAGCCGCTTTACGACCGCGTTGTGGTCAAGCCGATCGAAGCCGACGAAGTCTCGGCCGGCGGCATCATCATCCCCGACGCCGCCAAGGAGAAGTCCACCAAGGGCGAAGTCGTCGCCATCGGCGAAGGCAAGGCTCTGGACAACGGCAGCGTGCGCGCGCCGAAGCTCAAGGTCGGCGACAAGGTCATCTACGGCCAGTACTCGGGCAGCAGCTACAAGCAGGACGGCGTCGAGTACAAGATCCTCAAGGAAGACGACGTCCTCGCGATCGTGGGTTGAGAGCCGGGAATCGGGATTAGAAATTCGGGATCGGCAAGCGCCTGCGCTGCCTCCCGAAATCCTTCCCGAGCCCAGTCCACTGCTCTTGTCGAATCCCCAATCCCCAATCCCCATTCCCGGAGTTAAGCAACATGGCTGCTAAGGAAATTCGTTTCGGTGAGGACGCTCGCGCCAAGATGGTGCGCGGCGTCAACGTGCTCGCCAATGCCGTCAAGGCCACCCTCGGTCCGAAGGGCCGCAACGTCGTGCTCGAGAAGAGCTTCGGCGCGCCGACCATCACCAAGGACGGCGTGTCCGTCGCCAAGGAAATCGAACTGGCCGACAAGTTCGAGAACATGGGCGCGCAGATGGTGAAGGAAGTCGCGTCCAAGACCTCCGACAACGCCGGCGACGGCACCACCACCGCGACCGTGCTGGCCCAGGCGCTGATCCGCGAGGGCATGAAGGCGGTCGCCGCCGGCATGAACCCGATGGACCTCAAGCGCGGCATCGACAAGGCCGTGACCGAGGCCGTGGGCGAGCTGAAGAAGCTGTCCAAGCCGTCGTCCACCAGCAAGGAAATCGCCCAGGTCGGCGCGATCTCGGCCAACTCCGACCACAACATCGGCGACCTGATCGCCCAGGCGATGGACAAGGTCGGCAAGGAAGGCGTGATCACCGTCGAAGACGGTTCGGGCCTGGAGAACGAGCTGGACGTGGTCGAGGGCATGCAGTTCGACCGCGGCTACCTGTCGCCGTACTTCATCAACAACCAGCAGTCGATGCAGGCCGAACTGGACGACCCGTTCATCCTGCTGCACGACAAGAAGATCTCCAACGTCCGCGACCTGCTGCCGGTGCTGGAAGGCGTGGCCAAGGCCGGCAAGCCGCTGCTGATCGTGGCCGAGGAAGTCGAGGGCGAGGCCCTGGCGACCCTGGTGGTCAACACCATCCGCGGCATCGTCAAGGTCTGCGCCGTCAAGGCTCCGGGCTTCGGCGACCGCCGCAAGGCGATGCTGGAAGACATGGCCGTGCTCACCGGCGGCACCGTGATCTCCGAGGAAGTCGGCCTGCAGCTCGAGAAGGCCACCATCAAGGATCTCGGCCGCGCCAAGAAGATCCAGGTCTCCAAGGAAAACACCACCATCATCGACGGCGCGGGCGAAGGCTCGGGCATCGAGGCGCGCATCAAGCAGATCAAGGCGCAGATCGAAGAGACCTCGTCGGACTACGACCGCGAGAAGCTGCAGGAGCGCGTGGCCAAGCTGGCCGGCGGCGTTGCGGTGATCAAGGTCGGCGCCGCGACCGAAGTGGAGATGAAGGAAAAGAAGGCTCGCGTGGAAGACGCGCTGCACGCCACCCGCGCGGCGGTCGAGGAAGGCATCGTCCCGGGCGGCGGCGTCGCGCTGCTGCGCGCCAAGGCCGCCATCGCCGGCCTGAAGGGCGCCAACGAAGACCAGAACCACGGCATCGCCATCGCCCTGCGCGCGATGGAAGCGCCGCTGCGCGAGATCGTGACCAATGCCGGCGAAGAGCCGTCGGTCATCCTCAACAAGGTCATCGAGGGCGCGGGCGCCTACGGCTACAACGCCGCCACCGGCGAGTACGTGGACATGATCGAGGCCGGCATCCTGGATCCGACCAAGGTCACCCGCACCGCGCTGCAGAACGCGGCGTCCATCGCCGGTCTGATGATCACGACCGAAGCCATGGTCGCCGAGCTGCCGAAGAAGGAAGAGCCGGCGATGCCGGGCGCCGGCGGCATGGGCGGCATGGGCGGCATGGACTTCTGAGTCCGGCCCTCGCGTCGTAGCTGTACGAGAAAGGCCCGCTTCGGCGGGCCTTTCTTTTTGCCCGCGCCTCTGCCGAGCCGCTTCCCGGGCCCCAGGCGGTAGGAGCGGCGCAAGCCGCGACCACGGCCAGGTGAATGTGCGGGGGATCGGCAGGGCTGGGTTTCCTGGTCGGTCCAGTGCGCAGAGCGAGTCGTTTTGGGGGGCGCGCGGTCGCGGCTTGCGCCGCTCCTACAGGGGCGGCCGCGTTCGGCGTGTGCTTTCCGCGTAGATGGGT
>CBIFVU010000047.1:0-19512 GCA_966185905.1 uncultured Lysobacter sp.
GCCATCGTTGCATCCGGGAACGATCCGTTCCGCCGCGCCCGTCCTGGCGCCGCCGGCGCTTGCCTATCATCGCCGGCGTCGGCCTCACGGCCTGGTCTCCACCGTCTTCCATCCGCTTCCAAGGAATTCTTCGCGTGAGCAACCCCTTCATCGCCTCGATCAAGCCGCGCCGCAGCCAATACGCACTGGGCAAGGAACTGCCCCTGCCGCAGAGCGAGGTCACCCAACTCATCCAGGAAGCCATCCGCCTGGCGCCGTCCTCGTTCAATTCCCAGAGCTCGCGCGCAGTGATCCTGTACGGCTCGGAGAGCGACAAGTTCTGGGGTTTCGTCAAGGACGCCCTGCGCAAGCTCGTGACCGGCGACTTCTCCGCCACCGAGGCCAAGATCGACAGCTTCGCCGCCGGCGCCGGCACCGTGCTGTTCTACGAAGACCAGGACGTGGTCGCCGGCCTGCAGAAGCAGTTTCCGCTGTACGCCGACAACTTCCCGGTGTGGTCCGAGCAGAGCGGCGGCATGGCCCAGTTCGCGGTCTGGTCGGCGCTGGCCAACGCCCACATCGGCGCCAGCCTGCAGCACTACAACCCGCTGCCCGATGCGGTCGCCGCCGCCGAGTGGCAGCTGCCGGCATCGTGGAAGCTGCGCGCGCAAATGCCCTTCGGCGCCAACAAGGGCGGTTTCGCCGAGAAATCCTTCATGGACGACGGCGAGCGCTTCCGCGTGTTCGGTTGAGCCGCACGGGCACCGACCCGGCTGGCTCAGGCCAGCCGCTCGGAGCCGACCGCGCGCACGCCCGGTTCGGCCGTGCGCGCAGCATCCAACATGGCCTGTGCGATCCGTGGCGCGGGGTTGATCCGCCAGCGCCGCGGCAGCACCGGGGCGGCCAGGCGCAAGGCCAGCGCGGCCGCGGCTTCGCCGGGGCGGCGCCGTTCGCGCTCGCCCCCGATCAGGCCGGGGCGCACGAAGGTCAACGAGGCAAAGCCGAGCCCGGCCAGCGCCTGCTCCAGCTCGCCCTTGACCCGGTTGTAGAACCAGCGCGAGCGAGGATCGGCTCCGAGCGCGGAATTCAGGACATAAGTGGGCACGCCGGCCTCCCGCGCCCGCCGCGCCAACATCAAGGGGTAGTCGAAGTCCACCCGGCGGAAGGCGTCGCGCGAGCCGGCATCGCGCAGGGTGGTGCCCAGCGCGCAAACCACCGCATCCACGCGCCAGTCTTCGGCCAACGCGGGCAGCGCCTCCCAGTCCACCACCGGCGCCGACACGCGCGGATGCGCGGGCAAGGGCCGGCGCACCGGCGCGATCACGCGCTCGATCGTCGGATCGTCCAAGGCCTGGCGCAGGACGTGGCCGCCGACCAGCCCGGTGGCGCCGGCGATCAACAGTCGCATGCAGCCTCCCCGACTGGCACCCGAACCCGCATCTGCACCCGCGCGGCCATCAGCCCTCCGGCCACACCAGCGAGCGGTGCACCTGGGCACCGGCCCAGGCGCCGTCGGCGACGGCCAGCGACACCGAATGCGGGGCGCGCGCGACATCGCCGCAGGCATACACGCCCGCCAGGCTGGTCTGCTTGGCCTCATTGCAGCGCAGTTGACTGCCGAAGGGCGTGTCCTCCAGCTCGCAGCCCAGGCCTTCGGCGATGGGCGTGGCCGGCGCGTTGCGCGGCGCAGTGAACAGACCGGCGAAGACCTGCCGGCGCCCGTCGGCCAATACCACTTCGGCCTCGCCTTCGATCGCCTGGATCGGCGTGTGTTCGACTTGCACGCCGCGCCGGGCCAGGTCCGCGCGCGCGGCCTCGTCCAGGCTCGCGGCCTGGTTGAGGAAGAACGTGGTCGGCCCCCATTCGGGCAACAGTTGCGCCTGATGGATCGACATCGGCCCGGTCGCGATCACCCCGACCGCCCCCTGGCCGAGTTCGTAGCCGTGGCAGTACGGACAGTGGAACACGCTGCGTCCCCAGCGCTGCCGCAGTCCCGGCACGTCCGGCAGGGCATCGCTGACGCCGATGGCGAACAACAGGCGCCGGCCGCGGTGGGTGTGGCCGTTGTCCAGCATCACCGAGAAGTCGTCGCGCTGTCCGGCCGCGCGCTCGGCGCGCGCGTCGACCCATTGCAGCGTCGGATACGCCTGCAGTTGCGCGCGCGCCGTGGCGGCGATGGCGGCCGGATCGGCGCCGTCCTGGCCGAGGAAGCCGTGCGAATGCGCGGCGAACCGATTGCGCCGCTGACCGGCGTCGATCACCAGCACCTTGCGGCGCGCGCGCAGCAGCTGCAGCGCGGCCGCCATGCCCGCATAGCTGCCGCCCACGACGATGACATCATGCTTCACGGTCGGATTTCCTTGTCGTCTTGCCTCGACGGCCTGTGCGGTAAGCCGCGTGGCGGCGCGCGAAATCGGCCGCCAGGTCGGCCAGCGTCACCTCGCCCAGGCGCTGCAGCAACAGCGCTTCGGCTTGAGCGAAGGCGTCGTCGAGCGCTGCATTGACCGCTTGTTCGACCAGGCACGCCGGGTGGTCGCTGCGATGGCCGATGGCGAAGAACCCCGGTTCGCCCAGGGCCTCGTGCAATTGCCGCAAGCTGACCGTGGACAGGTCCACCGCGATGCGCCAGCCGCCCGACCGGCCGCGCCCCGAGCTGACCAGGCCGGCTTCGCGCAGCAGCCCCATGGTGCGCCGGACCACCACCGGGTGGGTGCCCAGGCACTGCGCCAGGGCGTCTGAGGTCATCGGCTCGCCCTGTTCGGCCATATGCAGCAGCGCGTGCAGGACGGAGGACAGGCGGCTGTCGCGATTCATGTAACTTATGTTGTTACATATTGAGCGGACTGTCAACGACAATGCGTGCAGGCGCGATCGGGCCGCCCGAAGGTTCCCGAATCGCAGAGACCTGCCCACCGCGGGCGACTCGGCGCAGGCCGATCGCGCTGGGAACAGGCGCACATGACGCGCATTGCCATGGGCGGCGCCGATCATCCTGTCGCAGAGCATCCCGTCGCAGAGCATCCGCAGAAATCGCGGATCGACTCGAAGTTGCGGGGATCGCGCAGGTGAAGATGCGTTAGCGACTGCGGTTGTGCGTTGGCAGTCACAAACATGTCCAAACCGGAAACGGTAGTACTAGCGCCCCGGATCGCTCGAAGCAATCACGCGGCACGAGCCGCGTACCCAGCGATGCGCTTGCATCATCGCGAACGCTCTGCGCTCCGAGCCCTCGCCCCTCAGGTGCCGACATGACCGATCCCGCCATTTCCCAGTTCGATGCACTCGCCGATCTGTACCAAGACATGTCGGACTGGCCGTTCCGGCGCTATATCGAAACGCCCAGCGTCATGCGCAGGATCGGCGAGGTGCGCGGGTTGGAGGTCCTGGACTTCGGGTGCGGGGCCGGCACCTACGCCCGCTTGCTCAAGCGCGCCGGGGCCCGCCGCTCAGTCGGCTACGACCCCGCCGAAGGAATGCTGGCCGGGGCGCGCCGCCAGGCCGAGCGCGAGGGCCTGGAGATCGACTTCGTGGCTTCGCTGGATGCAGCGATGCACGGCCGGTTCGACCGCGTCCTGGCGGTATACGTGCTGCCGTACGCACAAAACCGTAGCGAACTGGAGCGCCTGTGTGCGCAGATGATCGCTCCGCTCAAGCCGGGCGGCAGGTTGCTGACCCTGCCGATCCATCCCGACTACGAGCCCGAGCCGGCCTATTACGAGCGCTACGGTTTCCGCATGACTCCGGCCGATCCGCAGGCGCCCCATCGCGACGGCGAGCGCATCAAGCTCGATCTGTTCTACCAGCAACGCTATGAGGCCAGCGTCGAGGCCTGGTACTGGAGCCGCGAAGCCATCGAAACGGCGATGCAGCGCGCAGGCGCCGCCTCGGTGGACTGGCACCAGCCCAGCGCTCACGCCGTGGACGGCTCACAGCCGCCGACCGCCGAGCTCGGGGATTACCTCCGCAAGCCCCACGCAGCCCTCGTGGAGTGCGTGCGCGGATGACCGTTGCGCGCGTTCTCCTCCGACCACCGCCCCGACACCGGTAGCCCCTGCCATGCCCATCACCATCGAGCAGACCGACTCGCTGGCCGCCATCGACCGCCACCGCTACGAGGCCTTCCACGCGCACAGCGGCGCGCCGGCCTTCTACGACTGGCGGTTCCTGGACGCCGCCGAACGCTCGCCGCTGTTGCCGGTGGAGAAGAACATCTATCTGTGCGCCCGCGACGGCGAAGATCTGGTCGGTTTCCTGCCGGCGTACTTACAGCGTTTGTCCGCAGTCGATCCGCTGGGGCTGCTGGCGAGGAGCGCCGGAGTCTGCGACGGTGGCGGCGATATCGGCTTGTTCAGCCACATGATGCATTGTTGGGAGACCACCATCCCCTGCATCGACGGCCACGCCGGCGTGCGCGTGCGGCTCGCCCAGACGCTCGCCCGACTGGGCGAACGGGAGGGCGCCGCCTACGCCGGCCTGCTCAATGTCTGCGAGCCGGCTCTGGCCGCTGGGCTCGGCGCAGCGGGCCTGGCGGCCCGACCGATGGTCGACCGCTATCGGGCCGACCTGGCGCGATTCGGCAGCTTCGAGCATTTCGTCCGGGAATTGCCCCCACCCGGCCGCCACGAGATGAACCGCCAATTGCGCAAACTGGCCGCCAGCGACGCCCAGGTCGAAGTGCTGGAGCCGCCCTACGACGACATCCTGGAGCGCCAATGCGCGCTGTGCTTCGCCACCACCTCCCGGCTCGGCACCCCGCACTACTTTCCCGCCGCGCCGCTGGCGCGCTTCGTACGCCGGTGCGGCGGGCTGTCGCGGTTGATCGTGGCGATATCGCAGGGCGAACTCGTCGGCGGGGCGATCTGCTACCTGCAACGCGACACCCTCTACGTCTGGTCGGCTGGCTTGACCTACGACCGCTCTGCCTTCAGTCCTTACACCATCTTCTTCGCCGAAGCCTATCGCTACGCGTTCGCGCGCGGCATCCGCTACATCGAGGCGGGCCGGCTGAACGACCGGATCAAGCGCCGTCTCGGCCTGTTGCCCTCGCCGCTGCATTCGGCGCTGGCCCGGCTACCGCCGGCCCCGCACCACCGCTCGGCATCCCAGGCGGCCAATCGACCGGTCCAGGATGCGGCCTCGCCGCTGCCTGGCTGACCTCTCGCCCAACGGAGCGGACCATGCAAGCACCCGCGCAAGCCATCCACGCAGACGACTACCGCGCCTTCCCGCGCCTGCTGCAAGGCAAGGCGCGCTCCCGCCATCACGCCGAATACGCGGGCTGGCACAGGAGCGCGTGCTGGAACGGTCGGGACTTCGACCGTTTCCCCGAGTTCATCGTCCGCGCGCAGTCGGTCTCCGATATCGTCCATACCATCGACTTCGCCCGCAGCCATCGCTTGTCGGTGAGCGTGCGCGGCAGCGGCCACAGCTATTCGGGCTGCTTCATGCGCGACAGCGGCATCCTGCTGGATGTCAGCAGACTGGACGCGATCGAGGTCGATGCCGCCGCGCGCCGCGCCGCGGTTCAACCGGGCGTCACCGGCCTGGCGCTGAGCCATGCCCTTGCCGGACACGGCCTGGCCTTCCCGACCGGCCACAGCGGCCGCGTGGGCCTGGGCGGCTTTCTGCTGGGCGGCGGGCTGGGCATCAATTTCCGCGCCTGGGGCGGCGTGAGCACGTTCAGTGTCTGCGCCATAGACCTCATCGATGCGCAAGGCCGGATGCGCCATGCCAACCCGAGCCAGAACCCGGAGTTCTTCTGGGCCGCGCGCGGCGGTGGCCCCGGTCTGTTCTTCGTGGTGGTGAAGTTCTACCTGCAATGCCGACCGATGCCGGCCTGCATCACCTCCAGCAGCTATCGGACACCGCTGGCGCGCCTGGCCGAGCTGTTGGAGCGAATCGACCAAGCCGAGCCCGACCCCTCGCTGGAGATCATGATCGCCATCGCGCCCGACCCAACACAGCAGACCGATGGCACGGGCCTGTGCGCGCTGTCCAGCGTCCTGGCCTTCGCCGACAGTCCCGGCGAGGCCCAGCGTCTGCAGGGATCGCTGCGCGCCAGCCTGCCCGCGGACCTGCTGGTCCCGCTCGCACAAGACCAAGCCTCCAGCGTGGAGGACATCTACCGCCAGAGCGACGCGATGATGCGCTGCCGCCGCTACCGGAGCGACAACATATTGACCGACCGGCCCGGAGAGGCAGCGCGCATCCTCCTGGCCCATCTTCCCAGCCTGCCTTCCCCGGCGACAGTGCCGTTGCTGGTCTGGCGCGGCGAGCCGGAGTTGCCCGATGCTGCCTTCTCCGCGCGCGGACGCTTTTTCCTGTCCACCTACGCGCAATGGGACAGCGCGTCGGACGACGAAATCAACCGCCGCTGGTTGGCGGGCTTGTACGACGACCTGACGGATGCGGCGAGCGGGTGCTACATCAACGAGTTCGACCTGGAGGGTCGCTCGGCGCAGGCGCATCGCTGCTTCTCGCCGGCGCATTGGACCGGCTTGCGGCAACTGCGCAGCCGCTTCGACCCAGACGGCGTGTTCCACGACGTATTCATGCCCTGAGCCCGGGCGCAGCGCCGGGACGGGCTTGGCCCGTCCCGGCCCCGGCCATCGGGACGTGTGCGATTCCACCGGACACGTCCGTCGCGACAGGCTCCCGCCATCGGCTCAACGCTTGGCCAGGCACCTCTGCGTCTGTCCCAGTTCGCGCCCGCTGATGTGGTTCTGATCGCGCAGCAATTGCAGCTGCTCGGTCATGCAACGGCGGAACCGGCTGTTGCTCGCACCGTAGGCCCGGTCGCACATCTTGTAGTGGGCCACGAGGTTGGCGCCGGGGATGAAGGTGTCGCGCACCATCGGCACGGTAGTGTCGCAGCCGGCCAGGCGCGCGGTTTCCCCGCGGGCGGTCGGCCAGCCCATGTCCTCGAACATGTCCAGCGCGACATCGACATTGATGTGAGAGATCAGCGTCGCGCTTTCGCGCGGCTCCATCAAGGCGTTGGGGCTCATGTCGGTGTCCACGTGCGACAAGGTCGAGCCGCCCGAGCGCAATGCCGGCGTGTACAAGCGCAGGCGCTTGGCGGCATCCAGGCCGAAGAACCGGCTGTTGTCGCGCGCCAGCCCCGCGCTGGCGGCCGAACCGGTCCGCAGCGCCGCGCCGGCAGCCTGCGACACGCCGATCACCGGAATGCTCACCTGCGATCCAACCTGCCCCGGCGAGGGCGTGATCGGGTCGCCCGGCTCGTTGCTCACCGAAATCAGCCCGATGGCGCCGTACTTCTGCACCGCCAGCGCCTGCACGCCGGTACGGCACACGCCGCGGTCGACCAGGGCGATCTTGCCGCGCAGCGCCTCGGCGTTGGCGATTCGCGGTTGGCCGTTGGCGCCATCGCAAGCCAGCGACGTCGGCGCCTGGCCCGCCGCGGCCTCGTCGAGCACCGCCACGATGTCGCCGCTGGGGAACTGCGACGGGTCCTGCGGGCCGAAATACGCAGGTGCGATGTCGTAGCTGGCCGGCTGCGGCGCAGCCACCTTGAGCATGAGCCGGTTCTCGGCCAGCAAGGCCGCAGTCGAATTGGCGCGCCTGCCGGTCCAGACCACATCGCCCGGCGTGGTCAGAGCCTTGTCATGGTCGGCGTAATCGGCGATATCCGGCAAGGCCTTGCCGAACTGGTTGGAGCGCGCGGTGTAGTCCCAGGGCGTGCCCACTCCCGGAAAGCCGTACCCCGACACGCCCAGGCCATGGCCGATTTCGTGCATGATCACGTTGAGGAAGTTGGCCTTGCCTTCGTTGTTGTCGGCATTGCCGCGCAGGCCGTAGTGCCAGCCCGAGCCGCCCAGGGCGCGGCATTCGGGCTGGTCGATGGCCGAGCTGAAGGCGGTATAGATATCGTCGCCCTCGTCCAGGTCCTTGCCGGCGATGGCGCTGGCCAGGGCAATGGGATACCACGCCTCTTGCAGCGCCGCCCCCGGGATCTGGCTGCCATGGGCGCTGCCGATGGCCCGGGCTTGGCCGAGCACGATGTAGGACGAGCCATTGGGCTGCCGGTAGCACGCCAGCGGCGCGAACGAACCCTGCACCCGGATCTCGGCATCGCTCTTGAGCAGCGCGCCCCACAGGTCCATGGCGTAGGCGTAAGCGATGCGGCGCTGCTCGCCGAGCGAGGTGCCGGGATTGCCGCCCACCGGCGTGGCCGCAGTGGTCTCGTTCAAGCCCACGCCCGGATCGTCCTGGTTGACCAGCACGATCTTGGCCGCATGCACGGGCGAGGCCGACAACAGCGCCGCGGCGACGGCGCATCCGAGGAACGATCGGCTCATGGCGTGTCTCCCTTGCCATCGGCGCGGTGGGGGGCGGCCGCACCGGCCGGATCGTGCGAGGCCTTCATGCCACCGTCCTCGTCGACCACCCCGAAGATCGGTTGGATCTGCTCGCGCGCGGTCGGGACCACCAGGATGCCTTGGGCATTGGGCTGGGCCTTGCGGAAGGCTTCGGATACGGTGGCCGGCATCGCGTGCACGGCCTGGTTGACCGCGCGCGATTCGCGCCGTTGGCGCTCGCTGCGCTTGGCGCCCTGGGCGTCGATGCGCTGTTGCACCTCGCGTTGGGTGAGTCCGCGACGCATACCGGTCGCAGGGTCCCTGATCACCTGCTCGCTGCCCAGGACCGCGGCATAGTCGGGCACGGCCGCTGCCGCTTCGGGCCGCTGCGCCGAAGCCGGCCCAACGGCCAGCACCGCGACGAGCGCCGCGCACAGCCCCAAGGGCTGCACACTGACTGACGTTTTCATTTCGATCCTCCGCATGGGTGTCCGGAAAGTCCGCCGCGAACCGGACCGCACTGAGGGCACTGCCCGGCCGGCGCCAGGCAAGCGAGGGATCGACGACCGCGCCCTTCCTCCTGCCTTCCTTTCAATAACGTGCCTGGGTGCATCCCCCCCACTCGCGCCGGCTGCGGCGTAATTCGCTCGCTGCGGCGAGGCGGATGCGGCGGCAAGACGCCCGAAGCCGCGCCGGGACAGCACTTCACCGAAGGACGGCGCTCCGGTGCGCTCACTGGGCACGCTCCGCCTGCCCAGGCGAAAATCGGCAGACCGTCGCAGTTCCAAACCATCCGGCGAAAATCACACTTGAGCGAGCGGCCGACTCCACCGGTCTCGATCGTCCCCTGTCGCGGTGCGCGCACGCCTGGCGATCAGGGCGCACGGCCGCCCGACGGCAGGACACGCGCACGCCGGGCCGACCGCACCCTCATGCGCACGCCGGCCGGACCGCACCGCCTCCCATCCCCATGCAGACATCCGGCCGTCGCCGCTCTTTGGATCGAAGCTCGCGCGAACCTGTCATTCCGCCGCGTCGTGCCCGACCTCCTCGAACACATATTCATTCTGCGCATCGCGCAAAGTCAGCGTGCGACCGGCAGGCGTGGCCGCGGCGGTCCACGGCGGCGGCGGGCTGGGTATCGCAGCGGAAAACTCGACCTCGCCGTTGGCGTTGAGGCGCGAGGCGACCGGGACGTCCCAGGCGGCGAAGCCGAAACGCAGTTCGCCGCCGGTGCTTTCCACCCGCAGCTCGCCCAGCAGGGCGTTGCGGTAGCGCGAGGCCAAGCGCGCGGCATGTTGCGGTTCGGCCGGAAACGTCCAGTCGCGGCGGCGCGCCTGGCTTTGCGCGCGTTCGGCGGCCGCGGCGGCGGCCACCATGCTGTCGGCTTCGGGCCGGCCGTCGAATAGCAGTTCCATCAGCTTCCTGGGAAAGGCCTCCATCAGCGCATTGCCGGTGCTGGCGTTCATCAGGATGACCAGGCCCAGATCGTGCTCGGGCCACCACACCATCTCGCTGCGCTGGCCGTACAGCCGGCCGCCATGGTGGATCATCGGCGTGCCGGTGGAGACATCGGTGTCCAGGCCCAGGCCGTACCAGGAATGGCGGCCGGTGGCGATCTGCGGCTTCCATCGTTCACGCAAGGCCGATTCGGAGATATGCCGGCGGCCATCGTCCAGCGTGCCTCCGCGCAGCTCCAGCTTCACATAGGCCAGCAAGTCGTTGACGTTGCTCCACGCACCGCCGGTGGGGCGCACGGCGTGCATTTGCCGGTCCCTGCGCGGGTCGATCAAGGCGAGGCGGCCGTCCAGGCCCAGCGCATGGGAGCGCGCGTAGTTGCCGCGCATAGCGCGGTCGAAATCGAAGGTGGTGCGGCTCATGCCCAGCGGCTCGAACAAGCGCGTGGCCATGGCGCGGTCGTAGGCGGCACCGATCTCCAGGTCCGGATAGGCGAGGCGGCCGCCCACGTAGCCGGCGGCGGCGGCGGGCGGATTGGTGTACTGGTAGCTGCTGCCGAAGGCGCTGGTGGGCCGCATCCGCCGCAGGATGTCGAACACCCGCCAAGCCGGGGCATCCGGCGGGGCGAATTCCCAGTCCAGGTTGCGGTACGGCAAGCCCGCGCAGGCGCAGGCCAAGTGCCGGACCTGCATGCGCCCGGTGGCGTCCGCGTCGGCCAGCGCGAAGGTCGGCATCGATTCGGTCACCGGCGCATCCCAGCGCAAGCGGCCTTCGTCGGCCAGTTTCGCCAGCATGGCGGTGGTCAGGGATTTGGTGTTGGACGCGATGAGATAGAGCGTGTCGGCATCCACCGGTTCCGGCCGGCCGACTTTGCGCACGCCGAAACCGCCGGCATAGACGACCTCGCCGCCCTGCACGAGGCCGATGGAAATCCCCGGCACCCCCAGCGCTTGCTGCGAGCGCCGGACGAAAGCCAGCAACTGCTCGATCTTCGCCGCATCCAGCCGTTGCGCACGGCGCCCGGCGAAGCTCTCGCGCACATGACCGGCCGGGACGAATTCGTCGCGGATCAGGCTCAGGTCGGCCGCGCGTTTGCCAGCCACGGCGATGGCGAGGTCGTCGATGCGCACCACCCAGCGGCTGCCGTGGCGCATCGCCCGCGCGGCCAGCCGGCGCGGCTCGCCCGGCGGCGCGCGGTACCACTGGTCCAGGCCATCGACCCAGCCGTTCCGGTTGGCCAGCGGCACCGCCAGTTGCTGCTCCGGCGGCGGCCGGCCGGCGTAGCTCAGCCAGGCCTGGGACAAGGCCTCCGCCGCGTTGCCGGCATCGGTCTCCACCAAGGCGATCCAGGAGCCGCCCTCGGGCGCTTGCAGGACCACGGCCTGGCCTCGCTGCACCTGGGTCCAGCCCGCCGGCAACCGATAGCGATGCCCGGAGGCGGTCGTTGCCGGCGTGTCCGTCGCGACGGCGGGCCGGCTGGCTGTATCGCCCGGCACCGCCGTCGCGGCGACGCCGGCCGCGAGCGCGGACAGGCACAGCGCGAGCAGGCACCGCACCAGGGCGGCGGTCGCGGGCGAAGGCCTGGGCTTGAGTGCGGTTCGAGGCATGGCGGGCTCCGGTGCGGGGACCGGGCCATTGTCCGCAGGCCAGCGGCGCCGGCGGCCTCTGGCGCCGGCTCCTGCACTCCTGGAAGCTGTTTCAGGACTCGCCCGCGGCCGCCAACCGCGCCTGCCGCCAGGCCGCCGGGGTGGTTCCCTCGATCTTCTTGAAGCTGCTGTAGAACGTGGACATGGACAGGAAGCCCGAGGCCTCGGCCACCTGCTCCATCGCGACGAACTCTGGGGCGAGCAACAGGCGCTTGGCTGCGTCCACCCGCAACCGTGTCAGATAGGGCTTGAAGGCCGTCTTGTGATTGTCGTTGAGCAACTGCGACAACCGCGCCGGCGGCATGTTCAGCCGGCGCGCGACCCGGGCCAGGCTGAGCCGGGCATCGGCGTACAGGGCCTGCTCGACCATCAGCCGGTGCAGCGCCCGCAGGTCGGCCCGGGCTTGGTCCGGGTCGATCTTGCGGTCTTGATAGGGCGGCGCGGCACAGGGCGGGGCGGCGGGCGGCGCCTTGCCCCGGGCCAACAGCACGATGATCCCCAGGTACAGGACCAGCGAGAACGACAGCGCCCCGACGATATAGGAGGTCAGCCCGGCGGTGTAGTAAGCCAGCCAGACCACCGCGACCCCGGCGATGACCGCCGCCACATGCCCCCGGCGCAAACCATCCGCCGCCGCCCGAGCCTCAACCTGTTCCTGCCCGCGGGCGGCGCGGAGGAACAGGCCGAAGGCCGCCAGCCACCACCCCAGCCAGCTGTAGCTGATCGTCCGCCACAGCGGAATGCCCCACATCTCCGGGCGACTGGAGTACGGAAACACCGCCCCATACACCACCGCGACCGCGAGCAGCGCCGCCGCCCACCACCCGTCCTTGCGCGTGCGCTCGCCCGCCGGGTCCGCCCAGGCCCGCACGAAGCCGAGCAGGCACGGGCCGATCAGGAAGCACGCAGTCAAGCCTGCCTGCAGGACCTGGCGGGGAATCTCCGGATAAAAATAGAACAACACCGATTTGCCGGTGCGCACGCTGACGGCCAGGACCAAGGCCGCCAGCCAGCGCTGCGCGGCGGTCGCCGGGCGGCGCCAGCACAGATAGGCGGCCAAGGCCAAACCATTGAAAGCGCCCAGCCCAGCGAAGAAAAACAGCAGGTAGGGGGTGATCGCCATGGTGTCCCGCACAGCCCTCGCCAGGCCTGTCCGCCGAACCGGCCGCGATCGCGCCGGGAAACGAGTACCGGGGCCGGCAGGAGCCTTCGCGCCTGCATCGTTGAAAAACCCAGGGCGTGGATGCCTGGCCTGGGAATCGGACCCGCCTTGCCTGGGATGGGCCGCACGCAGTCTATAGAGAAACCTGGCACGCTCGGAAGCACCGCCGCCAGAAAACGGGGCGCCAAGGCGCCCCGGGGGCACGTCCCTGTACGCGGCCTGCCCAAGCCTGCGGCGGACGCTCACAAGTCGAAACCGAAGCCGCCGCCGACACTGGACTCCCCGCTGGCGAACGAGGCGCCCAGCGAGAACGAGGCGCGCGCGCCGATGCGCTTGCCGTAGCCGATCGACACCGCGCCTTCGCCACCCTGCCCGCCCAGCCCGATCGCGAGGCGGCCCTTGCTGCCGCTGCCGTTGGCGGCGTTGACGGCCATATGCGTCATCGCGCTGCCCATCGCACCGATCCGGTCGATACGCCGGTCGGTCCGGCGGAAGCGGAGATCGGTGCGCCGTTGGTACTGGGCGAAGGAATCGCTCCAGGCCGCGAACTTGCTGTCGGCATAGGCAGTGGCCGAGCCCAGGGTCTGCGCGGACTTGTGGTCGGCATAGGTCTTGGACGAGGCCAGCGTGGCCGCGTCCGCGGTCTGCATGTCTTCGCGGATGGCGGCTTCGCGATTGTCGGTGTAAGCATTGGCGGCGGTGCCGCCGGTGGCGATGGCGCTGTCGGTGTAGGCATTGGCCTGGGTCAGCGTCGCCTGCAACTGGCCCAGGTTCACCGCGTCATGGGCGCCCACGCCGTCGGCCAGGTGGACGATGCGATTCATGGTGCCGCCGGCCGCGCCCACGGCGATGGTGTTGGCTTCGGTGGCGACCGCGCCGAAACCGATCGCGGTGCTGCGGGCGGCCTGCGCCTGCGTGTTCACGCCTAACGCAGCGGAAGCATCGCCCAGCGCCGACACGCCCGCGCCCAGGGCCACGCTGCTGGCGCCGATGGCATAGGCGGTTTCGCTGGACGCATCGCCGAAGCCATCGCCGTCGATATCGACGTCCAACTCGAAGTCGGCGAGATTGCCGTCGTTGTGCTTGTCGTACCAGCCGGAGACCGCCAGGCTGCCGTCGCCATGCGCGGCGCCGGCGAATCCGAGGGCGCTGCCGCCCTCGCCCCTGGCCTGGCTGAAGTAGCCCAATGCGGTGCTGGACTGGCCGGCAGCCACGCTGTCGAAGCCGAACGCACTGCTGAAGTGGCCCGAAGCGGTGGAGCTGTACCCGAACGCACTGCTCGCATCGCCGCGCGCCACGTTGTCGACGCCGACCGCACTGCTGTAGCTGGCCAGAGCGGTGTTCGCATAGCCATAGGCGTTGCTGTACAAGCCCACGGCCATGTTGGACGAACCGAACGCGTTGGATGGATAGCCGGTGATCACGCTGCCGACGTGCAAGGCGCTGGCCACGTTGGCTTCGCCGTAGGCGTTCGACAGGCTGCTGCAGGTGCTGTTGTCGGTGCCGTGTTCGTTGCCTGCATCGGTGGACCGGTCGGTGTACAGGACATAGTCGCCGCGTCCATTGTTGGCGTCCTTGTCCCAGGCTCGGCACGGCCCGTCTTGTGCGAATGCCGGCATCGAGAACGCCGCCGGCAACGCGACCGCAAACAGCGAACGCCGCAGCCGGCGCATATGGATCGAAACACTCATCTCCCTCTCCTGGATAAGCCGGAATCCTCCAGCAAGGGAGAGATCGGATTTCGCGGCCGGCGACTGACATCGCCGTGGCCAGGAGGGCATGGGCATGGGCGTGTGCGGGCAGCGCAGGCGACCGGCGCTCCAGGCGGGGCGCTCCTGGACCGCGCCGGCGCCGCCAGCGACGGCGGCGCCAGCCGCCGGCGCAACCGGTTGCCGAACGTGCAGCATGCAGCGATTTTTGCGCTCGCTGCCCTCTGCCGGGGAACCGGCGCCCTCGGCTGCAAAACAGCGCTAGCCTGCTGAACACGTGCGGCTCCAGAACGGTTCTGCTCCACAACAACGCCCGGTTCCACGCTTGCGCAAGCCGGCGGCAACAGGCAGACCCACGCAGGCTGCGCACCCAACGTGTCGGCTCGCCCCGAGGGCCGGAGCCGTGCTGCCGGTAGCGTCTGGCGCAGCCCGAGCCGGCTACGCCGCGCATCACGGCTTGCGCGTTGCCTTGGCGTGCTTGCTCACGGCAGCCGGTCGGGTCGGCGCAGCTTGCGATGCGCGCTTGGCCGCAGGCGCGACACTGGCCGCCGCGCGCTTGCCGATCGCCCCGGAGGCCTTCCTGGACACCAGCGCGAACCTCGGCGCGGCCTTCTCCTCGTACTGCATCGCCAGCATGATTTCCCCGGGAAGCACCGCCAGGGTAACGCCCTTGGCGACGGCGCTGGCCCCCGGCAGGCGCTGCTGCAGCTCCCGCGTGACCTGTGCGATCGCCGCATCGATCTGCTGGTTGAGCATGTCGGTGGCCTTGCGCTCGACGATGTCGATGATGAAACGGCGGATCAGGCCGGTGACATCCAGCAGCCTGGCGGCCAGGCTGGCGTTCCAGTCCAGGCTCAGGCTGAGCAGCTTGCAGCGGATGCGCCCAGCGCTGACGGCGACCTGGACGGCAGCATCGAAGGTGCCGTCGAAATAGTCGTTGTGCACGGCGACGTCCTTGTGCAGGGCCCAGCCGCCGCGCACCTGCATGTAGCCATAGCTGGCCGCGAAGCCCGGCAGCCTGGATTTTTCCTCGTCGCGGTGCTTGGCCTGCGCTCGGATCGCCCGGCCGAAGGCGATTTCCAGGGTTTCATGGCGTTCGAACGGCGTGCTGTTGCGCGGCCAGCGCATCGCGCCTTGCCATACCACGATGCGCTGACCGTCGGCAGGCAGCAAGGGCCTGATCCGGGAGAACGGAATCTTGACGACATGGGTTTTCATGGGGGCCTCTCGGTGGGCGGGCGGACATCGCCCGGCAACACAGAGATCGGATTGCGCGGCCGTTGGCTGACACGATGGCCGCCGCCGCGCTGTCAGCCGTCGCCCGCGCCGCCGAAGTTCCACAACGGCCGCAAGGCCGCGCGGTGCAACCAGGCCAACACGGCCAGGCAGGCCAGATGCAACGCCCCCCATGGCCAGTTGTGATTGAGCAAGGCATGGAACAGGAAGATGCCCACGACCAGCGGCGCCAGCGCGACGATGCCCAACGGCGCGGTGCGGCGGAACATCAGCAACAGGCCGCCGGCCAGGCACACCGAAGCGATCATCGGGTCGACCAGGCCGCTTTCGCTCAACGCGGTGGTCAGCGCCTTGGCGACGGGCGCTTCCTTGTGCTCCGGCCAAGCGGTGCCGAACCAGCGGTGGGAGAACCAGGCCGCGCCGACGTAGACATAGAACGAGGCGAACAACCAGCGGAAGGCGGTGGCGGTCTTGTTCATGGATGCGGCCCTCGTTGGCGCGTTGCGGGCGGAACCTGGCGGTACCCTCAAGGCAATCGGAAAACCCGGCGGGCGACTGACAGGCCCACCGGATCCCTGCCTCAGCACGCCGCCGGCCATTACCGCCGCAACTGCGCCTGCAACGGGGCCAAGGCGGCCAGGCCCGACTCGCCGGGCTTGCCGAGCTTGCGATAGATCGCTTCGGCAGCGGCGATGTCGGCCGCCGCCGCGGCGGTGTCGCGACGGGCCAGGCGCACCAGGGCGCGGCCGCGCAGGCCAGCGGCGTAGAAGGCGTCGCCTTCGCCGTACTGCGCCTGGGCGATGCGCAATTGTTCCGCGCTCAGGCGCTCGGCCTCGTCCAGCTGGCCCAGCGCGGCGCAGCTCTCGGCCAGCGCGGGGCGAATGAACATGGCGATGCGGCCGTTCGGCCCGCCCTTGTCCAGCGCCAGCCCCAACGCTTGGCGGAAGTGCGGCAAGGCTTCGGCATGGCGTCCTTGCAGGGCGATGGGCTTGGCCAGGTTGAATTGCGCCATCGCGGTGTCCTGCGAATCCGGGAACAGGCGCTTGCGCGCCTCGTACACTTGGCGCGCGGTGGCTTCGGCGCCGGCCAGGTCGCCACGCCGCTGGGCAGTGATGGCCACGCCGTTGAGCGCGCCCAGGGCGTCGGAGGTGTCCTGCAAGCCCAGCGCGCGGTACATCGCCCAGCTTTCCCCGAACCGGCGGCCGGCTTCGTCGAGCCGGCCGGCGTTGAGCAGGGCCACGCCGAGGTTGCCGCCGAATTGGGCGGTCTGGCGCTCGGGCTTTCCGCCGGCCTGTTGCACGGCCTCGCGCAACCCCGCCTCCAGCGTAGCGATGGACGCATCGGGCTTGCCTTCGGCGCGCTCCAGTTGCGCTTGCAGGGTGCGGCTGTCCAGCAGGTCGAGCCGATGGCGGGCTGGATCGCGAAGCCAGAACCCCTGTGCGGCGTCGAGCAGTTGGCGCGAGTGCGCCAGGTTGCTGCGGAAGTACTCGATGACGCCGAGGTTGAGCTGCGCCTTGGCCCGGTCCGCCGGGAACCTGGCGATGACCGGCAGCGCCAGCATCCGTTCGAACAGCGAAGCCGCGCCCTCCATGTCGCCCAGGGTCATGCTCAGTTCGCCCAGCGCGTTGGCGGTGGTCAGGCCGGCATCGGGCTGGTCGGCGGCGCGCTTGAGCACCTCGTCGGCACCGCGCTTGAGCACCTCGCGAGCGCTCGGGTCCTCATTCGTATCGGCGGCCTGGCGAAACATCAGCATCACGTATTCGCGCACGGCGATGGCGCGGGCCGCCTCGGTCAAGGCCGCATCGCGCTGGGCCTGGGCGGCGCGCAACTGCCAGGCGAAGCCGGCCATGCCCGCCACGATGGCCGCGGCGGCCACCGCCCCCATCGCGACGCCCCAGCGATTGCGCCGCACGAACTTGCGCGCGCGGTAGCCGAAGGTGTCGCCGCTGACCGAGACCGGGCGGCCGTCGAGGAAGCGTTCCAGATCGTCGGACAGGGCCTGCACGCTGGAATAACGGCGCGCGGGCTCCTTGGCCAGCGCGGTCTGCACGATGCGGGTCAGATCGCCGCGCACATAGCGGCGGAAAGCGGGCAGGCTGGTGCGGCGCTGGCCGATGCGCGCCTGCACCTGGTCCGGCGCGCCGGTGGTCAGGGCGCGGTCCAGGCGCTCGGCGCTGCGGTCGGTGATGGCTTCGGCGGCGCTGCGCAAGTCGGCCTGCTCAAAGCGATGGGGCAGCGTCCCGCTGAGCAGTTCGTACAGCACCACGCCCAGCGCGTGCACGTCGGTCGCGGCACTGATGGGGCCGCCGGCGATTTGCTCGGGCGCGGCATACTCCGGGGTGAAGCCGGCGAAAGCGCCGGTGCGGGTCGCGCCGGGCGCCTCGTCCATGCGCTTGGCCACGCCGAAGTCCAGCACCTTGGGATGGCCGTCGGCATCGACCAGGATATTGGCCGGCTTGAGGTCGCGGTGGACGATGAAGCGTTCGTGCGCGTGGCGCACCGCGGCGCAGACTTGCAGCATCAGCACGAGGCGCTCGCGCAGGCCGAGCCGGCGGGCGTCGGCGGCCGCGGTGAGCGGTTGGCCGTCGACATACTCCAGCGCGAACCAGGGGCGACCCTCCTCGTCCAGCCCGTGGTCGATCAGTCGCGGCAAGTTGGGATGCGACAGCTGGGCCAGGATGCGCCGCTCCTGCAGGAAGCGCTGCGCCTGCGCGCTGCGGTCCCACCGCCGGTGCAGGTGCTTGACCGCGGCGCGCTGGCCGGAATCGTCCTCGCGCTGGGCGGCGTAGACCGTGCCCATGCCACCGCTGCCTACTCGCGACAGCAGTCGCCAACGGCCCAGGCGCCCGCCGCTGGCGTCTTCCTGCCGCTCCGCTTCGTCCAGCGCGATCGCCGCAGCCGCCCCGGCATCGAAACCGCTGGCGGCGGCGTCCGCGTCCAGCATGCGTTGCAGTTCGGCGCGCAAGGCATCGTCGTCCGCGCATTCGGCAACGACGTAGTCGGCGCGCGCCTGCCCTTCCAGTTCGACGGCCCGGTCGAACAAGCGCGAGAGTCTGAGCCAGCGTTCGCGTTCGGCGGCCATGCGGCCTAGCCCAGGCGGGAAAGCATGAACGCGCGCGCCTTGCGCCAGTCGCGGTGGACGGTGCGCTCAGAGACGCCGAGCTGGCGCGCGATCTCGTTGAACTCCATACCCGCGTAGAAGCGCCACTCGACCACCTGCGCCAGCCGCGGATCCAGCGCTTCCAGCGCCTGCAGCCCGCGCTCGACATCGAGCACATCGATGCCCCCGGCCTGGTCGTCGAGCGGCAGGTCGGTGGCCAGCGTCACCCGCGCCAGGTCGCCGCCGCGCTTGGCCGCGCCCCGGGCGCGGACGTGGTCCACCAGCACGCAACGCATGGCCTTGGCCGCCAGCGCCAGGAACGGGCCGCGCTGGCTGGTGTCCAGCGCGGCGCCGTCGAGCTTGAGGAAGGCCTCGTGCACCAGCACGCCGGTGTCCAGGGTGCCGCGCGCGGCGCGCTGCAATTCGCGGCGGGCGATGGCTTGCAACTGCTGGTACAGCGATTCGAAGCGCGCGCGGAAACCGGCGTCGCACCAGTCCGTGGCGGGGAGGAGTTCGGCGGCGATGGAGTCTCGCAACGGCATCGTGCGCTCCCTGCGTGGTACCGAGCTACCGCATGGTCGTATCGGAGGGCAGCGCCCTCACCCGCACTTGCTGTAGCCGCAATTCAGGCAGGTCGCGCAACCGTCCATGATCACCACCGCCTTGGTGCTGCACTTGTGGCACATGGTGGCGCTGGGCGGGAAGGAAGCGCCCTCGCCGGTGACGGCGACGTCTTCGTTGCGCTCGCCGCCGGGCGCGGCGGGGCTCGCTTCAGCGTTTTTTTTTGCGCCGCGCTCTTCGTAGGCACGGCGCTTCTCGGCGATCAGCGCGCGCTGGGCTTCGCTCATCTCCGGGTCGTGCAGCATGCCGATCGACTTGAGGTGGTCTTCGACGATGGCGCCCA
>CBIFVU010000048.1:0-19162 GCA_966185905.1 uncultured Lysobacter sp.
TTGAGGATTCTCAGTCCCGTGCTGGGAGCGAAGTCCCGACTTCCCAGCGACTGCCTCTCGTTTGGTTCGACGGTCGCTTCATCCCCACAGACGCCCCCGAGGCGCCGCTGACCACCCACGCCATGCACTATGGCACCGCCGTGTTCGAGGGCATCCGCAGCTACGCCACCGCCGACGGGGCGGCGGTGTTCCGCCTGCCCGAGCACCTGGAGCGCATGCGCAAGGGCGCGGACATGTTCGGGCTGGATTTCGATGTCGAGCGCGCCGGCCGCGCTGTGCTGGACACGCTGCGCGCCAACGGCCATCGCGATGCCTATATCCGTCCGCTGGCCTGGATGGGCACCGGCGGCATCGGCCTGGACGTGGCGCCGCTGAGCCAGCACCTGATGATCGCCACCCTGGCCCAGGTCGTGCACCTGGGCGGCGCCCGCACCCGCCTGACCGTGTCGCCGTGGAAGCGCAATCCGGCCACCTCGCTGCCGCCGCTGAAGCTGGCCGGCGGCTATGTCAACTCGATCCTGGCCAAGCGCGAGGCCAAGCAGCGCGGCTTCGACGAGGCGCTGTTCACCGATGAACAAGGCCGAGTGGTCGAGTGCACCGGCGCGAATGTGTTCATGGTCAAGAACGGCGCGGTCACCGCAGTCGAGCACCGCGACGCCTTGGCCGGCATCACCCGCGACACGATCATCGCGCTGTCCGGCGCGCAGTCGCGGCAGGTCACCCTGCACGAGCTGCTGGACGCCGACGAGGTGTTCATCTGCGGCACCGCCGCGGAAGCCTGTGCGATCAGCGCGCTGGACCGGCGCGAGTTCGGCGACAACCCGGTCACCCGCGAGCTGTCGGCCCTCTACGCCCGGGTGGTGCGCGGCCAGGACCACCGCTACGCCCATTGGCTGACGGCGGTCTGAGCCATGGACGGCGACGTAGTACGCAGCGCTGCGGCGCAGGATGCTTCCCGGCCGGCCCGCAGCCAACCGGCCCAGGATGACGCACCGCCACCCGGCGCGCCGGCGCATGGCGCGCAGCCGGCCAGCGCGGCGCGCACCGCTGCGGCCAGCGGCCGGGACGAAGTCCAGGCCGACGCGCACGTCGGCGCTGCCGACCTGCTGGCTGCGCAGGCGCGGCTGCGCCGCTACTTGGCGCCGACGCCGCTGCACCACGCCGAACGCTTCGGCTGCTGGCTGAAACTGGAAAACCTGCAGCGCACCGGCTCCTACAAGGTGCGCGGCGCGCTCAACGCGCTGCTGGCCGGGCGCGAGCGCGGCGATCACCGGCCGGTGATCGCCGCCTCCGCCGGCAACCACGCCCAAGGCCTGGCCTGGGCCGCCTATCGCCTGGGCGCGGCGGCGATCACGGTGATGCCGCGCAACGCGCCGCAGACCAAGATCGCCGGCGTCGCCCACTGGGGCGCCACCGTGCGCCTGCACGGCGACAGCTACGACCAAGCCAAGGCGTTCGCCGCCGAGTTGGCGCGCCAGCACGACTATCGCCTGCTCTCGGCCTTCGACGATCCCGACGTGATCGCCGGCCAGGGCACGGTGGGCCTGGAGCTGGCCGAGTTCCTGCCCGACGTGGTGCTGGTGCCGATCGGCGGCGGCGGCCTGGCCGCGGGCGTGGCGCTGGCGTTGAAGTCCCGCCTGCTGACCGGCGGCCGGCGCGTGCGCGTGATCGGCGCCCAGGTCGAAGGCGTGGATTCGATGGCGCGCGCATTGCGCGGCGACCGCCGCCTGCTGGAGCCTGCCGCGACCCTGGCCGACGGCGTGCGGGTCAAGGATCCCGGCCGCCTGACCGAGCGCGTGTTGGCCGAGCTGATCGACGATGTCGTCATCGTGCGCGAGGCCGAGTTGCGCGAAACCCTGGTCCGGCTGGCGCTGGAAGAACGCCTCATCGCCGAGGGCGCCGGCGCCCTGGCCCTCGCCGCTGGCCGCCGCATCGCCGCCAAGCGCAAGTGCGCGGTGGTCTCCGGCGGCAACCTCGATGCAGGCGTGCTCGCCGACCTGCTCTCGCAAGTGCGGCCGCGCGCGCCGCGCAAACCGCGCCGGCGCAATCGCGACACCGCCGCCTTCGCGCCGGCCGCGGCCGGCGAACCCGACATTTACCGCTTGGCCAACCTGCCGCCGCCGCAGGCGGCCCGCGCCACCGTTGCGCACCGCATCGCCCCAGAGGACCTCCCCGCATGAACGCTTCGCCCGGTCCGGTAACGCCGCCTTCGGCGCCCGACATCCCCCAGCACATCACCATCTTCGACACCAGCCTGCGCGATGGCGAACAGTCGCCCGGCTGCAGCATGAGCGCAGCGCAGAAGCTGCGCTTCGCCCACGCCCTGTCCGAGCTCGGCGTGGACGTGATCGAAGCCGGCTTTCCGGCCAGTTCGGAAGCCGACCTGGAAGGTGTGCGCGCGATCGTGCGCGAAGTGCGCGGCTCGACCCTGGCCACCCTGGCCCGCTGCCACCCCGGCGATATCCAGGCCTGCGCCCGCGCCCTGGACGGCGCGGCGCGCCCGCGCATCCACGTTTTCATTTCCACCAGCCCGCTGCACCGCCAGCACAAACTCAACCTGGACAAGGCCCAGGTGATCGAGCGCGCGGTGGCCGCGATCGAACAAGCGCGCGGCTATGTGGACGATGTCGAGTTCTCCTGCGAGGACGCGCTGCGCACCGAGCCGGAGTACCTGGTGGAGATCTGCAGCGCCGCCATCGCCGCCGGCGCGCGCACCCTGAACATCCCCGACACCGTGGGCTATACCACGCCCAGCGAGATCCGCGCCCTGTTCGAGCACCTGCGCGGCAACGTGCGCGACGCCGACAAGGCGATCTTCAGCGCCCACTGCCACAACGACCTGGGCCTGGCCGTGGCCAACAGCCTGGCGGCGATCGAGGGCGGCGCGCGCCAGGTCGAGTGCACCATCAACGGCATCGGCGAGCGCGCCGGCAACTGCGCACTGGAAGAACTGGTGATGGCGCTGCACGTACGCAATGCCTACTACAACGCCAGCACTCGCATCGACACCCGCCGGCTGGTGCCGGCCTCGCGCCTGCTCTCGCGCATCACCGGCATGGTGGTCCAGCGCAACAAGGCCATCGTCGGCCAGAACGCGTTCGCTCACGAATCCGGCATCCACCAGCACGGCATGCTCAAGCACCGGGGCACCTACGAGATCATGGCGCCGGAGGATGTGGGCTGGGCCCAGTCGCAGATGGTCATGGGCCGCCACAGCGGCCGCGCCGCCCTGGCCGACCGCCTGCAGGCGCTGGGCTTCAGCCTGGATGAGGCGCGCTTGAACGCGGTGTTCGCCGCGTTCAAGGCGCTGGCCGAGAAAAAGCGCGAAGTCTTCGACGCCGACCTGGAAGCGCTGGTGCTGGACGCCGACGCCCGCGCCGCACGCGGGCACCGGCTGGTGCGCGCCCACGTCAGCACCGGCGTGTCCGATGGAAGCCTGCCCACCGCCAGCGTGCAGTTGCTCGATCCCGAAGGCGCCACGATCAGCGAAGCGGCAGTCGGCGACGGCCCGGTGCACGCGCTGTTCGCCGCGCTGGCCCGCGCCACCGGCGAGGAGCTGCGCATCGACAGCTACCACGTCTCCAGCGTGACCACGGGCGACGACGCCCAGGGCCAGGCCAGCGTCACCGCGCGCGTGGACGGCGTGGAGCTGACCGGCTCGGGCACCAGCACCGACATCATCGAAGCCAGTGCGCTGGCCTGGCTGGAGTTGGCCAACCGCCTGGTGCGCACGCGCCAGCAACCGCCGCGCAAGGTCGCGGCGACCGCGTGAATCGCTGACCGACGCGCCGTCCGCCCCCCATGCCCGCTCCGACGCTCACGCCTGTGCGCCCGCCCATGCCCGCCACGCCGTCCCGCCGCAAGACCGCCGCCCCTGCGAAGGCCGGTCGCGCTGGCTGCACCGCGGCATGGCCCGGAAGCCTCTGCACCCCCGCCCTCGCGGCGACGACGACCGAACCAGTGCAGGCACCGGCTACAGACCGAACCCCTTCCGCTCCAGCCCAACCCGCCAAAGCCATCGCCCTCCCATGACCGCCCCCACCACCTTGTTCGACAAACTGTGGAACGCCCATCTGGTAGCGCCCGAATCCGAGGCAGCGCCGGCGGTGCTCTACATCGACCTGCACCTGATCCACGAAGTCACCTCGCCGCAGGCCTTCGCCGAATTGGACGCGCGCGGGCTGAGCCCGCGCCGGCCCGACCTGACCAAGGGCACGCTCGACCATTCCACCCCGACCCTGCCGGCCGGCGCCGACGGCCGCCTGCCCTACTTCACCGCCGAAGCTGAGCATCAGGTCGAAACCTTGCGCCGCAACTGCGCTCGCCACGGCATCGAGTTGTTCGACTACGACAGCGCCCACCGCGGCATCGTCCATGTGATCGGTCCGGAGCTGGGCCTGACCCAACCCGGCAAGACCATCGTCTGCGGCGACAGCCACACCGCCACCCATGGCGCCTTCGGCGCGCTGGCCTTCGGCATCGGCACCAGCGAGGTCGGCCATGTTCTGGCCACTCAGTGCCTGCTGCAGCGCAAGCCCAAGACCCTGGCGATCAACGTCGAAGGCGAGTTGGCCCCCGGCGTCGGCGCCAAGGACCTGATCCTGCACATCATCGGCGCGATCGGCGTCAACGGCGGCACCGGCCAGGTGATCGAATACCGCGGCTCGACCATCCGCTCGCTGTCGATGGACGAGCGCATGACCGTGTGCAATATGTCGATCGAGGCCGGCGCCCGCGCCGGCCTGATCGCGCCGGACCAGGTCACCTTCGACTATCTGGCCAGGACCGCGCGCGCGCCGCGAGGCGCCGACTGGGAGCGGGCGATCGCGCGCTGGAGCGCGTTCAAGACCGACGCCGGCGCCGCGTTCGACCGCGAAGTGCATATCGACGCGAGCGCGATCAAGCCGACCCTGACCTGGGGGACCCATCCGGGCCAGGTCGCCGCGGTCGATGCGCGCCTGCCGCAGGCCAACGACGCCGACGAAGCCAAGGCCCTGGCGTATATGGGCTTCGATGGCGGCCAGGCGCTGGCTGGCCGGCCCGTGGACGTGGTTTTTGTCGGCAGTTGCACCAACTCGCGCCTGTCCGACTTGCGCCAGGCCGCTTCGGTGTTGCGCGGCCGCCGCGTGCATCCGCGCGTGCGCATGCTGGTGGTGCCGGGCTCCGAACAGGTCAAGCGCGATGCCGAGGCCGAGGGCATCGATGCGGTAGTGCGCGCGGCCGGCGCCGAATGGCGCGAACCAGGCTGCTCGATGTGCATCGCCATGAACGGCGACCTGGTCGGCGCCGGGCAACTGGCGGTGTCCACCAGCAACCGCAATTTCGAGGGCCGCCAGGGCAAGGGCGCGCGCACCTTGCTGGCCTCGCCGCTGACCGCGGCGGCCTGCGCCGTGGCCGGGCAGGTGGTCGATCCCCGCCAATACCTGGCCCCGGCGAAGGAGGTGGCGTGATGTCCGGCGGATTTTCCGAGATCGTCTCGCGCACCGTGGTGCTGAGCGAACGCAACATCGACACCGACCAGATCATACCGGCGCGGTTCCTGACCACCACCGAACGCAAGGGCCTGGGCCGCTTCGCCTTCAACGATTGGCGCTACCTCGCCGACGGCTCGCCCAACCCGGGCTTCGCCTTCAACCGGCCGGAGAACGCCGGCGCCGCGATCCTGGTGGCCGGCCGCAACTTCGGCTGCGGCTCCTCGCGCGAGCACGCACCCTGGGCCCTGGCCGACCTGGGCCTGCGCGCGGTGGTCAGCAGCGAGATCGCCGACATCTTCCGCAGCAACGCGCTCAAGAACGGCCTGTTGCCGATCGTGGTCGAACAAGCGCTGCTGGACGAGCTGCTGCAACGCCCGGGCATCGAGCTGCGCATCGACCTGCGCGAGCGCCGCTTGCACCTGCCCGATGGCCGCAGCGCGCAGTTCCCGCTGGACGCCTTCGCCCAGACCTGCCTGCTCGAAGGCGTGGACCAACTGGGCTATCTGCTGCGCCAGCACGAGGCCATCGCCCTCTACGAACAAGGCCGCGCCACCGCGGCCGCCACCCAACAGGAGTCGTTCCATGCGCGCTGACATCGTAGTCCTGCCCGGCGACGGCATCGGTCCGGAAGTCACCGCCGCCGCGGTCGAAGTGCTGCGCGCGGTCGCCCGCCGTTATGGCCACCAGTTCGCCCTGAGCGAGCATCTCATCGGCGGCGCCGCCATCGATGCCAGCGGCGAGCCGCTGCCGGCGGCGACCCTGGCCGCCTGCCAGCGCGCCGATGCGGTGCTGCTCGGCGCGGTCGGTGGGCCCAAGTGGTCCGACCCCAAGGCCGCGGTCCGCCCCGAACAGGGCTTGCTGGCCCTGCGCAAGGGCCTGGGCCTGTACGCCAACCTGCGCCCGGTGCAGCCGCACGCCGCCGGCCTGGGCGCGTCCCCGATCAAGCCGCACCTGCTGGCCGGCGTGGACCTGATGGTAGTGCGCGAGCTCACCGGCGGCATCTACTTCGGCCAGAAACAGCGCGGCGCCGACCGCGCCAGCGACCTGTGCGAGTACAGCGTGGCCGAGATCGAACGGGTGGTGCGCCGCGCCTGCACCCTGGCCCGCGCCCGCCGCGGCCACGTGGTCTCGGTGGACAAGGCCAATGTGCTGGAAACCTCGCGCCTGTGGCGGGAAGTGGCCACGCGCGTGGCGCGCGAGGAATTCAGCGACGTGACCCTGGAGCACCAGTTGGTGGACTCCATGGCCATGCACCTGATCGCCAAGCCACGCGCCTTCGATGTGATCGTGACCGAGAACATGTTCGGCGACATCCTCACCGACGAGGCCTCGATGCTGGCCGGTTCGCTGGGCCTGCTGCCTTCGGCCTCGCTGGGCGAAGGCCGCGCGGGGCTGTACGAGCCCATCCACGGCTCGGCGCCGGACATCGCCGGACGCGGCATCGCCAACCCCTGCGGCACCATCCTCAGCGCAGCGTTGCTGCTGCGCCACTCGCTGGGGCTGGCGGCGGAGGCCGAATGCGTCGAACAGGCAGTGGCCGCGGCGCTGGACGCCGGCGTGCTGACTGCCGACCTGGCCCCGGCCGGGCAGGCCGCCAGCACCGCGCAGATGACCGCTGCCGTGCTGGCCAAGCTGGAGCTGCCCTGCCAAGTGGCCGAACTGCGCGACTGAGACGCTGCCTTCGCGCGGCGCCAAGCCGCAAGCCGCAAGCCGATTCCGCGATTGCACAAAGCGAACCCCACCGCGCTCTCCAGCCTGCAGTACCCCCTTCCCGGTGCCTCGCGGCATCGGGATTTTTTTTGCGGGAGTGGGGAATGGGGAGTGGGGAATCGGAACAGCGGTTGTGCGCGAGCGCGTCCGCACGACCCGCTTCCGCTCTGCCGATTCCCGATTCCCGATTCCCGATTCCCGTTTTTTCGGCCGGGAGTCGGGAATGGAGAATCGGGAATCGGAACAGCCGTTGTGCGCGAGCATGTCCGCACGTCCCGCTTCTGCCCTGCCGATTCCCGACTCCCGATTCCAGATTCCCGATTCCCGTTTTTGCCCGAGGCTCGCGCAGTAACCCCGGCCGCGCCGCGCCGCGCTGTCGCGGCAGCGCGGCGCCGGCGGCCCGCGCGCGGCGACATCGTCCCGTCACCCGCCATTGATGTGAGCGCAGGCAACAATCCCGGCGTCACGCTGTGCCATCCTCCCACCGACCTCCACCCAGCCATGCGGTCGGCGCCGCATGCGCGACCGCGCCACCGGGGCTGCATGACCGAGCCAGACACCCGCGTCGATCTGCTCATCGCCGGCGGCGGCATCAACGGCGCCGCCATCGCCCGCGACGCGGCCGGACGCGGCCTGGATGTGCTGCTGTGCGAACGCGACGACATCGCCTCGCACACCTCCAGCGCCAGCACCAAACTCATCCACGGCGGCCTGCGCTACCTGGAGCAGTTCGAGTTCGCCCTGGTCGGCAAGGCCCTGGCCGAACGCAAGCGCCTGCTGCGCATGGCGCCGCACATCATCTGGCCGCTGCGCTTCGTGCTGCCGCACCAGCCGCACCTGCGCCCGGCCTGGATGATCCGCATCGGCCTGTTCCTCTACGACCGCCTCGGCGGTCGCCGCGGCCGCGGCCTGCCCGGCTCGCGTTCGGTCAACCTGCGCAAGCACATCGCCGGCCGGCCGCTGCGCGAGGAGTTCAGCCGCGGGTTCGTCTATTCCGACGCCTGGGTGCAGGACGCGCGCCTGGCCGTGCTCAACGCCATGGACGCCGCCGAGCGCGGCGCGCAAGTGCTGACGCGCACCGCTTGCGTGTCGGCGCGGCGCGAGCAAGGCCTGTGGCGAGCGCGCCTGCGCGGCCAGGACGGCGGCGAACGCGAAGTGCGCGCCCGCGCGCTGGTCAACGCCACCGGCCCCTGGGCCGTGCGTTTCCTCGACGAGGTGGCCCAACTCGGCCACCGGCGCAACCTGCGCTTGGTCAAGGGCAGCCATATCGTGGTGCCGCGCTTGTTCGAGCACGACCATGCCTACATTTTCCAGCAGCCCGACCGGCGCATCGTCTTCGCCATTCCCTACGAAGATCGTTACACCCTGGTCGGCACCACCGATGTGGACTACCGCGGCGATCCGTCCACGCCGACCATCGACCCAGCCGAGACCGACTATCTGTGCGCGGCGGCCTCGCGCTATTTCCGCCAGCCGGTGCGCGCACAGGACGTGGCCTGGTCCTACAGCGGCGTGCGGCCGCTGCTGGAGGACGACAGCGACCAGGCCTCCGAGACCACCCGCGATTATCTGCTCGACCTGGACCGCGGCGACGCGCCGCTGCTCAATGTGTTCGGCGGCAAGCTCACCACTGCGCGCAAGTTGGCCGAAGACGCGTGCGGCCTGCTGGTGCCCCTGCTCGGCGCGCACGCCCCGGCCTGGACCGGCAGCGCTGCGTTGCCCGGCGGCGACCTGCCCGGCGCGGACTTCCAGGCCTTCTTCGAGGACTTCAGCCTGCGCCGGCCCTGGCTGCCCGACACCCTCGCCCTGCGCCTGT
This sequence comes from uncultured Lysobacter sp., assembly GCA_966185905.1. Classification (GTDB taxonomy): domain Bacteria; phylum Pseudomonadota; class Gammaproteobacteria; order Xanthomonadales; family Xanthomonadaceae; genus Lysobacter. The sequence goes on from CBIFVU010000048.1 coordinate 9,001, forward strand.
GCCGAAACTACGGCAGCCGCGCGCTGCGCATCGTGGAAAGCTGCGTGCGCCTGGACGACCTCGGCCCGCGCCTGGGCGCCGATCTGCACACCGCCGAAGTGGACTACCTGATCGATTGCGAATGGGCGCGAAGCGCCGAGGACATTCTCTGGCGCCGCTCCAAGCTGGGGCTGCGCTTCGATGCCGCAGGCTGCGAAGCCTTGCAGCACTATCTCGCCCAGCGCCTGCTCCCATGACCGCCACGCCGTACTGCCTCGCCCCCAACGCAGGAGCGGCGCAAGCCGCGGACACGACACCGTACACGCGCCGCAAGCCGAGCATCGCATTCGCGGCTTGCGCCGCTGCTGCGGAGCGATGACCGGTCCACTCTTCGTACCCAGGAGCCCCATCCGCAATGGCCAGCCCCACTGCGCAATACCTCAGCGAATTCATCGCGACCGGCATGCTGATCCTGCTCGGCAACGGCGTCGTCGCCGGCGCTCTGCTCGAACGGTCCAAGGCCCACGGCGCCGGTTGGGGCGTGATCACCACCGCCTGGGGCCTGGCGGTGCTGATCGGCATCTTCATCGCCGGACCTACCAGCGGCGCGATCATGAATCCGGCCCTGACCGTGGCCCTGGCGGCGATCGGCAAACTGTCCTGGACGCTGGTGCCCGGTTTCGTCCTGGCCCAACTCGCCGGCGCCTTCGCCGGCGCGGCACTGGTCTGGCTGGCCTACCTCGCGCATTGGCCGCTCAGCCACGATCCCGAACTCAAGCGCGCGATCTTCTGCACTGCGCCGGCCATCCGCGACACCAAGGCCAATCTGCTGACCGAGGCCATCGGCACCTTCGCCCTGACCTTCGGCGCGCTGGCCATCGGCGCCAACACCTTCGCCCCGGGCCTGGGCCCGCTCGGCGTCGGTTTGCTGGTGGTGGTGATCGGCATGTCCCTGGGCGGCCCCACCGGCTACGCCATCAATCCCGCCCGCGACCTCGGCCCGCGCCTGGCCCACGCCCTGCTGCCCATCGCCGGCAAGGGCGGGTCGGACTGGGGCTATGCGTGGGTGCCGGTGGTCGCGCCGATGCTGGGCGCGTTGGCCGGAGCGTTCGCGTTCCAGGCTGTTTACGGTTAGAAGATAGCCCACAGGAGTCAGGAGATGGCCAAAACGCGCCCTCTCACTCCTCCCGCTTTCTCTACCTCCCAGCTCCTGTCCGCTAACTCCTGATCGGCGCAACTCTCATGACCCAACGCTACATCCTGGCCATAGACCAAGGCACCACCAGCTCGCGCGCCATGCTCTTCGACCGCGACGGCAGCATCGTCGGGGTGGCGCAGCGGGAGTTCGAGCAGTTCTTCCCGCGGCCGGGCTGGGTCGAACACGATCCGCGCGAGATCCTGGCCAGCGTGCAGACCACCGCGATCGAGGTGATGACCAAGGCCCAGGTCAGCGCTTCGCAGATCGCCGGGATCGGCATCACCAACCAGCGCGAGACCACGGTGGTGTGGGACCGGCACACCGGGCAGGCGGTGCACAACGCCATCGTCTGGCAGTCGCGGCAGACCGCGGCGATCTGCGAGCAGCTCAAGGCCGATGGCTACGAGGCGCTGGTGCGCGAGCGCACCGGGCTGTTGATCGACGCCTATTTCTCCGGCACCAAGGTCAAGTGGATCCTCGACCATGTCGAGGGCGCACGGGCCAAGGCCGAGCGCGGCGACCTGTTGTTCGGCACCATCGACACCTGGCTGATCTGGAACCTGTCGCAGGACAAGGCCCACGTCACCGACTACAGCAACGCCTCGCGCACCTTGATGTACGACATCCACAAGCGCCAGTGGTGTCCGGAGCTGCTGGACATGCTGGGCGTTCCGGCCTCGATGCTGCCTCAGGTACGCTCCAGCAGCGAGGTCTACGCGCATACCGGCGCGCGCCACTTCTTCGACAACTCCGTGCCGATCTGCGGCGTGGCCGGCGACCAGCAAGCAGCCTTGTTCGGCCAGGCCTGCTTCCAGGCCGGCATGGCCAAGAACACCTACGGCACCGGCTGCTTCTTGCTGATGAACACCGGGCACAAGGCGGTGCGCTCGCGCAACGGGCTGCTCACCACCATCGCCTGGGGCATCGACGGCGAAGTGGAATACGCACTGGAAGGCAGCATCTTCGTCGCCGGCTCGGCGGTGCAGTGGCTGCGCGACGGGCTGCGCATGCTCGGCAAGGCCAGCGATTCGCAAGCCTATGCCGAACGCGTGCGCTCCACCGACGGCGCCTATTTCGTGCCGGCCTTCGTCGGGCTGGGCGCGCCGTACTGGCGCAGCGATGTGCGCGGCGCCATGTTCGGGCTCACCCGCGGCACCCGCAAGGAGCATTTCGTCCGCGCCGTGCTGGAATCGCTGGCCTACCAGACCCGCGACGTGCTCAGCGCGATGCAGGCCGACGCCGGCATCGAACTGACCTCGCTGCGCGCCGACGGCGGCGCCATCGCCAACGATTTCACCGCCCAGTTCCAGGCCGACCTGCTCGATGTCGCCCTGGAGCGGCCGCGCATCAACGAGACCACGGCGCTGGGCGCGGCTTATCTGGCCGGGCTGGCGGTGGGGTTCTGGGACAGCCGCGAACAGATCGCCCGGCAGTGGCAAGTGGAGCGGCGGTTCCAACCGCAGATGGCGGCGGACCAGCGCGAGCGGCTGTATGCCGGCTGGCGCCGCGCCATCGAAGCGACCCTGGCCTTCCCGGTGGAGCACGACTGACGCCGTCCGCCCCGCGGCGGTGCACGGCGCGAGCCGCCGCTTCCGCGCCGGCTCACTGTCGGGCCGGCACCTTCACCTTGAACCAGGCCGCGTACAGGGCCGGCAGGAACAGCAGGGTCAGCAAGGTCGCCACCAGCAGGCCGCCCATGATCGCCACCGCCATCGGCCCGAAGAAGGCGCTGCGCGAGAGCGGAATCATCGCCAGGATCGCCGCCAACGCAGTCAGCACGATCGGCCGGAACCGGCGCACGGTCGCGTCGACGATGGCCTTCCACGGCTCATGCCCCTCGCCGCGGTCCTGTTCGATCTGGTCGACCAGGATCACCGAGTTGCGCATGATCATGCCGGCCAGGGCGATGGTGCCCAGCATGGCCACGAAGCCGAACGGCACCCGGAACACCAGCAGGAACAACGTCACCCCGATCAGCCCCAGCGGCGCGGTCAGCAGCACCATGAAGCTGCGCGAGAAGCTGCGCAGTTGCAGCATCAGCAGGGTGAAGACTGCGAACAGGAACAAGGGCATGCCGGCGTTGATCGATTTCTGCCCGCGCGCGGAATCCTCCACGCTGCCGCCGATCTCGATGGAGTAACCATAGGGCAACTGCGCGCGCAGCCCGTCCAGGGTCGGCGAGATCTGGCCCATCACGGTGGCCGGCTGGGTGCCGTCGTAGATGTCCGCGCGCACGGTCATGGTCGGCTGGCGGTCGCGGTGCCAGATGATGCCTTCCTCGAAACCGTATTCCAGGGTGGCGATCTGGGTCAGCGGCACGCTGCGGCCGCTGGAGGTGGGCACCATCAGGTTGCCCAGCATGTCCAGTTGCACCCGCTCCTCCTCCGGCCCGCGCAGCAGCATCTCGATCAGCTCGTTGCTCTCGCGGTAGGTGCTGATGTGCGAACCCGACAGCGAGCTGGACAGGAACTGCGACAGCTGCGCCGAGCTGATGCCCAGGGCGCGCGCGCGCTCCTGGTCCACCTGCAGGCGCACCACCTTGCTCGGCTCGTCCCAGTCCAGGTTGACGTTGGCCACGTGCGGGTTGGCGCGGATCTTCTCGCGCACTCGGTAGGCGATCTTGCGCACTTGGTCGATGTGCTCGCCGGACACTCGGAACTGCACCGGATAGCCGACCGGCGGGCCGTTCTCCAGGCGGGTCACCCGCAACTGCAGTTCGGGGAAACGCGGCACCACGTCGCGGATGATCCACTCGCGCAAGGCCTCGCGCGCCTGCAAGTCCTCGGGCATGAGCACGAACTGGGCGAAGTTGGCCGCCGGCAGTTGCTGGTCCAGCGGCAGGTAGAACCGCGGCGAGCCGGTGCCGACATAGGCCACGTAGTTCTTCAGGTCCTTGCGCTGCTTGAGCAAGGCCTCCAGGCGCGCGGCCTGCTCGCCGGTCTGGCGCAGCGAGGAGCCTTCGGCCAGCTCCATGTCCACCATCAGCTCCGGCCGCACCGAGTCGGGGAAGAACTGCTGCGGCACGAAGCGGAACAGGACGATCGAGCCGGCGAAGGCGGCCACGGTGATGCCGATCACCAGCCAGCGGCGGCGCACGCACCACAGCACCCAGCCGCGGAATATCTGGTAGAACCGCGTTTCGTAGGGGTCGTGGACGTGGCCGTCGATCGGCGGCCGCGGCGCGATGACGCCGGCCAGCGCCGGCGGCGCGCGCCGGGCCAGGCGCTCGCGCAGGCCGTTCCAGCGCGCCGGCAGCGAGCCGGGCTTGGGCGGCGCGGCGGCGTGGCCGTAGTCCGGCAGCAGCTTGTCGCCGAGAAAGGGGATGAAGGCGACCGCGGCGATCCACGACACGCACAGGGCGATGGTCACCACCTGGAACAGCGAACGGGTGTACTCGCCCGTGCTGGAGGCTGCGGTGGCGATGGGCAAGAAGCCGGCGGCGGTGATCAAGGTGCCGGTCAGCATCGGGAAAGCGGTGCTCTCCCAGGCGAAGGCGGCCGCGCGCAGGCGGCTGAAGCCCTGCTCCATCTTGATGGCCATCATCTCCACCGCGATGATCGCATCGTCCACCAGCAAGCCCAGCGCCAGCACCAGCGCGCCCAGCGAGATCTTGTGCAGGCCCACGCCGAAGAAGTCCATGACCGCGAAGGTCATCGCCAGCACCAGCGGGATCGACAGCGCCACCACCAGGCCGGTGCGCAGGCCCAGCGAGAAGAAGCTCACCAGCAGCACGATCCCGACCGCCTCGCCCAGCACCCTGACGAACTCGCCGACCGATTCTTCCACCGCGGCCGGCTGGTCGGCGACTTTGCGCAACTGCATCCCCGCCGGCAGGGTCTGTTGCAGGCGCGCGAACTCGGCTTCCAGGGTCTTGCCCAGCTTGAGGATGTCGCCGCCTTCCTTCATCGCCACGCCGATGCCGATGGCGTCCTCGCCCATGAAGCGCATGCGCGGCTGCGGCGGATCGGAGAACCCGCGCCGCACCTCGGCCACGTCGCCCAGGCGGAAGGTGCGGTCGCCGACCCGGATCGGGAAGTCGCGGATCTGCTCGACCGAGGAGAACTGGCCGTCCACCCGGATCGGCACGCGGCTGGAGGCGGTCTCGAAGAACCCGGCCGAGACCAGCGCGTTCTGCTGGTTGAGCGCGTCCTGCACGGCCTGCGCCGGCACCCCCAGGGTGGAGAGCTTGACGTTGGACAGCTCGACCCAGATCTTCTCGTCCTGCACGCCGATCAGTTCGATCTTGCCTACATCCTGTTGGCTCTGCAGGGCCAGCTGCACGCGCTCGGCGTAGTCCTTGAGCACGGCGTAGTCGAAGCCCGGCCCGGTCAGCGCATAGATATTGCCGAAGGTGTCGCCGAACTCATCGTTGAAGAACGGCCCGACCACGTCGTTGGGCAAGCTCGGGCGAATGTCGCCGATCTTCTTGCGCACTTGGTACCACAGCGGCTGGATGTCCTTGGAGCGCATCGAATCGCGCGCGGCGAAGATCACCTGCGACTCGCCGGCGCGCGAGTAGGAACGGATGAACTCGTACTCGCCCGTTTCCATGAGCTTCTTCTCGATCCGCTCGGTGACCTGGCGCGAGACCTGCTCGGCGGTGGCGCCCGGCCAGATCGTGCGGATCACCATGACCTTGAAGGTGAAGGCCGGGTCTTCGCTGCGGCCCAGCCGCAGGTAGGACAGCGAGCCGGCGATGAACAGCACCAGCATCGCGTAGACGATCAGGCTGCGGTGGCGCAGGGCCCATTCGGACAGGTTGAAGCGCATGGGGGTGGGCTCATTTCAGCGTGGTCCGCCCGCCCGCGCGCCGCACGGCGGCCGGGGCGGAGCGGGTCGAGGCGGGAGGCATCGAGGCGGGCGCGCGGGCAGGCGCGCTCAGGGCTCGACCGGATGGTTGTCGCGATCGACCGGCTGCACTTTCTGGCCCTCGCGCAGCAGGTGTCCGCCGGCGGCGACGACCCAGTCGCCCGGCGCCAGGCCCGAGCGCACCGGCACCCGGTCGGCGCCGTAGGGGCCGGTCTGCACCGGCTTGAGCTTGACCGTGCCGCTGCGCAGGTCGGCGACGAACACCGCCGTGCCCGTGCCGCTGCGCTGCACCGCAGACAACGGCACACTCAGGCCGGAGGCGGCCGCGTCGGGTTGGTAGATGCGCGCGCTCTGGCCCAGCTCCAGGGTGCCGGCCGGCGCGTCCACGCTGACCCGCGCGGCGTAGGTGCGCGAGGCCGGATCGGCCGCCGGCGCCACCTCGCGCACGCGTCCGGGCCAGCGCTGGCCGGGGTTGGACCACAGCTCCACCAGCACCTGCTGGCCCGGCTTGAAGGTGGCGATGGCGCCCTCGGGCACGGCGAAGGCGACTTCGCGCACGCCATCGGCGGCCAACGCGAACACCTGCTGCCCGGCGGCCACCACCTGGCCGGCCTCGGCGTTGCGCGAGGCGATCACCCCGGCCGCCGGCGCGCGCAGATGGGTATAGGCCGATTGGTTGCGCGCTACCTCCAGGTTGGCGCGCGCGGCGTTGACCTGGCCCTCGGCGGCCTTGGCCGCGGCGTCCTGGGTATCCATGGCCGAGCGGCTGACCAGCCGGTCCTTGGCCAGTTGGGCGTAGCGGACCTGGTCGGCACGGGCGCGGGCGTAGTCGGCTTCGGCCGCGGCCAGTTGGGCCTGGGCGGCGCGCGCCTGGGCCTCCAGGTCGCCGGCGTCGAGCACGGCCAGCACCTGCCCCTGGGCCACGTGGGCGCCGACATCGACCTTGCGTTCGACCAGCTTGCCGCCGACCCGGAACGAGAGCGGGCTCTCCTCGCGCGCGCGGACCTCGCCGGCATAGGCCGCGACCGCGTTGACCGCGCCGCTGGGACGCACCACCAGCACCGGTCGCGGAGCCTCGGGCGCGGCCTCGCCCTTGCCGCAGGCGGCCAGGACCGCGGGCAGCGACAGCGCCAACAGCAGCGGCAGGACACGCCAGCGCGAGCGCGGCGACGCCGGCGCCCGGCGCCGCGCGGGGCGCCCCAGGTCCGGGGAAAAGGCGGGGGAGAGCGGGCGGCGCATTGCGGAAGGCCTCGCGGGGAATTAATGTACTTGTCGGTACTGTATAAATATCAAACCCGATAGTCCAGTATTCAAGCATGGTCTCGCCCAATCCCTCCAGCCCACCCAGCCCGCCGGCCAAGCCGGCCGGCCCCGGCCGCCCGAAGGACCCGAGCAAGCGCATCGCCATCCTCGAGGCAGCCAAGCGGCTGTTCCTGGTGGAAGGCTACGATGGCGTGAGCATGGACCAGATCGCGGCTGAGGCCGGGGTCTCCAAACTCACCGTCTACAGCCATTTCGGCGACAAAGAGAGCCTGTTCGCGGCCGCCGTGCGCGCCCATTGCGAGCGCCACCTGCCGCCGGAGCTGTTCGCCCCGGCGCCGGCGGCGCCGCTGCGCGAGCGCCTGCTGGCCATCGCCGCGGCCTTCTACGAGATGGCCAGCGCGCCCGAAGCGATCCGCATCCACCGCCTGCTGTGCTCGCCGCAGCTGGACCAATCGCCGCTGGTGCGGATGTTCTGGGAGTCCGGCCCGCAACGCCTGCACGAGGAGTTCGCGACCCTGCTGCGGCACCGGGCCGAGGCCGGCGAACTGGAGCTGGACGACCCCGGCCGGGCCTCGCGCCAGTTCTTCGCCCTGCTCAAGGGCGAGCCCTACGCCCTGCTGATGCTGGGCCAGGACGGCCCGGCCGCGGCCGGGCTGCGCGCTCACCAGGCCGAATCGGTGGACATGTTCCTGCGCGCCTATGCGCGCCGGGACCGGTGAGTGTGCCGGGCCGGGCGGCCGCAGCCGCGCCGGCCGGCCCGGCGCGGTGTCCCAAGTCCGCGCCCTGCCGACAGTTCCGGTGACTTTCGGCACTAAGTTCCGCGCCGGGCGTGGTTGATTCTTTTTCTGCCGGGGACGCGCGGTCCCGGTAGAATTCGCGGTCCCCGCGCACGATGAAGAACCCCATGACTACGATCGATTACGCCAAGGCACGCGAACTCATGGTCGAACAGCAGGTCCGGCCCTGGGACGTGCTCGACCCGCGCGTGCTCGATGTGTTGGCGGCCCTGCCGCGCGAGGCCTTCGTGGCCGAGCCGCACCGCAACCTCGCCTATGCCGACCTGGCCCTGCCGCTGGCGCACGGCGAGTTCATGATGAAGCCGGTGCTGGAAGGCCGCACCCTGCAGTCGCTGGCGATCGGCCCGACCGAGGACGTGCTGGAGATCGGCACCGGCAGCGGCTACCTGACCGCCTGCCTGGGCCGGCTGGCCCGCGAGGTGCTCAGCCTGGAGCTGCATCCGGACTTGGCTGCGACCGCGCGCGAGCGCCTGGCCGCACAGCAGGTGCTCAACGCCCAGGTGATCGAGGCCGACGCACTGCAGTTCGCCACCGACCGCCGCTTCAACGCCATCTGCGTGACCGGCGCCGTGGCGCAGGTGCCGGCCCAGTGGCTACAGTGGCTGCAGCCCGGCGGCCGCCTGTTCGTGGTCCGCGGCCGCTCCCCGGCCATGGAAGCGGTCCTGGTCGGCGGCGGCGAAGGCGACCAAGTCAACGCTTCGCGCATCCAGTCGTTGTTCGAAACCGACCTGCCCTATCTGCAAGGCGCGGCGCCTGCGCCGGCCTTCGAGTTCTGACGGCCCTGTCAGGCTCGCGTCAGTCCACCGTAAGAGCCCGCGTGCCAGCATTCGGGCTTTACCACAGCATCGCCAAGGAAGCCGCATGATCCGCCGTCCGCTTGTTCTTGCCCTGGCTCTGACCCTGTCGCCGGCGATCGCGTCGGCCGAAGACCTGCTGCAGACCTACGAGCTCGCCCGCCAGGGCGATCCGCAGTTGTCCCAGGCCGAGGCCAACCGGCAGGTGACCCAGGAGAACCGGGTCCAGGCGCGCGCGGCGCTGCTGCCCTCGCTGACCGGCTCGGCCAGCCTGAGCCGCAGCCGGACCACCAACGAGGACATCCGCACGATCCAGGATCCCAGCGATCCCACCGGCGGCGACCGAGCGCCCCCGGGCACCAATTCGCGCAGCGACAACACCTCGCGCAACTATCGCTTGTCGCTGAGCCAATCGCTGTACAACCGCGCCGCGATCAAGGGCTACCAGTCCCAGAACGTGCTCAGCCAAGCCAGCGACTTCACCCTGGAATCGGCCAACCAGGACCTGATCACCCGCACCTCGCAAGCCTATTTCAACGTGCTGGTGGCACTGGAGAACCTGGCCGCGGCCGAGGCCAACGAAGCGGCGCTGCAGAAGCAGTTCGACTACGCCTCCAAGCGCCTGGAGGTCGGCCTGGCGCCGATCACCGACGTGCACGAAGCGCGCGCCCAGTACGACGACGCGCGCGCCAACACCATCATCACCCGCAACACGGTCGAAGACGCCTACCAGGCGCTGAGCCAGATCACCGGCCAACCGGTGCGCACGCTCAAGGCACTGCCGGCGGACTTCAAGCCCAACCTGCCCGAAGCCCAGAACGTGGAAGACTGGGTGGCCAACGCGGTCCAGAACAACCCCTCGCTGCGCGCGCAGGAACTGGCCGTGCGTTCGGCCGACATCGACGTGGAAACCGCACGCGCCAATCACTGGCCGACCCTGACCCTGACCGGCAGCTACGGCGACAACACCTCCTGGGGCGATACCAGCGTGCTGGGCCGCACCTACAACAGCCTGAGCAACGCCAGCCACGGCCCCAGCGTGGGCATCGAGCTGGCGATCCCGCTGTACCAAGGCGGGCGCATCCAGTCCGGCGTACGCCAGGCCCTGGCCCGCCGCGACGCCCAGCAAGACGAGCTCGAACGGCAGAAGCGCCTGCTGGTGCGCAACACCCGCAACGCTTACCAGACCCTGGTCGCCGGCATCAGCGAAGTCGAAGCCCGCCGCCTGGCCGTGGTCTCCGCCCAGGCCGCCTACGACGCTTCCCAGGTCGGCCTGGAAGTGGGCACCCGCACCGTGCTGGACGTGCTCAACAACCAGCGCA
>CBIFVU010000049.1:0-18908 GCA_966185905.1 uncultured Lysobacter sp.
TCCCCAATCCCCGCCCACAGCGGAGCGAAGGGCTGACATGCCCACCCCGCTGCGCCGCCGCTTGCGCATGGCCCGTCGTGGCGCCTTCTATGGCGTGGCGATCGTGCTGGTGTTGGTGGCTTTGGTGTTGGCCGCGGCGAGCCAGGCGTTGCCTTTGGCCGAGCGCCATCCGGAGCGGGTGGCGCAGTGGTTGAGCGAGCGGGCCGGGCGGCCGGTGGCGTTCGACCGGGTGCAGACCCGCTGGACCCGGCGCGGTCCGTTGCTGCGCCTGGACGGGTTGCGGGTGGGCGAGGGCGCGCAGGCGTTCACCATCGGCGATGCGGAGATGCTGGTCTCGGTGTACGCAGGCCTGCTGCCGGGGCAGTCGTTTTCCGAATTGCGCCTGCGCGGGCTGGACTTGACCCTGGAGCGCGGCAGCGACGGACGCTGGCAGGTGCGCGGCTTGCCCGGGCCGGAGCAGGCGGCGCAGCGCGATCCGTTCGCGGCGCTGGAAGGCTTGGGCGAGTTGCAGGTGATCGACGGCAAGTTGGCGGTGATCGCGCCGGAGTTGGGCGTGGATGCGCGGCTGCCGCGCATCGACCTGCGCCTGCGGGTGGACGGCGCGCGCGTGCGCGCGGGCGTGCGGGCGTGGCCGAGCCGGGGCGCTGAGGCGGCGCGGGCATCGACGGCGCCGCTGGACGCGGTGCTGGATTTCGATCGCAAGCGCGGCGACGGCCGTGCCTATGCCGGCGCGACCCGCGCCGACCTGGCGGGTTGGTCGCCGCTGCTGCGGTTCGCCGGTGTGCGGGTCGAGTCGGGGCAGGGGCGCGCCCAGGCCTGGGCCGAATTGCGCGGCCACCGCATCGCGGCGGTGACGTTGGCCACGGCATTGCAAGGCGTCGGCTTGCGCGCCGAGGGGCCGCGCCCGGCGCCGGCCGGCGCCAAGCCGGCGCCGGCGGCCACGGCCCGGTTCGAGCAGGTCCAGGCGCATGCGAGCTGGCGCTTGACCGACAGCGGTTGGCGCCTGGATGCACCGATCCTGCGCTTCGCCCAGGGCGGCCAGACCCAGGCGCTGGACGGGCTGGCCGCGGCCGGCGGCGCGCACTACGCGTTGCGCGCGCCGCGCATCGACGCCGGCCCGCTGGCGCAGGTGGCCGCGCTCAGCGATGCGGTGCCCGAGCGGTTGCGGCATTGGCTGGAAACCTCGCATCCGCGCGCCTCGCTGAGCCGGATCGCCATCGACGCCACCCCCGACGGGCCGGTGCGGGTGAGCGCGCGGGTGGACGGCTTCGGCTTCGACCCGGTCGGCGCCTCGCCCGGCCTGCACGGCCTGTCCGGCGACTTCCAGGCCGACGCCGAGGGCTTCGCCTTCGACCTGGATCCGGCCCGGCCGATGCGCTGGGACTGGCCGGCCGGTTTCGGCGTGGCTCATACAGTGAACTTGCACGGCCGCATCGGCGGCTGGCGCGTGGGCGCCGGCGGTTGGCGCGTGGCGACCAGCGCGCTGCGCCTGCAAGGCCCGGATTTCGGCCTCAGCGCGCGCGGCGGCATGACTTGGGAAGGCGACGGCGGCCGCCCGCGCATCGACCTGGCCGCCGACCTGGACGCGACCCAGGTACCGGTGGCCAAGGGCTTCTGGGTGCGCCACCGCATGTCTCCCCGGCTGGTCGAGTGGCTCGACGCCGCCCTGGTCGGCGGGCGCTTGCAGAACGCGCACGCGGTGGTCTCCGGCGACCTGGACGATTGGCCGTTCATCCACAACAACGGCTTGTTCGAGGCCAGTGCGCAGTTGCGCGGCGCCACCGTCAAGTTCCAGCCGGAATGGCCGGCGGTGGAAGGCCTGGATGCGGACGTGCGCTTCCTCGGCGACGGCTTCCGGATCGAAGGCGTGGGCCGGATGGCCGGCATCGGCGTGCGCCGGGTGGTCGCCGGCATCGACCATTACAAGGGCGGCAGCCTCAGCGTGCGCGCCGAAGCCGGCGCCGATGCGGCGCAGTTGCTGGCCCTGCTCAAGCAGAGCCCGCTGCGCAAGGAACATGCCGAGACCTTCGACAACCTGCGCGCCAGCGGGCCGGCCGAGGTCGGCTTCGGCATGGACTTGCCGCTGCGGCCGGGCGCGCCGGCCGAGATTTCCGGGACGGTCGAGCTGCGCGGCGCCAAGCTCGCCGATCCGCGCTGGAACGTGGCCTTCGAGCAAGTCGCCGGGCGCGCCGAATACGGCCGCGGCGGATTCCGCGCCGAGGACTTGGCGGTGCTGCACGAAGGCGCGCCGGGGCGGTTGTCGTTGCGCGCCGGCGAGTCGTTCGTGCGCGAACGCGGCCATGTGTTCGAGGTCGGCCTGGACGCGACCGCCAGCGCCAGCGACCTGATCGAGCGCGGGCCGGACGAGCTGGCCTGGCTCAAACCGTATTTCGACGGCCGCTCGCCGTGGACGATTTCGGTGTCGATCCCCAAGTCCGCGCCCGGTGCCGCGGCCGGTCCGGCGCCGGCGATGCTGCGCCTGCAATCCAGCCTGGCCGGCACCGCCATCGGCTTGCCGCCGCCGCTGGACAAGGCCGCTGCGTCCAGTCTGCCGGCCACGGTGGAAACGCCCCTGCCGCTGGGCAGCGGCGAGGTCCGGGTGAACTTGAGCGACACTCTGGCGCTGCGCGCGCGCAACGCCCAAGGCAAGACCGGGGTGCGCGTGGTGCTCGGCGCCAGCCGGGTGGACGAGGCGCCGCCGGCCAGCGGCCTGGTCGTCACCGGCCGCGCCGACCGTTTCGAGGCGATCGACTGGGTCGCCATCGCCCACGGCGGCGAAGGCGCGGCCGACGGCATCGCCTTGCAGCGCGTGGACGTGACCGCGCGGCGCCTGCAACTGCTCGGCGGGGTGTTCCCCGATACCCGCGTGATCGTGGCCCCGGCGGCGCAGGGCGCCACCGCGGTGCGCACCGAAGGCGCGGCCCTGGCCGGCGCGGTGATGATTCCGGGCGGGCAGGGCGGCACCATCGCCGGCCGCTTCGCCCGGGTGCACTGGCGCGCGCCGGATGCGCCGCCGGCGCCAGCGCCCGGGCGGCTGCCTGCGCCGCCGCCCGGCTCGCCCTTGGTCGCCGGTGCGCCGCCGCGGGTGGCGGCCGACCGCGACACCATGGACCCGGCCAAGGTCCCCGCGCTGAACCTGGACATCGGCGAGCTGCGCATCGGCGAGGCCGCGCTGGGCAGCGCCAGCCTGCGCACCCGGCCGACCCCGGCGGGCATGCGCATCGACCGATTCTCCACCCGCACCGACAAGCAATCGCTGGAACTCAGCGGCGATTGGACCGGCCGCGGCGCCACCGCGCGTACCCACCTGAGCCTGGCCCTGGACACCCGCGATGTCGGCGCGCTGCTGGAAGGCTTCGGCTTCGGCGGGCAGATCGGCGGCGGCAAGGGCAAGGCCCGGTTCGAGGCCGGCTGGCCCGGCAGCCCGGCCGCCTTCGCCCTGGGCTCGCTGGAAGGCAGCCTGGACCTGGACGTGCGCGACGGCCGCTTGATCGAGGTCGAGCCCGGTGCCGGGCGCGTGCTGGGCCTGCTCAGCGTGGCCCAGTTGCCGCGCCGGCTGACCCTGGATTTCCGCGATCTGTTCGCCAAGGGCTTCGCCTTCGACCGGGTCGAGGGCAAGGTGCGTTTCGGCAACGGCAGCGCGCGCAGCGACGGGCTCACCATCGACGGCCCGGCCGCCGCCATCGCCATCCGCGGCGCTGCCGACCTGCGCGCGCAAAGCTACGACCAGACCATCGAAGTGCGGCCCAAGGCGGCCAATGTGCTGACCGCGGTCGGCGCGCTCGCGGCCGGGCCGGTCGGCGCGGCCATCGGCGCGGCCGCCAATGCGGTGTTGCAGAAGCCGCTGGGCAGCCTGACCGCCAAGACCTACCGCGTGACCGGGCCGTGGAAGGAACCCAAGGTCGAGGTGCTCAGCCGCGAACAGACCCGCGCCGCTGCGCCGGGCGGCGGCCACGCGGCCGGGGCGCGCTAGCGTAGGGCCGCCGCGGGCCGGGGACGGGCGCCGGTCGCCTGTCCCGGGGGCGGCCCCTGGCGCCAGCGCGCCGCCAGCCAGCAGGCCGATCGGGCAAGCCCCGAGCGCGCCCCAGGCATTGATCGCCGCCGCCCGCGCCTCCACCTAAGCTCCGTGGCCCGCGCCGCCGCCCGACGCGGCAGCCTGGCCTAAGATGACTCCTCCACTTTCCACGGCTCGCCCATGACCCTTCCCTTGCAGATCGCCGAATCCCGCCTCCTCCTGCCCGCTGGGCTGGACGCCGGCGGCCTGGAACGCAGCTTCGGCACCCTGCTGGGCCCGGGCATCGATTTCGGCGACTTGTATTTCCAGCATTCCCGGCGCGAGAGCTGGTCGGTGGAGGACGGCATCGTCAAGGACGGCTCGCATTCCATCGAGCAGGGCGTGGGCGTGCGCGCGATCAGCGGCGAGAAGACTGGCTTCGCCTATTCCGACGAGATCAATGGGCAGGCCTTGCTGGCCGCCTCGCGCTCGGCGCGGGCGATCGCCCGCGAGGGCGGCGCGCAGGCGCCGCGGGCGCTGGTGCGCGGCGGCGGCCGTTCGCTGTATCCCAGCGAAGATCCCATCGACTCGATCGGCAACGAGGCCAAGGTCGAAGCCCTGCGCCGGCTCGACCGGCTGGTGCGTGCGGCCGATCCGCGCGTGCAGCAGGTGGTGGTCAGCCTCAGCGGCGGCGTGGACACGGTGCTGGTGGCGCGCAGCGACGGCGTGCTCGCCGCCGACGTGCGCCCCTTGGTGCGGATCAACGTGCAGGTCTATGTCGAACACAACGGCCGCCGCGAGAGCGGCTATTCCGGCGCTGGCGGCCGCTACAGCTATGCCGAACTGCTGGCCGGCGACAAGCCCGAGTGGGTGGCGCGCGAAGCGCTGCGCCAGGCGCTGGTGAACCTGGAGGCGATCGACGCGCCGGCCGGAGTGATGCCGGTGGTGCTGGGCAGCGGCTGGCCGGGCGTGCTGCTGCACGAAGCCGTCGGCCACGGCCTGGAAGGCGATTTCAATCGCAAGGGCACCTCGACCTACGCCGGCCGCATGGGCCAGCGCGTGGCCGCCCCCGGGGTGACCATCGTCGACGACGGCACCCTGCCGGGCCGCCGCGGCTCGCTCAACATCGACGACGAAGGCACGCCGACCCACTGCACGACGCTGATCGAGGACGGCGTGCTGGTGGGCTATATGCAGGACACGCTCAATGCGCGCCTGATGGGCATGGCGCCGACCGGCAACGGCCGGCGCGAGTCCTTCGCCCACCTGCCGATGCCGCGCATGACCAACACCTACATGCTGGCCGGCCAGCACGATCCCGAAGAGATGATCCGTTCGGTCAAGAAGGGCCTGTACGCAGTCAACTTCGGTGGCGGCCAGGTCGACATCACCAGCGGCAAGTACGTGTTCTCCGCCACCGAGGCCTATCTGATCGAGGACGGCCAGGTCACCGCGCCGGTCAAGGGCGCGACCCTGATCGGCAACGGTCCGGAGACCATGCAGAAGGTGCGCATGATCGGCCACGACCTGGCGCTGGACGAGGGCGTGGGCGTGTGCGGCAAGGATGGGCAGAGCGTGCCGGTCGGGGTGGGCCAGCCGTCGTTGCTGATCGAAGGGCTGACGGTCGGTGGCACCCAGTCCTGACCGCGGCGCCGCGCGCTTCGCCGGCCGCGGCGCGAGCGCGGCGTGCCGGGCGCGCCGCGCGGCTCAGTCTTCGTGCCCGGGCAGCGCGTCCTCGCCTTCGTCCTCGCCGGCGTCGCGCGGGCCGGCGATGGCATCGCGCAACTCGCGGTACAGCTCGCGGAAGGCGTGCGGCGGCTTGTTGCGCTTGCGCTCGTCCAGGGTATTGCGCACCAGTTGGCGCAGGCGCTGGCGGTCGGCGTGCGGGTATTCGTCGAGCAACTCGGCCAGGGCGGCGTCGCCGTCGGCCAGCAGGCGCTCGCGCCAGTTCTCGACCCGGTGCATGGCCGCGACCTCGCGCCGGGCCGCCTCGCCGTTCTCGTCCAGCGCGTCGCGCAGCGCTTCCAGCGCGTCCTCGTCCTCGCGCCGCATCTGCTTGGCCAGGTACGCCAGTTGGCGCTTGTGGGCGATGTGGGCGGTGATGCGCTTGGCCTCGCGAATGTGCGGCAGCAGCGCCTCGGGCACCGGCAGCTTGGCCAGCTGGGTCTCGGTCAGGGCCACCAGCTTTTCGGCCAGGGCCAGCACTTCCAGCGCCTCGCGCCGGTTCTGGCTGCGGCTGGGGCTGAAAAACTCGCCGGTTTCTTCGTCTCTGCCGCGCATCGCACTGACCTCATAAACTTGACTTCACGACGGCGGCGCCCCGGCGCCGCCACCCACTAGGATAAGCCATTGAACGCGCAAGCCCTCAGCCCCGCCGCCGCGGCCCACACCTTCGCCGACCCGGACGCGCGCCTGGACGCGCTGGCCGAGCTGTCCCAGCGCCTGTTGCAGGCCGCGCGGGCGCGCGGCGCCACCCAGGCCGAGGTCTCCTGTTCGGAGGAAGCCGGGCTCAACGTGAACGTGCGCATGGGCGAGGTCGAGACGGTGGAGTCCACTCACGACCGCGGCATCGGCGTGACCGTCTATTTCGGCCAGCGCAAGGGCAGCGCCAGCACCGCCGACCTGCGCGAGGACAGCCTGGAGGCCACGGTCGAGCAGGCCTGCGCGATCGCCCGCTACACCGAGGACGATGCCGCCGCCGGCCTGGCCGAGGCGGACTTGATGGCCACCGACCTGCGCGAGTTCGATACCTGGCACCCCTGGGCCATCGACGCCGACCGCGCGGTCGAGCTGGCCCTGGCCTGCGAGGCCGCCGGCCGCGCCTTCGACCGCCGCATCGAGAACGCCGACGGCACTTCGGTCGGCACCGGCGCCAGCCTGGGCGTGTACGCCAACTCGCACGGCTTCCTCGGCCGTGAGCGCAGCACCCAACACAGCCTGGGCTGCGCCCTGATCGCCGGCCGCGGCGAGGCGATGCAGCGCGACGGCTGGTACACCGCGGCACTGTCGGCGCAGGACCTGGAATCGGCCGCCGCGGTCGGGCGCCGGGCCGGCGAACGCACCGTGGCCCGGCTGGCGCCGCGCACCCTGGCCACCGGCGAATACCCCGTGTTGTACGCCGCCGAATGCGCGCGCTCGCTGATCGGCCACTTGCTCTCGGCGGTCAGCGGCGGCGCCCAGTACCGGCGCGCCAGCTTCCTGCTCGACAGCGTCGGCCAGCGCCTGTTCCCGGACTGGTTCCAGATCGACGAGCGGCCGTTCCTGCCGCGCGGTTTCCGCTCCAGCGCGTTCGACGCCGAAGGCGTGGCCACGCGCGAATCGGCCCTGGTCGGCGACGGCGTGCTGCGCCGCTACGTGCTGGGCAGCTATTCGGCGCGCAAGCTCGGCTTGCAGACCACCGCCAACGCCGGCGGCGTGCACAACCTGCAGGTCGCCGCCAACGCCGGCGATTTCGATACGATGCTGCGCGACATGGGCCGCGGCCTGCTGGTTACCGAGCTGATGGGCCAGGGCGTGAACGCGGTGACCGGCGATTATTCGCGCGGTGCGGCCGGCTTCTGGGTCGAGCACGGCCAGATCCAGTATCCGGTGGACGGCATCACCGTGGCCGGCAACCTGCGCAACATGTTCGATTCCATCCAAGCCGTCGGCAGCGACGTGGACCCGCGTTCGCACGTGCGCACCGGTTCGATCCTGGTCGGGCGCATGACCGTGGCCGGCGATGCCGCGGCCGAATGAGCCGGCGAGGGCGGTTTGCAGTCGAACGCCGCCTATGGCTCGGGCTTGATCGCTCGGCTCCGGCGGCGGCCCTGAGCGCTCGGCCTTGAGCGCCGGGCTGCCGCGAATGCGGCTGCGGTCGATTCCGGGCCGCACCGATGGAGCTTCGATGGCCGCGACCGACGGCTGCGCTCATCGCGCAATGTGACGCGGTTTGCGCTGCGCGCTCGGCGCGGCCTGCCAGTCAGGCCGCGTCAACGCAGGCGCCGTGCAAACGTTCATGCTGGCAGTTCCTCAATGCAGTTCCTCAATTGGGAGCCGCCGATGGGCATCAGCATGGCCACGGCCGCCAATCGCTTCGGGCTCGGCGCCAGGCCGGGCGAGATCGGGCGCGGCGGCGACGGGCGCGACGTCTTGCTCGCGCAACTGGCGCGCGCGCCGGCCGGCGAGGCCTTGCACGGCTTGCCGGACAGCGCCCAGACCATGCAGCGCGAGTACGAGCAAGCGCGCGCGGCGCGCGCCGAGCGCGCCGAGGCGGGGCCGGCCGCGGCGATGGCCCCACCCGGCGCAGTATCGAGGGCGGCGGGCGAAGGCCGCGCCAGCCCCCCGGCCCGCGACGACGACCGCCCTTCGGCGCAGTTGCGCAAGCGCCTGCGCGAGCAGCAACTGGCCGAGTTCGGCGCCCGCTATCGGCTGGCCGCGACCACGCCCACGCCCTTCCTCGAACGCCTGGCGCAGTTCTGGTCCAACCATTTCGCCGTCTCCATCGACAAGGGCAATGCACGCCTGTATGCGGCTTCGATGGAGCGCGAGGCGATCCGCCCGCACCTGCTCGGCCGTTTCCAGGACATGCTGGCGGCGGTGGAAAGTCACCCGGCGATGCTGCGCTACCTGGACAACACCGTCTCCATCGGCGACCGCTCGCCGGTAGCGTTGCGCGCCGAGCGCCTGCGCCGCGACAAGCGCGGGCTCAACGAGAACCTGGCGCGTGAAATCCTGGAACTGCATACCCTCGGCGTGGACGGCGGTTATGGACAGGACGATGTGCGCGAACTGGCGCGCGCGATCACCGGCTGGAGCACGCCCGGTCCGAACGAGCCCGCGCCGCTGCAACGCAGTTTCGTGTTCCGCAACAGCGCCCACGAGCCCGGCGCGCGCCGGGTGCTCGGCCGCGACTACGCCGAGGGCGGGGTGGAACAAGGCCGCGCGGTGCTGGCCGACCTGGCCCAACATCCGGCCACCGCCCGCCACCTGGCGTTCAAGCTGGCCCGCCACTTCGTCGCCGACCAGCCGCCGCCGGCGCTGGTGCAGCGCATGGCCCAGGCCTACCTGCGCGCCGATGGCGACCTGGGCGCGCTCTACCGCAGCCTGGTGGAGTCGCGCGAAGCCGGCGCCGAGGACGCGCGCAAGTTCAAGACCCCCAACGATTTCGTGATCTCGGCGCTGCGCGCTGCCGAGCTGGACCCGGGCGAGCAGGCGCGCCGCCTGGTCGATCTGCTCGCGCGCTTGGGCCAACCGGTGTTCACTCCGCGCTCGCCGGCCGGTTTCGCCGACACCGCGGCCGACTGGAACAGCCCGGACGGCCTGTATAAGCGCATCCAGGCCGCACAGGTGTTCGCTGCGCGCATCGGCAGCGGCCAGTTCGGCGTGGACCGCTCCGCAGCGGGCCGGCGCAGCGCTGCCGCGCCCCAGGCTGGCGCAGAGGCCGCCGGCACGGGCGCAGCGCAAGCCACGCCCTATCAGCGCGCGGTCGCGGTGCTGGGCGATGCGGCGGTGCGCGGCGATTTCGCCCAGAGCCTGCGCCGCGCCGGCTCGGCCGTCGAAGGCCATGCGCTGTTGTTCGCCAGCCCCGCCTTCCAATGGAGGATCTGAGATGGACCGGCAACGTCGCGACCTGCTCGCCGCGTTCGGCGCCAGCGCCCTGCTGACCCTGTTCCCGCACGCCAGCGCCGCGGCGGCGCGCGCCCAGGGCGCGCAGGACACGCGCCTGTTGGTGGTGCTGCTGCGCGGCGGGCTGGACGGTCTGCACCTGCTGCCGCCCTATGCCGAGCCGGCCTATGCGCGCCTGCGCGGGGAGGGCGCGGTCGCCGATCCCATCCGCATCGACGCCCTGTTCGGCCTGCATCCGGCGATGACCGAGGCTGCGGCGATGTATCGCGCGAGGCAACTGCTGCCGTTGGTGGCGGTGGCGCCGCCGTACCGGCAACGCTCGCATTTCGACGCGCAGGATTGCCTGGAGAACGGTACCGCGCGCCCGGACGGCGCGCGCGACGGCTGGCTGGGCCGTTGCGTGCAGGCGCTGCCCGGCGCTTCGGCGCTGGCGGTGGCCTCGGTGATGCCGCTGAGCCTGCGCGGCAGCGCGCGCGCGGACAATTGGTGGCCGCCGCTGCCGCGGCCGGTGGACCCGCTGCTGTTGCAGCAGTTGCAGACCCTCTACGCCGAGGACCCGAGGCTGGCGCCGACCTTCGCCCGCTCGCTGCAGTCGGCCGGCGCCGAGCGCAGCGGCAAGGGCGCGTTCGCCCTGCCCGAGGCGATGCAGGTGGCGGCCGAGCGCATGAGCGCCGCCGACGGTCCGCGCGTGGGCTTCGTCGAAGACAGTGGCTGGGACACCCATCGCGACCAGGCCAACCTGCTCAGGCGCAAGCTCGGCGAACTCGACCGCGGCCTGGCCGCGGCGCGCGACGGCTTCGGCGCGGCCTGGCCGCGCACGGTGGTGGCGGTGGCGACCGAGTTCGGCCGCACCGCGGCGATCAACGGCACTGGCGGCACCGATCACGGCACCGGCGGTGTCGCGCTGCTGTGCGGCGGCGCCGTGCGCGGCGGCCGCATCGGCGGCGATTGGCCCGGGCTAGGTCCCTCGGAACTGAACGAAGGCCGCGACCTGCGCGCCACCACCGACCTGCGTGCGGTGTTCAAGTCCTTGGCGCGCCATCATCTGGGCGTGGCCGAGGCCGAGGTCGAGGGCAAGGTCTTCCCCGGCAGCCGCGCGGTGCCGGCGCTGGACGGCTGGCGGGCCTGAGCCGGGCGCCGGCGCAGGCGGGCCGCCGCGGCGTGCTCGGCAGGCGGACCCGGCGCGTCAGTGGATCCGCAACGGCCTGGCTGCCGACTGCGGCCGGCTTTTGCCTGGTTTCCAGCGGTTTTTTTGCTGGACGCCGCGGCAGCGATGGCCTGCGCTACGCGTTCCGATCCCGTCGCGCCTGACCCCCCGCCGGGCCGGTGGCGGCCTTCGCCGGCCGGCGCGGCGGCCGTCCGGGAGGTCTTGGCCGGCCGGCACCGCGATTTGCGTACTCTTGCCGTACGCCGACGTAGTTAATCTGTGATGCATTAGGGTTTATGATGCTGCCACGGGGGACCGCGCCGCCGGCACGGTGCTTTGCATCGAAACCACACCAATCTCACGTAGGGGAAGCGTAAATGAACGATATCAGCCAGGACGAAAAGACTTGGGGCATGCTGGCTCACCTTAGCTCCTTGTCGGGCCTGATCATTCCTTTCGGCACGATCCTGGGCCCGCTGGTGGTGTGGCTGATCAAGAAGGACACCATGCCCTTCGTCGCCGACCAGGGCAAAGAAGCGCTGAACTTCAACATCACCGTGTTCATCGCCCTGGTCATCAGCGGCATCCTGACCCTGGTGCTGATCGGCCTGGTGCTGATGGTGGTCGTCGGCCTGGCCTGGCTGATCCTGACCATCATGGCCGCGCTGGCCGCCAACAAGGGCGAGACCTATCGCTATCCTTGGACGCTGCGTTTGGTCAAGTGAGCTTCGGCTCCTGGAAAAAGCGGCCTTCGGGCCGCTTTTTTTTTTGGAGCCGGGAATCGGGAGTCGGGAGTCGGGAGTCGGCAAAAGCGCTGGCGCGGCCGCCCGCCGATTCCCTATTCTCAATTCCCCATTCCCGGCTCCCAAGGCCCCCGCCATGCCGCAGTCCGCTTCGATCAATCGCCGCATCGTCCTGGCCGCGCATCCGCGCGGGGAGCCGGTAGCCGGGGATTTCCGCATGGAACAGGCGCCGGTGCCGCAACCCGGCGAGGGCCAGGCCTTGTTGCGCACGCTGTATCTGTCGCTGGACCCGTACATGCGCAATCTGATGGACGAGGTCGGGCCGGTGTATGCGCCGCCGGTGCCGCTGGGCGCGACCATGGTCGGGGCGACGGTGTCGCGGGTGGCGGCTTCGCGCCATCCGCGCTTGCGCGAAGGCGACTTGGTGCTGGCGCAGTCGGGCTGGCAGGACTATGCCGTGTCCGACGGCGAAGGCGTGGTGCCGCTGGGCGGCCTGGCCCAGCCCTCCTTGGCGCTGGGCGGGCTGGGCATGCCGGCGTTCACCGCCCACGTCGGCCTGCTCGACATCGGCCAGCCGCAGCCCGGCGAGACTGTGGTGGTGGCTGCGGCCACCGGCGCGGTCGGGGCGGTGGTGGGGCAGATCGCCAAGCTCAAGGGCGCGCGCGCGGTCGGCATCGCCGGCGGCGCCGACAAGTGCCGGCACGCGGTCGAGGAATTGGGCCTGGACGCCTGCCTGGACCGGCACGCGCCGGACCTGGCCGGGCGCCTGGCCACGGCCTGCCCGGACGGCATCGATGTGTATTTCGAGAATGTCGGCGGCGAGGTGTTCGACGCCGTGCTGCCGCGGCTGAACGTCGGCGCGCGGGTGCCGCTGTGCGGGGTGATCGCGCACTACAACGACAAGTCGCTGCCGCCCGGGCCCGACCGGGTGCCGCTGCTGCTGGCCACGGTGCTGCAAAAGCGCATCCGCATGCAGGGCTTCATCATCCTGGACCACTACGGCCCGCGCTACGACGCTTTCCGCCGCGACATGGAGGCCTGGCTCGCCGAAGGCCGCATCCGGCTGCGCGAGGACCGCGTGGACGGGCTGGAGAACGCGCCGCTGGGTTTCATCGGCCTGCTGCAGGGACACAACCTGGGCAAGCGCGTGGTGTGCGTGGCCGAGGACTGAGCCCGGGCCGCGCAGGCGCCGGGCGCGGGCGGCGAGGCGGCGGCGCTGCCACCGCCGGGCTCGGTCAGCGATCGCGCTCGATCGCCAGGCGGCCCAGCGCGCGCAGCGCTGCGGCCGGTTCGCCGAAGGGCTGCAAGGCGTCGTCCATCTGCGCTGCCAGCTCGTCCAGGCGCTCGCGCGAGGCGCCCAGGCCGATCAGGGCCGGGAAGGTGGATTTGTCCTGCGCCGCATCCTTGCCGGCGGTCTTGCCCAAGGTTTGGCTGTCGCCTTCGATGTCGAGGATGTCGTCGCGCACCTGGAAGGCCAGGCCGAGGGCGTGGGCGTAGCGGTCCAACGCCGCCAGCGCGGCGCTGTCGGCGCCGCCGCACAATGCGCCCATGCGCACGCTGGCGCGGATCAGCGCGCCGGTCTTGAGCGAATGCAGGCGCTCCAGCGCGGCCAGGTCCAGGCGCGTGCCGTTGCCGGTGGCGTCGATGTCCAGGGCCTGGCCGCCGCACATGCCGGCCACGCCGGCGGCTTGGGCGAGGGTCCGCAGCAGGGCCACGCGCACCGCGTCTGCGGTATCGGCCTCGGCCAGCGCCTGGAAGGCCAGCGATTGCAGCGCATCGCCGGCGAGAATGGCGGTGGCCTCGTCGAAGGCCACGTGCACGGTCGGCTGGCCGCGGCGCAGGGCGTCGTCGTCCATCGCCGGCAGGTCGTCGTGGACCAGCGAATAAGCGTGGATCAGTTCGACCGCGCTGGCCGGCGCGTCGAGCACGCTGGGCGCGACCTCGAACAGGGCGCCGGCCGCGTAGACCAGCAGCGGGCGCATGCGCTTGCCGCCGAGCAGCACCGCGTGGCGCATGGCCTGGCGCAGGCGATGGGGCGGATGCTGCGGGTCGGGCAGGGCGCGGGCGAGCGCGGTGTCGGCGCGTTCGCGCCAGGCGCTCAATTGCCGGTCAAGCATCGCCGGCCTCAGGCATCGATGTCGCTGCCCGGCGGCCCGGCATTGCCGAACGGCTCGGCGCTGGCCGGGTCCTGCGGGTCGGTCAACAGGCGCACGCGCAATTCGGCCTGCTCCAGCGCGCCTTGGCAGCGGCGGTACAGGCCGACGCCGCGCTCATAGGCGGCCAGCGATTCTTCCAGGCTCATCTGGCCGTGTTCCATTTTCTCGACCAGTTGCTCCAGGGCTTCGAGCGACTGTTCGAAATCGGCGACCGGCGAGGTCTCGGTGGTGGATTTGCGCGCCATTGGGGAAGTGTGAGGCGGTGGCCGGGCAGGGTCAATGCGGCGGCCGGTCGCGCGCTCCGGGCCATGGCCGCGCGAGCCCTGCAGGGCCGGTGCTGCGGATTCGCCGGCTCCGCTAGCGCCGCTGCCGCCAGCGCCTCGCCAGCGCCGTGCAGCGCCGGTCGCGCGGGTCAGGGCTGCCAGTACAGGCGCGCGCTGCGTTCGCGCAGCCAGGCGTCCAGCTGCGCCGAATAGAGCAGGTCGCCGGCGGCCTGGACCCGGCCGTCGGGCGAGGACAGCAACGGCAGGCGCAGGCGTTCCCAGGGCGGCACGCCGCACGCCTGCAGGGCGTGCTTGAGCGTGTGCGAATGGCTGCGTCCGGGCAGGGCGATGCGTTCGCCGCCCTGGCGGGCATGGGCGCGCAGGGGCTGGGCGAAACCGCAAGCGCCCTCCAGGCGCCATTGGCCGCCGCCGGGCAGGTCCAGCGGCGCTGCACCGTCCCAGGCGCAGGCCCACTGCGCCGGCAGGGGCTCGCGCTGCGGGCCGGCGTGCAGCAGGTCGCGCCAGGCCTGGACCACCGCGCCGCGCCAGGCGAAAGCGGCCTGAGCGTCGGCGCGCGCGTCCAGCAAGTGCGACTGGATCTGGACCACGCCTTGCTGCGGCAGCGGCGGCAGCCCGAGCGCGGCGATCCAGCGCCGCAGCACCCGCGCGGCGCGCGCCGGCGGCAGCGCACGCAGGCGCGCGCGCGACAGCGCCTGTGGATCCAGACTGCGTACCTGGGCCAGGGCCAGCGCGTCGTCTTGTTCCAGCAGCGCCGCTGCCTGCGCGCTCAGGCTGGCCGACTGGGCGAAGGCGGCGTCGGCCTGCGGCCAACGTTGGCGCAGCAGCGGCAGCACCCGGTGGCGGAGGAAATTGCGGTCGAAAGCGTCCTCGTCATTGCTCGGGTCTTCGATCCAGTCCAGGGCTTCGGCGCGCGCATAGGCGTGCAGCGACGCGCGCGGCAGCGCCAGCAACGGGCGCCACAGCCGACCGGGGCCACAGCTGCGCCAGGCGCGCATCGCGCCCAGGCCGTCTGCGCCGGAGCCGCGCAGCAGGCGCAGCAGCAAGGTCTCGGCCTGGTCGTCGCGGTGGTGGGCCAGCAGCAAGGTCTCGCCGGGCGCCAGGCCGGCGGCGAAGGCGGCATGGCGCGCGCGCCGCGCTGCGGCCTCGGGGCCGTCGCCGTCGCCGCGCGCAACCGACACCCGCGAAACGCTCAATTCCAGGCCGCGCTCGGCGCAGAACCGGCGGCAATGGGCGAGCCAGGCATCGGCCTGCGGATGCAGGCCGTGGTGCACGTGCCAGGCGCGCAGCCCCTGCGCGCGCGCGCGCGGGTCGGCGGCCAGCGCCTGCAGCAGGACGGTCGAATCCAGGCCGCCGCTGAACCCCACGCACAGGCGCCCGGGCGGCAGGTCGCGCAAGGCTTCGGCGAGGTCGGGCGGCGCGGGCATGGCGGCATGGTGCCATGGCGGCGGGACGCAGCAACCCATCGATGGTGCTGTCCCGGCCGGGGCGCGGCATTACCTTGGCCCTGTCGCCTTTTCGAGAGAACCCGTCGTGTCCCGGCTTTTCGCTCCGCTGCCGCAACGGTCGCTGACCTTGCGCAACCGCCTGGCGGTCTCGCCGATGTGCCAGTACTCGGCCGTCGACGGCTTGCCCAACAACTGGCACCTGGTCCACCTGGGCAGCCGCGCCGTCGGCGGCGCGGGGCTGGTGATCGCCGAGGCCAGCGCGGTCTCGCCAGAGGGCCGCATCTCGCCCTCGGACACCGGATTGTGGAATGCGGCCCAGGCCGAGGCCTGGCACCGGATCACCTGCTTCCTGCGCTCGCGCGAGGCCGCGGTGGGCATCCAGCTCGGCCATGCCGGGCGCAAGGCCAGCGTCGAGCCGCCGTGGCTGGGCGGACAGCCGGTGGGCGCAGGCGAGGGCGGTTGGACGCCGGTCGCGCCCTCGGCGCTGGCCTTCGCCGCCGACGCGCCGCAGCCGCAGGCGCTGTCGCCGATCGAAATCCGCACCATCGTCGACGATTTCGCCGCCGCCGCGCAGCGCGCGCTGGATGCTTGCTTCCAACTGGTGGAGATCCACGCCGCGCACGGCTATCTGCTGCACCAGTTCCTCTCGCCGTTGAGCAATCGCCGCCAGGATCGTTACGGCGGCGATTTCGACAACCGCACCCGGCTGCTGCGCGAGGTGCTGGCGGCGGTGCGCGAGGTCTGGCCGGAGCGGTTGCCGTTGTGGTTGCGCATCTCCGCCACCGATTGGGCCGAGGGCGGCTGGGACATCGAGCAAAGCGTGGCGCTGGCGCGCCAGATCAAGGACCTGGGCGTGGACTTGGTGGACGTATCCAGCGGCGGCTTGCTGCCGCAGGTGCGCATTCCGGTCGCGCCCGGCTACCAGGTGCCCTTCGCCGCGCGTATCCGCCGCGAGGCCGGCATCGCCACCGGCGCGGTCGGCCTGATCACCCAGGCCGCGCAGGCCGAGCGCATCGTCGCCGAGGGCGAGGCCGACATGGTCCTGCTGGGGCGCGAGTTGCTGCGCGATCCGTACTTTCCCCAGCGTGCAGCGCGCGAGCTGGGGGCGACGACGCAGTTGCCCGAGCAGTACCAGCGGGCCTGGGCCTAGCCCGGCGCCGCCGCAAGCGCGCGCTGGCGCTGCGCGGTGCCGCGCCGTCAGCGCCGCGTGCAGGCGCCGATGCGCATTCCCGGCGGCGGCTGGCCTGTCGAGGCCAGGCCGGCGCGCGCCGACAGCGAACGGTAACGCCGGGCGAAGCGCTCGCCGTTGCAGGCCGGTTCGTAGAGGCTGCCGCGGGCGAGCGTCAGCAGGGCCAGCGTTTCGTTCGCTGCCAGGGCTTCGATGGGGCGGCCGAAATAGCGCTGCGCCGCGGTGCCGATATCGCCGATGGGCTGCCCGTCTGGGTCCAGGCCGAAGTAGGAACCGTCGAGCAGGTAGTCGAGCAATTGGCGCGCGTCGCGCTCGCGGCTCAAGCGGATCGCCAGCGAGGCCTCGCCCAGGTGCCGCCCGCGTTCGGGAGCCGACAGTTCGCGGTGCATGAGGTGGGCGGCGCGTTGCACCAGGACGCGGTCCGCCGGCGGCCGGCGGGAAGCCGGTTCGGACAGCAGTTCGGCGAGCGTGCCGAGCGGGCTGCGGGGCTGCACCCGGAGCGGACCGGTGGCGCCGAGTTCGGCGGTCCAGTAGAGCGTGCGCAAGGCGTCGGGATAGCTGCGCCGGGCCTCGGGCAGGGTCTCGGGCAAGCCGCGCAGGCCCAGCCAGTAGAGGCCGTGGGGGAGGCACAGTGCCAGCGCCAGGGTGAGCAGGCTCGCCGAAACTGCGATGGCGGCTGGCTTCATCGGGACATCCTTGTCCGTGGCGGAATGGGCGGGACGGACCGCAGCCAGGCCACGAAGCCGGCCTCAGGCCGCCTCGTAGGCGCCATAGCCGCGCAGGCGCTGGTAGCGGCGCTGCAGCAGTTCCTCGGCCGGCACCGCTTCCAGCGCATCGAGCTCGTTGAGCAGGATCGCCTTCAGCCGCGTGGCCATCTGCTTGGGATTGCGGTGCGCGCCGCCGATGGGTTCGCGCACGATCTTGTCCACCAGGCCCAGGTCGTGCAGGCGCTTGGCGGTCAGGCCGAGCTGTTCGGCCGCGTCCTTGGCCTTCTCGGCGGTCTTCCACAGGATCGAGGCGCAGCCCTCGGGGGTGATCACCGAGTAGGTGCTGTATTCCAGCATCAAGGTGCGGTCGCCCACGCCGATGGCCAGGGCGCCGCCGGAGCCGCCTTCGCCGATCACGGTGCAGATCACCGGGATGCGCAGCTCGGCCATTTCCAGCAGGTTGCGGGCGATGGCCTCGGACTGGCCGCGTTCTTCCGCGTCGATGCCCGGCCAGGCGCCGGCGGTGTCGATGAAGGTCAGCAGCGGCAGGCCGAAGCGCTCGGCCAGCTTCATCAGCCGCAGCGCCTTGCGATAGCCCTCCGGCCGCGGCATGCCGAAGTTGCGCTTGATCTTGCTCTTGGTGTCGCGGCCCTTCTGGTGGCCGATCACCACCACGCTGCGCCCGCCGATGCGGGCCAGGCCGCCGACGATGGCGTTGTCGTCGGCGAAGGCGCGGTCGCCGGCCAGTTCCTGGAACTCATCGCACATCACCCGCACGTAGTCCAGCGTGTACGGGCGCGCCGGATGCCGGGCCAACTGCGAGATCTGCCAGGAGCTCAGGTCGCGGAAGATCTGCGCGGTGCGCAGCCGCAGCTTGTCCTGCAGGGCATGGATTTCCGCATCGATGTCCACCGCCGGACCGCTGCTGGCGTGGCGCAGCTCCTGGATCTTGGCTTCCAGATCGGCGATGGGCTGCTCGAAGTCGAGGTAGTTCGGGTTCATGCGTGGGCCATGGGCCGGGGAAGGGGACAGTCTAGCTCAGGCGGCCGGACCATACGATAGGCATTGTGCGGGTACGGATGGAGTGAGGGGAGCAGAGCGGAAGAGTGAGCGGGCGGCTCCGCTTTGGCTCACTCCTCGCTCCTCTCGCTCATTCCTTCGCCCACGGCTTGGCCAGGGTCAGCTTGACCGCGCGAACGCCGGGCTGGGCGCGCAGCAGGCCGACCAGTTCGGCGTCGATGCGCACCGACTGGGCGCCGTTGAGGTCGAGCATGCCGGCCGCGCCGGGGCGCAGCAGGTCCAGGCGGATGGGCGTGCTGCCGGGGCGTTGCTTGGCCAGCAGCGCATCCACGCGCTGCCAAGTGCCGGGCACGCGCAGGTCCAGGCGCAGGGCCAGGCGCTGGGCGTGCTTGCCGCAGACCGTGTTGTAGTCCCAGCAGCGCGCCGCGCGCAGGGCGAAGCCGCCGCTGAAGGAGTCCTCGCGCAGGCCCCCCTGGATCA
This sequence comes from uncultured Lysobacter sp., assembly GCA_966185905.1. Taxonomy (GTDB): domain Bacteria; phylum Pseudomonadota; class Gammaproteobacteria; order Xanthomonadales; family Xanthomonadaceae; genus Lysobacter. The sequence goes on from CBIFVU010000049.1 coordinate 18,773, forward strand.
CCAGCAGGCGGTCGCGCGCCAGCAGCGAGGCGAACTCGGAATAGGTCTCGGAGAAGAACGCGCACTCCAGGCGGCCGCGGCCGTCCTCGATCTGCACGAACATCTGGCTGTCGCCCTTCTTGCGCAGGCCGACCAC
>CBIFVU010000050.1:0-18844 GCA_966185905.1 uncultured Lysobacter sp.
GGCCGGCCCGCCGGGCCAGATGCGGTCCCGGCCCCGGCCGGGCCGGCCCGACCGCCCCGCGCGGCGGGGCAGAATCACGGCGCCGACCCGCCCGCGGTCGCCGCCAGGCTTAGCGCGGGCGGTGGCGGCCATCCTCGTCGGCCGCCGCCGCCCGTGGCTACCTGACCCCGGCGATGGACAGATCGCGAGCGCCGGGGGCGCTCCGTTTGCCCGCTTTGCCCGCGCAGGGCGCCTGGCGACCGGGCGCCCTGCGCCCCCCCCGCGACCGCACCCGCGACTACGCCCTTCGCATCGCCCCTCGCTCCCGCCGCTCCCGCCGCTCGCGCCAAAACGCCCGCGACCGCATCCCGGTGACCGGCCCTCGCCAGCCATGCTGCTGCCCACCGCCCGCACCCACTCTGCCGCCCTTGCCAACTGAGCCGTCCAGCGCACGGACCGCGCAGCCCGCCCGCTAGAATGGCGCCATCGCCGCACGGTAGCGGTCACCGGGATTCGCATGGCCATCCATTCCTCCGTACTCGAACTCATCGGCAACACCCCGATCGTCAAGGCCCAGCGCCTGGACACCGGCGTCTGCGAGCTGTACCTCAAGCTGGAATCGCAGAACCCCGGCGGCTCGATCAAGGACCGCATCGGCCTGTCGATGATCGAGGCGGCCGAGAAGGCCGGGAAGATCAAGCCCGGCGACACCCTGGTCGAGGGCACCGCCGGCAACACCGGCATCGGCCTGGCCCTGGTCGCCCAGCAAAAGGGCTACAAGCTGCTGCTGGTGGTGCCGGACAAGATGAGCCGGGAGAAGATCTTCAACCTCAAGGCCATGGGCGCGCAGGTGGTGCTGACCCGCTCGGACGTGGCCAAGGGCCACCCGGACTACTACCAGGACCTGGCCGAGCGCATCGCCCGCGAGACCCCCGGCGCCTACTTCATCAACCAGTTCGGCAACCCCGACAACCCGGCCGCGCACGAATTCGGCACCGGCCCGGAGCTGCTGGAGCAGATGGGCGGCCAGCTCGACGCGATCGTGTTCGGCTGCGGCAGCTCGGGCACCATGACCGGCCTCTCGCGCGCCTTGGCCAAGCTCTCCCCGTCCACCGAGCTGGTGTTGGCCGATCCGGTCGGCTCGATCCTGGAGGAGTACATCAACCGCGGCACCCTGTCGGACAAGTCGGCCAGTTGGATGGTCGAGGGCATCGGCGAGGACTTCCTGCCGCCGATCTCGGACTTCACCCGGGTCAAGAAGGCCTACGCCATCGCCGACAAGGAGAGCTTCCTGACCGCGCGCGAACTGCTGGAGAAAGAGGGCATCCTCGGCGGCTCCTCCACCGGCACCCTGCTGGCCGCGGCGCTGAAGTACTGCCGCGAGCAGACCGTGCCCAAGAAGGTGTTGGTGTTCGTCTGCGACACCGGCAACAAGTACCTGTCGAAGATGTACAACGATTACTGGATGCTCGACAACGGCTTCATCGAGCGGCCCAGCCACGGCGACCTGCGCGACCTGATCCTGCGCCCGTACTCCCAGCGCGACACCGTGGTGGTCGGCCCCGCCGACCTGCTGGTGACCGCCTACCAGCGGATGAAGCTGTACGACGTGTCCCAGCTGCCGGTCATGGACGGCGAGCACATCGTCGGCATCGTCGATGAAAGCGACGTGCTGCTGCACGTCTACGGCGACGAATCGCGCTTCCGCGACCCGGTGTCCACCGCCATGGTCAGCAAGCTGGACAAGATCCCGGTGGGCCAACCGATCGAGTCGCTGCTGCCGGTGTTCGACCGCGGCCACGTCGCCATCGTCATGGACGGCGACAAGTTCCTGGGCCTGATCACCCGGATCGACCTGCTGAACTACCTGCGCCGCCGGGTGCAGTGATCTCTCGGCCAGGGGCCCTGCGGCCCTTGGCGTTCAGGCTGCATCCGTCCCGGATGCAAGCGCCCGCCCGGGCCCTGCCGGTCCTGGCTCAGGGTGGGCGCCGGCCGCCCCGCTGGCGGGACGGCCAGGCGGTGCGCTCAGGGCGTTTCCGTCGCGCGCCGTTCAGCTTGCCTGGCCATCGCGGCCGGGCCGCGCGCCTGCGTCACACAGCGGCTGCATCCTGCCTGAAGTCGCGCCCGATGCGGGCGGCCGCTCACCCCGGCGATGTTAAACTTCGCGGTTTCGCCCAACCGCGGAATCCGGACATTCCATGAGCCATCAGCACCCCGAAGGCGGCGCCCGCAAGTTCGGCCTGGGCACCCTCGCGATCCACGCCGGCCAGGCCCCCGACCCCAGCACCGGGGCGGTGATGCCGCCGATCTACGCGACCTCGACCTACGCCCAGTCCAGCCCCGGCCAGCACCAGGGCTACGAATACTCGCGCAGCCACAACCCGACCCGCTTCGCCTACGAGCGCTGCATCGCCGGCCTGGAAGGCGGCAGTCGCGGTTACGCCTTCGCCTCCGGCCTGGCGGCGAGCTCGACCCTGCTGGAGCTGCTCGACGCCGGCAGCCACGTCATCGCCATGGACGATGTCTACGGCGGCACTTACCGCCTGTTCGAGCGCGTCCGCCGCCGCAGCGCCGGCCTGGACTTCAGCTGGGTAGACCTCAGCGATCCGGCCGCGTTCGAGGCCGCGATCCGTCCCGAGACCCGCATGGTCTGGATCGAGACCCCGACCAACCCGCTGCTCAAGCTGGTCGACATCGCCCAGATCGCCGCCATCGCGCGCAAGCGCGGGCTGATCGTGGTGGTGGACAACACCTTCTCCTCGCCGATCCTGCAGCGCCCGCTGGAACTGGGTGCGCACATCGTCATGCACTCGGCGACCAAGTACCTCAACGGCCACTCCGACATCGTCGGCGGCATCGCCGTGGTCGCCCACGATGCGCCGGAACTGGAGGAGCAGCTGACCTTCCTGCAGAACGCGGTCGGCGGCATCCAGGGCCCGTTCGACAGCTTCCTCGCCCTGCGCGGCTTGAAGACGCTGCACCTGCGCATGAAGGCCCATTGCGACAACGCCCAGGCCCTGGCCGAATGGCTGGAGACCCACCCGTCGGTGGAAAAGACCCTCTACCCGGGCCTGAAGTCGCATCCCCAGCACGCATTGGCCCAGCGCCAGATGCACGGCTTCGGCGGCATGATCAGCATCTACGTCAAGAGCGGGCTGGACGGTGCGCGGCGGATGATGGAACGCTGCGAGCTGTTCACCATCGCCGAATCGCTCGGCGGCGTGGAGAGTCTGGTCAACCACCCGGCGGTCATGACCCATGCCTCGATCCCGCCCGAGCGCCGCGCCGCGCTGGGCATCGCCGACAACCTGGTGCGCCTGTCGGTGGGCGTGGAGGACGTGGGCGACCTGCGCGCTGAGTTGGCCACGGCGTTGGAGGGGATTTGATGGCCGCGCAGAATCCAGGCCGGGGCGCATCAGTAGTGAGCGCGTCGCAACTTCAATTGGCGTGGAAGGACATCGTCGATGGAATCCGCGCATATCCCGTATGGGTGACCCTTTCGGCGATGGACATCCGGCAGCGTTACCGACGATCCATCCTTGGGCCGTTCTGGATCACCATTACCATGATGGTGCTGATTCTGGGCATGGGGCCGCTCTATGGAACGCTGTTTGGCATAGATCTGGACGAGTTTCTGCCCTATTTGTCGATGGGAGTCATTACCTGGGGCCTGATCTCGACGTTGATCCTGGAAGGGGCTGCGTCGTTCGTTAATGCCGAGAACTTGCTCCGTTCAGTGAAATTGCCTTATACCGCGCACATCATGCGCGTGCTCAAGCGCAATCTCGTGGTGTTTGCGCACAATCTCATCGCGTTTGTGCCGTTCATGCTGTATTTGGGCATTGAGCCCCATTGGCGCTGGCTGCTGATGATCCCCGGCGTGGCGCTGGTGCTGATTGCAGCATTGCCGGCCGCATATATCCTGAGTGTGCTGTGCACGCGATTCCGCGACCTGCAGCAAATCATCGCCAGCGCGGTGCAACTCGCGTTCTTCCTTACCCCGATTTTCTGGAAGTCCAGCCTCTTGAAGCAACGAGTCTACTTCGCCGAGTGGAACCCGTTCCATTGGTTGATCGAAGTGGTTCGGCGCCCAGTGGTGGAGGGATTGGTGCCATGGACCACCTACGCGAAGCTGTTCGGCCTGATCGTACTGTTGTACGCGATCGCCATCCCCTTTTTCGTGCGCTATCGGCGCCGCTTGGCGTTCTGGGTTTGATCCATGTCATCCATCCGGCTTGAAAACTGCAGTCTTCACCTTCCCATCTACGGCACGATCAATCGATCTTTGAAGGGCGCAGCGCTGGCGGCGGCGACCGGCGGCCGCGTTGGTTCGGCCAGTCGAGACATCATGGTCATCCAGGCCCTGAACAATGTCAGCTTGGATTTCCGGCCCGGCGATCGAGTGGGCGTCATGGGCCACAATGGAGCCGGCAAGACTTCGTTGTTGCGGATGCTTGCGGGAATTTACGAGCCGACGAGCGGCAATATCGAGATCAGGGGCAAGGTTTCCAGCCTGCTGGATGTCACCCTCGGTATGGACTTCGAGGCTACCGGTTACGAGAACATCATGCTCCGAGGCCTGATGCAGGGTCTGGATTACGCGCAGATCCGAACGCTGACGCCGGAAATCGCCGAGTTTTCAGGTCTGGGCGAGTTCCTGCAAATGCCAGTTCGCACCTACTCCAGCGGCATGACCCTCCGATTGGCTTTTGCCATCGTGACCAGCGTGCATGCAGAGATTCTGTTGATGGACGAATGGCTCAGTGTGGGCGACGCCGAGTTCGTGCAGCGGGCTGAAAGCAGGCTCCGCAAGCTCGTGGATGCGGCAAGCATCCTGGTACTGGCTTCGCACAGCCGAGAAGTGGTCGACCATTTGTGTAACGTGCGCGTATTCATGGAGCATGGGGAAGTGGCGTCAATCGAAAGGGACGACAGGAAATGACCTCGAGCACGCCTTACGTGTATGACGGCGAATCCGAACGGGTCGTCCGCGATAGTCCGGTCGATGTCGATCGGTCCAAAGAGCGATGGGTCGCCGACTGCCTAGCTCGCCGCAGTACCGAGTTGGGAAGGCGTCTGCGAGTGCTGGATTTCGGCTGCGGGAGCGAGTCCCTGGCGCGCTTGTTGGCTGCCATGGTCCAAGTGGACTACTTTGGCTACGGCACTCCCGAGCATGCGCTGGGGTCCCTGTCGGGCGAGTCAGTGCCGGTCGCCGCCGAGATCGGCGTCGCAAAAGACGTCGCGGAGGCCTTTCCCGAAATCCAGTTCGATGTCGCTGTGACGGCATCGATCATGGTTCGCAACGCTCCGGAGCAGGCTCGGCGATTGTTGTCCAGCATCGAGCGGTCCCTGGCGCCCGATGGGCGGGTGATTTTGCTGGAAAACCCCTTGAGCGCCTTGTCGTTCCGCGAACCGAGCGGCGAACCTAAGCTTTGGGTGCACGATGTCGCGGGTGAACTCGCTAGAGACTGGAGCATCGACGTCCATGCGTATCTGCCGTCGAACTGCGCGGCTTACCACTTGTCGCGGGCCGATGCGGCTGGGCGGGTCCTTCGCTTGGCAGACCATTCGGCGGAGCTGAGGGACGTCACCCTGGACGACCTTCGCTTGGCCGGGCTCGAACGGGTGGCGGAGAGGCTGAGCGCCGACAGGGAAGGGGACGCGCGGCGAGGCCCCCCTGTGTCGCTAGGGGGGGGCGCAGGAGGCCGGGAGCGCGTCCTTGAGCCGTCTCTGTCGTTGCGCAGCGAATTGAGGCGAGCGATCGCCGCAGCGCGCAGCGACATTCTCGAGCCTCGCCCGGGAAAAGCTCCCGGGCGCATCCTGCATGCTGGCGTGCAGGAGACCCGCGGCTTTGTGCACGATGCACCTTTGGATCATCGATTCGCCAATAAGGACGCGCGTTTTGGAAACGTGGCCCAAGTTTTCCACCAGGAGTGGTTCGGCATTCGCGCCGCGGCCGGCGCTTTGCCCGGAGCAAAGTTGGGTATCTCGGCTAACCGCGCTCTTTCGGCTGGCGAAATGGAATCCATCGTCGCAGATCTGCGTGCGCGCGGCATCGCCAAGCTTGTTGTTCACGGCATGTCCGAGAACATGTATGCCTTCGCGGTGGGGATGAAGCGGGCGGGATTCGAAATGTTTGGTGTGTGGCATGGGACCGCTGCGATGTGGTGTTGGGAGCCCGAGCGGAAATTCTTCCAATTAATGGCAAAGCTGTTGGCCAATGGCGTCCTTCGGAGGTTCAACGCCATTCGCCGAGGCATGGAGGTTGCGGCCCCTGGCGAAAATTTCGCCAAGCAACTCCTCAATCCGGTTCCCTCCTGCAGCGTGCGGCGCCATGGCGCAAGGAGGAGCCAGGCCGCCATAGCCTTCAGTCCGTCCTGGAACTTGCTGCACAAGAATCTGGGAACGAATCTGGCGGCCGCTGGCGCCAGCGAACGAGTTGGCGAAATTTGGGTGATGGCTGAAGACGCAGTTCATGTTGCGGCTTGCGACAAGCCCCTGCGCAGACTTCCTCCTCAAGACCAAATGAAGATCATCCAGACGATGAGCGCGGCGGATATTGTCCTCAACGTGAGCGTCGTAGACTGCCACCCGATGGTGGATCTGGAGGCGTTGGCTGCCCGCACTCCTTGCCTGCGCGGGCCGCTTTTCCTGGACGTGCTGGAAGATCACCCTTATGTCCGCCTGACCGAGGTGGCAAACCCGCTGTCCATCGCAGATATACGATCACGTCTCGATGAGGTGCTGGCCTCGCCTCAGGCCGAGGTCGACGCGATGATGGAAGATTACGCAGGGGCGTTGTCCCGCCTGGCGGTAGATCGGTACGCTGAGTTCTTGGAGCTGTGATGAAGGGTTTGCGAGTTTTCGTTACGCAGGAATTGTATCCGTTCACCGCCGGCGGAATCGGCCGCGTGGTCGGCAATATCCTCGCAGAATCCAGCAAGGAAGAACTCGCGCGGACAGCGATAGTCTATCTGGGGCGCGATTTGTCCTCCCAGCGTTTCAAGGGGGTTTATCCCGAGCCTATCCTGCTCGCCGTCGGCGAGGAGGATTACGCCCTGGCGGACGAGGAAGGGCGTGATTACCCTATAGCCTCCGCATATAGCGACTCCCCGTTGCGGTTGAAGTCGGTACTGGCGCTCCAAGCGCTGCGCCGCCTGGAGCGCGACCATGGTCCCCTTGGGTACGTAGAGTTCACTGACTGGGGCGGAATCGCGTTCCCTGCCTGTCAGGAGAAGCGGCTGGGACGCGCGTTCCGCCAAGCAACGCTGGCGGTGCGACTGCATTCGACCGACAGCATCCTGACGTCGTTCGAACAGCGGTTCTGCGATGCCTCGGCGTTGGCGCTCTACGATCTGGAGCGCAAGGCGCTGGCCGATTGCGATCTGGTGGTGGCCCAGCTACAGCCGGTAGCGGATACCGTGCGCGACTTCTTCGACTTCGACGACGCGGACTGGACGCCGCGCCTAAGGCTGCACGCCCCTCCAGTCAAGATAAGTGGTCCCATCGCTGGAGAGGTGGTTCGGCCGAATACATCCACGCCGATCACCTTTTCCTCCAAGATCCAGCACTTCAAGCGCCCGGAAACGTTCGTGCGCGCCGTCGCGGAATTTCTGCTTCGGCATCCGCGCATCGAAGCTCCTGTGTATCTGCTGGCGCACACTTTCGATGAAAGCTACCTCGGCCAAGTTAAGGCTCTGGTGCCGGACGCCCTGCTCGACCGTTTTCACTTCTTGGCGGGAGTTTCGGGCGATGCACGGGACAGCATGATCGCTCGCTCGGTTTGCCTGTTCCCGTCGGTTTATGAGTCGTTCTGCCTTGCTGCTTACGAGGCCTCCATGAGCGGCGCGTTGTGCGTGGTGAACGCCAACAACCCTGCGTTCGGCGAAGGCACTCCGTGGCGGCATGGGGAGAATTGCGTTAGTTTCGATGGCTCGTCCGACGGCTTGGTGGCAGCACTGGAGTCGGTGTATTTTTCCACTCACCGATTGCGTCCGGTGACGGCGCCGGTCGATTCGTTCCCAGGAGAGCTCGACCAGGCCGCCAGCCCAAGCTTCGCTCCGAACAGCGTCAGGGTCACGGCGGTGGTCGTCTCGAACGGTTCAGGCGTTTCATTGGCTGCGACGCTCGATAGCCTGGCCGGAAGTTCTCACGAGGAACTTGAGATCTTGGTCGCCGACGGCGGCAGGAGCGACGTGGTTGCGCAGTCGATTCTGGAGCGCCTCGAACAAGAGAGGCACTCCGGTCGTATCCGCGTGCTCCGGTGCGGCGTCGCGGCAACGCCGGGGGTTGTGCTTTCCAGGGCCGTGGAAGCGGTGTCCTCGGATTACATATTGTTCCTGCGGGCTGGAGACGTGGTTTCGCCCGACTTCATCGTAGAGGCTTCTGGAGCGTTGCAGCGAGAACCTGCTTTTGGCGTGGCGACGGCGGTGACAGGGCAGCTCAAGCCGGCCGCCAGCTTCGACCAGGGGGTTTTGCAAGCCTATGACAACTACTGGTTAGTGATGGGGGAGGCTCGCGCTCAAGGGTTGTATGTCAACCGTTATTCGCCGACGTCCTGCATGTTGCGTGCCGGCGTCGCGCGCCGCATCGGGTTCCGCGGCGATCTCGAGCACGAGGTCTGGTGGGATTTCCATCAGCGAGCGACCTCGCAGCGCGTGCGCTACATAGTATCCAGCAGCGTCGACTTGGCGACGGAGGCGGGAGCGGCGACGCCGGTGTCGCCTTTCGCCGCGAAGCTTCGCCGGCATAATGTCGTGCGGAACAAATACTTCCACTTCGGCTCCAATCGGCTGCCTATGTTCGTCATCGATGGTTTGGGTGGAAGCGCCGAGGCGACGGCTGTGGTTTCCAACGCGGATTACCACGAACTCCAGGGGTATCGCTCCAGCGAGACCGTGGCGTTGGCTTTGGGAGCGGCTCGTTTTCTGGAACGTAGAGCTCCGCGTTTGCTGCGCTTGGCTAAACGCGCGGTGAGCTGGGGTGGGCGCGTCGTTCGTGGGCGGAGGGAAGGGCGATGAGCGCTCGTGCTGCCAGGTGGGTGCTGTGGATATTTTCTTGCGCCTTGTCGGTTTCGCTTATCGCCCATGCTTCTGGGTACAAGGAGTTCGGTGCTTCAGTGGCCGTGGTGGCGGTAGGGCTCGCCGTCGCGCTAGGTTATCTGTTCAAGAAGACACTGGCCGAGCGCGTGGCTGAGGATGCAGCCGCTCCAGTGGCGTGGCCGACCTTGGGCTTGGCCCTGCTGATAGGGGCCGGAATCTATTACGTATTGCCCGTGCGTTCGGATGTATTTCCCAGGGCCGCTCAGTTGATCGTGGTCAATGCCGGGGCCAGCGCCGACGCCGGCAAGGGCGAGGTCTGGGCCAAGGTGGCCCTGGCGGGAGATCGCTGGGTTAAGCCCGCCGCTCCGATCCCCAATGGGTGGGAGCTCAGGGACAAGGGCACGGTCGTGTCCGGCAACCCATCCGCTGCTGTCTTGTCGTGGGCAGTCCCTCTTGGCAAGTCCGCGGAGTTGGTGCTTACGCGCCATCCGTGGTCGGGCGCAGCGGAAGTGACTTGGTTAGGACGTAAGCAGCGGTTCGAATTGAACGGCCCCGAAGGGGCGCAACCCATGCGGTTCCCCTTGCAGGGGCGACCGGCCAAAACCACTTTCGATGCGTGCATTGCGGCGTTGGTCGCGGCTTCGGACACCTTTGTCCTGGCGTTCTTTTTGTTTCTGCTCATACTGCGGGCGCGGAACGTTCGCCGATAGCCGGCGCCGAGAAGGGCCGGCGATTGCCCAGACTTACGATCGCCGGCGAGGTCGCGCTTGAGTGCCCCCGGGCCCCAAGCGTGATCGCAACCGCGATGGCAGGGGGCGGGCGGCATTCCTTGTTTACTGCGACGAATTCACATGAGAGCCACATCGAAAATCGGTTCGACGCGACTGCGGCGCTATGTGATGTTCCTGTTTTCCGGCGGGACGGGTTTCGCCCTGTATCTTCTGTTTTCCAATCTGTTGCACTACCGCCTAGGCGTTTCCGAGGCATATGCGGCCGCTTCTGCCGTGCTGCTGGCCGTTTTCCCCACCTTCCTGTTGCAGAAATATCTCACGTTCCGCAGCGGAGCATCGAGCAGGCGTGCGTTTCCCTTGTATTTCCTGCTCCAGGTCGCGAATGCCGCGCTTACCGGCGCCGTCAGCGGTTTGGGAGCGAGTGCCGCTGTTCCCGGATATCTGACATTCGTGATCGCAGGCGTAACCGGCGTTCTGGTTTCATATTGGGTGCAGTCGCGATTTATTTTTGGAAAAGTCGATTGAAGGCACACGGCTTCGCGACAGCCGGAGTAGTTGCGGCTAGCTGGCCACCTCAGCCGGCGGGCGCCGGGCGGTCAGGAGCAAGGGGGAGGCGGCCAACGCCACTGCCACTACGGCCAGTTGGTAGCGTACGTCCTGGGCGACGTTGGACACGGCCAATATGCCCGAGTGAGAGAGCACCGGTACCGCCAGGATGCCCAGCGTCCAATCGTTTCTCCGCCGAACTCCGACAGAAAGAGCGAACAGAAACAGGAAAAGGTAGCTCGCAGGCCGCCAAACCAGGTCCCACTCAGGGGGCGGCATCGCCCAAGCTAGCCGCTCGGCGAGCCCGGGGATGATGGGTGCTTCCCCCGCGCCTCGGTCTAGGTCGGTCAAGGCAGTGTCGGTGAACCATCTCAGGCGTTCCCCTTTGCGATAATAGGGTAAGGCCATGTGGTATATCGGGCCTTCCTGCTCGTCCGTCATCATCCAGACGATGCTGCTCACGCATCCGAAATGCTTCAGTTCGGTAAGCGGATTGTCCTTGGCCAAGGACAGCCAAACATGAAGCAATTGCTCGCGATTCTCTTTCGCCACTGAATTGTCGAAGCCTTCAGTGAAGATGGTTCGATCGACGGTTGCGCAGCTATAGGGCCAGCGCTCGCTCCCCTTGCCGATGCGTTGGAGTAGGGCGCGAGATGCCGCGTCTTCCGGCGACTCTCCGGACGCGAGGTGCCCGGCAACGTGGTGGGCCACCAAGGTATAAGAAACGTTCGTTTGACGGACGTGGAGCAAGCCGGGCACCGGGCCTTTCAAAACAAGGAACGTCCCCACTACCGCCACAGCCAGCACAGACAGCGCCTTTCTCTGTCCGCGCATGAGCCACCACAGGCTGGCAATGACGGCCAACGCGACCGGCGGCCCGTTGTGACGGAGCAGCATCGCCATCAGCATGAGCAGGGCGACCGCTCCCAGTTTCCACCAGATACGCAAATGGAGCGATTTCGCGGAAAGGATCGATATGCTCCCGGCCGTAATGGCGACCACTGATGCGGCATACGGAACGTCCTTCCATAACGTGATGCTCGTGATGGAAAGTATCGGGCTTAATGCGCAGAGCCAAGCTGCTGCGTGTCCCGCCCATCTTGGAGCACCGGCAGCTCGGCGGACGGTCGAAATCAACCAGGCGATAGCCAGTGCCAGCATCATCGCTTGAACCGACGCGACTATCGCTGGGCTATCCCACGCCCTGCGTAGCGCTCCGATCGCCATGGTGTGGTAGGGCGGATGCCAATCGTTGTATATGCCGCTGCTGGCCTGCCTCCATTGGTCGGTCGAATCCGGGGTCATCACGCCGGGGAAAAAGGCCAACAGAAATGTCGCCCACACCAGCACCATTGGCGTGGACATGCAGGCGATTTCGGTAAGCCACCGTGGCTCGCGAGTGTTGGTTTGAGGAGGGGCCCTGAAGGTCAGCAGTTCGAATAGGAAGAACAGAGCCAGCCCGATAAGGACCGAGTCAATCGCGTGAATCCACCGCTGCAGGGCGTTCCTCGAGGGAGTGTGCAGATAAGGCCCGGCGGATCCGGTTGCGCTCCAATCGATCGCTCTCATCCCTTGCTCGGACTCAGGCGCGTACAAGTCCAATGTCTGGGATTTTCCGTCTATGTCGATGTCGGCGATGCCGGACCATGGGTGGTGTAGCAGCGACAGCTTCAGTCCCTCATTTACTTTGCCGCGCCAGCGCATCGAGGCCGGTCCCGAAGTCACCCAGGCACCGTCCTTGCTGTCCCAGGTTCCGGTGCTCTGCCATTCCGAGACAGGTATCGGATGGCCGTCTACTTCCAGACGAAACCAGACTTCGGACCCCTGAGAGGAGGGGGACTTATGGCCGGCGGTGGACAATTCCACGAAGGATTCTCGGCCGGCGGGCGCTTCCCGTAGTGGAATGGCGTAAGTCGCCAGCCAGCCGACAACCAGAAACACGCAGAGGCTCCAGATCGTTCGGGCAGTCGGGGCGTTCAACGCGGCCCGCAGCCGGTTGGCCAGGGGCCATAGCATCAAGGCGGCGACAACGCTCATCGCAGCGACCCTGATCCCAGTGTCAAGAGGAGTGTGGCCGTCTCGGATCAAGTAATGGAAATACAGGGATTGCGCGAGCAAAGTGCCGACCGAGGCGCTGGCCAGAGGCGCTGCCCATCGAGCCGGACGAGACGTGAAGTGCGTTTTTTCGCTGGTCATTCCAGTAGCTCGCGGAAAGACGAATTATTCGAATCGGCTGGTTGGCGGAGCGTGCGCAATGCTTTTTCAGCGATAGCCTGAAGGATTCTCCGACTGCCAGCGCCAAGAATCCTTGCACATGCATTGCAGGTCGCGCTTGGCGCTCCAGCCCAGCACAACTCGGGCCAAGGTTGGGTCGGCCCACAGCTCGCCTACATCGCCCGGTCGCCGCGGCGCCAGAGACAGCGGCACTTTCCGGCCACTGGCTGCTTCGAAGGCCGCGACCAGTTCCAATACGCTGTGTCCGCGACCGGTGCCGAGGTTCAAGGTCAGGTTGGCGCGGTCCCGGGCCATGGTTTCCAATGCGGCCACATGGGCCTCGGCCAAGTCCATCACGTGTATGAAGTCGCGCACGCCCGTGCCGTCAGGGGTGGGATAGTCAGAGCCGAACACCGAGAGCTTTTTCCTCCGCCCCGCCGCTACCTGGGCGACGTAGGGCATGAGGTTGTTCGGTACCCCGCGGGGATCTTCGCCGATGCGGCCGCTCGGGTGGGCGCCTGCGGGGTTGAAGTAGCGCAGGATCGAAGCGTTGAATTCAGGATGAGCGCGGCAGACATCGCCGATCAATTGCTCCATCACCAGCTTGGTGCGGCCATAAGGGTTGGTGGCGCCCAGTGGGGAGTCTTCTCGCACGGGGACCGATTCGGCATCGCCGTAAACGGTGGCCGATGAACTGAACACCAGCTGGCCTACCCCCGCCTCGCGCATGGCTTTGAGCAGCACGATCGTCCCGGCGATATTGTTGTCGAAGTAGGAAAGCGGGTCCGCGCAGCTCTCTCCCACCGACTTCAAGGCGGCGAAGTGGATCACCGCGTCGAATCGATGGTCGGCGAATGCGCGCCGGAGGCGCGTCTCGTCCCGGATGTCCGCTTCCACGCAGGCGATCTTGGCCGACGCGAGTTCCTCCACTCTGGCCAAGGCCAGGGGGGAGCTGTTGCAGAAGTTGTCGTAGACCACGATGTCGTGGCCTTGTTCGAGCAGGGCCAGGCAGGTATGGGTTCCGATGTATCCGGCGCCGCCGGTGACGAGTACTTTCATGGAAGTCGACGGCTCCAGCTATGCTTTGCTTGCCACGGACGGAGGGAAATAAGATGCGACGCCGCGCAGGCGCGCAGCCAGGGCTTGGCGGGCATCGGCATCGAACGGCGACGAGCGAGGCCCGATGGCCTGGATCTTGTGCTCGGACACGCCCAGCTTCGCATTCACGGACCGGGCCGCTTCGGGATCGTCGACGAAGTACGCCGATATCGCCGGGTCCGCCTGTGCGATGTGGTGGGCGATGCCGGCATCCGCGGTGGACGGCACGGAAGTGGAGAGCGAGACGAACAGCTTCGAGTTTTGGCTCAACGCGAGGCCATGGCGTTCCAGCAGCGCCCAGCCGAAATCCGATGCGCAGACGTGGATCGTTGCCGGTGCCCATTGGATCAGCAGTCGAGCGACGACGCTCACCATTTCCTCCGGCAGCAACCGGTAGGCCGCCAGCGCGTCTTCCAGGACGATCCAGGCGTCCGTTGCCAGGGCAGGCTGCGGCTCCGGGCGGACAACAACAGTCTCGGCGGGGCAGGCAAGGTAGAGGCCGTTGATGCCGCATGCGCTCCATGCGGCGGCATAGGCCTGCGCGTGGCCGGAATCGATGGCTGCGGCCGGGGCCAGGAGCACTGCATCCGCGCGCTGGCCCGCGAGCCGGGCCAGGGCGAAATAGGCATGCCCGGCTTGAGCCCGGTCGGGCGGTATGATCCGCATCGGTGGCCGCGACGCCATGAACGGCCCGGGAGCCAACGAGGCATCGACGACGCGTGCGAGTTCGTCCATGTCGTTGTGCGCCCAAGCGGGCAAGGAAGGGCGCGCGAGGCGCGGCGGAAGCCGCCACAGCATGCGCCGTTCATCCATCGTGGCGGGCAGGCGCGCGCCAAGGAAAAATCGGGCGGTGGACAGCAGGGATTTCTTCACTATCCGCTGCGCGCGGTGCGACAACCGCGAGAGCAGGTGCTCGTCGATCAAACGATACTGGGCGAGAAGGAATTCGAGCATATCCGCCCTTCATGCGCCCCATGCGGACGGCGCGACCGGGCAAAGAGAAAAACGGCGTGCCGGCGAAGCGGCCGGGAAGCGTTGCGAGGGGAGGCCTGAGCGGCATCGCCTGTCGATAACCGATGCCTTGGTCGGATTCGCGCGCACGCTTTCCCCGCGTTCTATCGTTGGGCTCTGCCGCAGGGCAGCGGCGGGACAGGCGCTCAGTATCTCATTTTCTTCGGGTCTTTTCCTCGACGAGGGGGCGGCAGCGGCCGTGCGCCCGCCGTTCGCCGAGCAGTGACGTCCCCGATCGGGCGGTGCCGGCCGGAGCGAGGGATCGGGATGCTTTCGAGCCGGGAGTGGGCAGAAAGCACACTCGTTCCAACGACTACGGGGCAGGCGGTTGGGTCGCGCCTGCCGGCGCAGTGGCGGCCCTGTCGATTCAGCGTAGGAGGTCGGGCTCGGCCCTTTCAACCTCGTGCCGGTCGACTCGGGCAGTACGGCAGAGAAAGGGGCTGAGTAGCCGGAGGCGAGGTGCCGATCAATACGGGTACGTATGTGAGGGCGATACCTGGCTAGGCGCTAGACGCAGGCCTCATAAATCTGTTCTAGAAATCTATTTTTGTTGCAAATCCTTCTTGTTTAGAGATATCAATGGCCTGCATGTCAGCTACCGGGGTGGCAATGGCCAGCAAGCAGCGCGAAATCGAGATCAGCCCTCACTACAGCGTAGTCAAGGCTGGCACCCTCTCGGACCGGATCGTGGCGCGGATGCGGCAGCTCATGTTCGAGCGCTTCCTGGATTCGACCGGGATCGCGGCCGAGGAGACCGTGCTGGACGTGGGGGCGTCCTCCGACGACCGGCTGGAAGCGGCCAACTTCCTGGAGGCCTGGTATCCGTACAAGGACAAGATCACTGCCTGCGGCATAGACGACGCCTCGTTCCTCGAACAACGCTACCCCGGCCTTCGTTTTGTGCGCGGCGACGGACGGAGCCTGCCGTTTCCCGACGATGCCTTCGATGTGGTCCATTCCAACGCCGTGCTCGAGCACGTCGGCGATCGCGAGCAGCAGGGGCGGTTCATTTCGGAGCTGGTGCGGGTGTCGCGGCGAAAAGTGTTCCTGACCACGCCGAACCGTTGGTATCCGATCGAGTTCCATTCAGTGTTGCCGCTGGTGCACTGGCTGCCCCCGGCGGCTTTCCGCAAATTCCTGAGCGCCATCGGCCACCGCGAGCTGTCGCTGGAGGAGAATCTCAACCTGCTGGGGCGCGGCGACCTGGTGAGTTTGTGCGAGACATTGAGGTTGCGCGCCTACCATGCCGACTCTGTGCGCCTGCTGGGCTGGCCGAGCAACTTGCTGCTGACCATCGACAAGCGCGGTTGAGCGCCGCGGCGTCAGCGTTGCTGGGCGCCAGGATCGAACAACGCTGTCGGATGGATCAACGCACGTGCGGCCGCATGCGCACGATTGAGCGAACCACTGCGCTTGAGCCGCACGTAGTGCACGGTCTGCGCGGCGATCACATGTTCCAGGCCGCGCGCCAGGGTTTCGCAGTTCCAGTGCCAATCCTCGAAACCGAACCCGGTCTCGCCTGGGCGCGACAGCAGGTAGGGGCAGTCGAGATAGATCCGGCGCAGGGCGAAGGAGCAGGAGTTCCACGGGTTGACCATCAGCATCATCGCTGGGTCGAAGTCCGGATCGCGTTGGGCGAGTTGGCGCGACAGCGCCTGTTCGCCGTCGAAGTGCACGATCAGTTCCGGATGGGCGATGGAAGTATCCGGTGCCGGGCGCAGGGCGTCGAGGCTGGCGGCGATCCAGTTGCGCGAGAGATAGTCGTCGCCATCGCAAATGCCGATCCACTCTCCGCCGGCCAGGCCGACAGCGTGGTTGCGCGACAGGCCCAGGTCGCCGACGTCGATCGCTGCGACCACGTCTTGCGCCTGCAGCCCCGGAAATCCAGTCACCACGCGGGTGGTCTCCGCGTCCGCGCGGTCCAAAGTCAGCACCCATTGCACCTGGCAGCCAGCGGCGAGCGCAGCCTCGCGGCAGCGCTGCATCGACAACAGGCTGCGGTGGGCGAGCAAGCCCTCGCGGTGAAAGGTGGCGACGATGCTGACCGTAGCCGGAGCGTTCATGGGCAAGGGCGCGCGCGCAGGCGGAAAAGGCAGGCCAGTGTAACCTGCTCCCTCGCGGGGGCTCGCAAACGCACAGAGCCGGCCCTGCGGCCGGCTCTGTGTCGGCGGCCGCTGAGTGCCGTCCGAAGTGCGCCGGTCCATCCGGAACCGGCGCGGGTCCGCGATCAGGCCAGCGCCTGTTCGAGTTCCGGCAACAGCTTGAACAGATCGCCCACCAGGCCGATGTCGGCGATCTCGAAGATCGGCGCTTCGCCGTCCTTGTTGATCGCCACGATGGTGCCGGCGTCCTTGATCCCGGTCAGGTGCTGGATCGCGCCGCTGATGCCGACGGCGACGTACAGCTCCGGAGCGATGATCTTGCCGGTCTGGCCGACCTGCAGTTCGTTGGGCACGTAGCCGGCATCGACCGCCGCGCGCGAGGCGCCGACCGCCGCGCCGAGCTTGTCGGCGAAGTCGTAGATGATCTTGAAGTTCTCCGCCGAGCCCACGCCGCGGCCGCCGGAGACCACGCGCTTGGCGCTCTGCAGGTCGGGGCGGTCGGACTTGCCGGCGGCCAGGCCGATGTAGCGGGTGTGCGAGGGCAGGGCGGCTCCGCTGGAAGCGGCTTCCACCGCGGCGCTGCCGCCCTGGCCGGCTTCCGGCCAGGAGGCGGTGCGCACGGTCGCGACCACGGTCTGGCCGGCCGGGGCCTCGACGGTGACGATGGCGTTGCCGGCGTAGATCGGGCGCTTGAAGGTGTGGCTGGCTTCCACCGCCATCACGTCGGAGACCTGGGCCACGCCCAGCAATGCGGCCACGCACGGCATCAGGTCCTTGCCGAAGGTGGTCGAGGGGCCGAACACGTGGCTGTAGCCCTGCGCCAGTGCGGCGACCTGCGGCGCCTGCACCTGGGCGATGGCGTGGGCGTTGGCGGCGTCGGCCACGGCCAGCACGCGCGCCACGCCGGCGATCTGCGCGGCCTGGGCGGCGACGCCGGCCGGGTCGGCGGCCAGCACCAGGATGTCGATGGATTCGGGCTGGAGCGCCTGCGCCGCGGACACGCACTTGGCGGTCGAGGCGTTGAGCTTGCCTTCCAGGTGTTCGGCGACGATCAGAACCTTGCTCATTGGGAATCTTCCAAATTCTTGTGGGACTGCGGCATGGGCTGGCTGGAGCGTGCCTGCGGGTGCGGGCGCTCGGCCCGGCTCGCTGCGCACGCCTGGGCCCGGCCTCGGCTTCGGGGGCTTACAGCAACCCCTTCTGCTTCAGTGCAGCGACCAGTTCGGCCGCGTCCTTGACCATCACGCCCTTGCTGCGCTTGGGCGGCGGGGCGTAGTGGGTGGTCTTGAGCGAGGCGCCGGCGTCCACGCCGAGGTCGGCGAAGGCCAGGGTCTCCAGCGGCTTGCTCTTGGCCTTCATGATGTCCGGCAGCTTGATGAAACGCGGTTCGTTCAGGCGCAGGTCGGTGGTGACCACCGCCGGCAGGTCCACTTCCAGGGTTTCCAGGCCGGCGTCGACCTCGCGAGTGACCGTGGCCTTGCCGTCGGCCACTTCCAGCTTGGAGGCGAAGGTGGCCTGCGGGCGGCCCCACAGCGTGGCCAGCATCTGGCCGGTCTGGTTGGCGTCGTCGTCGATGGCCTGCTTGCCCAGGATCACCAGGTCCGGCTGCTCCTTCTCCACCAGCTTGAGCAGGGCGCGGGCGGCGGTCAGCGAATCGATGGCCTGGTCGGCGACCACGTGGATGGCGCGGTTGGCGCCCATGGCCAGGCCGTTGCGCAGGTGCGCCTGGGCGTCGGCCGGGGCGAGGGTGGCGACCACCACCTCGGTGGCGATGCCCTTGTCGCGCAGGCGCAGGGCTTCTTCCAGGGCGATTTCGTCGAAGGGATTGGCCGAGAGCTTGACGCCGTCGGTGACCACGCCGGAGCCATCCGGCTTGACCTGAATGCGGACGTTGTAGTCCACCACGCGCTTGTAGCCGACGAGGATCTTCATCGTGCGGGGATTCCTTGTGGGGTGTCCGGCCGGGAGCGGCCCAGAATTTCCCATTCTAGCGGAGAGCGGCGGGGTCGGGCACGCGACCGTACTGTGGCGAATGTGTGCGGGGTCGCGCCCGGCGGGGGCCGGCGGTGCCATCGCGCGATCCGATGGAGGCCCGGTCCGGCGGTCGCGGAGGGGATGAGGC